>DATJUD010000055.1:0-38622 GCA_035502695.1 Acidobacteriaceae bacterium
GAGGCGCAGAAAGCGCTCGGAAAGAATTTTGATCTTCGTGCCTTTCACGATGAGGTGCTCGACTCTGGAGCGTTGCCGCTCGATATCCTGCAGCAGCGCGTCGAGGCCTGGATTCAACAGCAACAGCAAAAACCCGCTGGACAAACCATGACGCACAAGATTTCTAGTCGAACGACAGAAGGAAACTAAGTTGATGCCGAAGAAAAAAGAAAAATCCACACTGGAACAAGCAGCCACCTCCAAAACTAAAGTTGCGATGCTCGGAGCGGGCAAAATGGGCGGCATTCTGCTTCAGGCATTCCTGAAAAATGGGCTGTTCCGTCCGGAAAATATCCGCGCCACCGTGCAACATCCGGAGCGAGCGAAGATGCTATCTGAACAATGGGGAGTGTCTGTTTCCACCGACAACCTAGCCGCCGCGCGCAACAGCGATCTGATCCTGCTGGGTGTCAAGCCGCAGACAGTGCCGGAAGTTCTGGCGCAGATCCGTCCTGCGCTGACCGCGAAGAAAACGATCATCTCGTTTGCTGCATCGGTCAAAACTGGCGCCATTGAAAAAGCTGCTGGCATCGACCTGGCCGTCATTCGCGCCATGCCCAACACGCCGTCGTTGCTGGGTTGCGGGGCGACTGCGCTTTGCCGCGGCAAGTTCGTCACCGACGAGCAACTCGCGATCGCGGAACAGGTTTTTGCCAGCGTTGGTCGCACGGTCACTGTGGATGAGAAGCATATGGACGCCGTCACCGCGCTGTCCGCCAGCGGCCCCGCGTACATCTATATCATTCTGGAGTCGCTTGCGGAGGGTGGCGTCAAGGTCGGCCTGCCGCGCGACATCGCCACTTTTCTGGCCGCGCAAATGGTATTGGGCGCTGCCACCATGGTGCTTGAAACCGGCAGCCATCCGGCGCTGCTGAAAGACGCGGTCACAACCCCCGCAGGCTGCACCATCGACGGGATTCTAGAACTGGAAGAAGGCGGAGTGCGCGTCACTCTGATCAAAGCTGTGATGCGTGCGGCACAACGCGCGAAAGAATTGGCATCGAGCTAACTTCGTACGGCGAAGGACATGTGCGCAAGAGCAGCGCAGCGCTGCGCTGCGGTTGGGACCTTGCCGGCTCAATTGCAATCACTGTCATCGCGTTTCGATCTTGGTTTCAATCTGGTGATACTCGGCTCGCGAAATAATGTGCCGGCGCAGGAGCTCATCCGAATCCTTATATGGCCGCCCCGCGATAATTCTGTCTGCCGCGGTACCGTCGATGCCGGGCAATGTCTCCAGCTGGTCTTTCGACGCGTGGTTAATGTTGAGCGGCCCCTTGGTCTTCAGTCCTTCGACAATTCCCTGTGCGATCGCTTTGGTATCGCGCGCTGCCTCCGCCGTTGCGTTGGCGGTCTGCTGGCGAATCTGGTCGGGACTCGGACTGGAGCGAGCACAACCGCAAAGGGTGATCAAGCCGAGTGTTGCAATCACGATCCATTTCATCCCGACTTGGATGCGGATGAACCGCCGACCGATGTGCGCAGGCCAAGCTTCTTTCTATGGATGAAAGCGGTCGCCTTTCTTGTCGTATACGCTAGGAGACAGCCGCTACGTTCGCCGTCCCGCATATCGGACGCGCAACCCAGGACCGTCCATGGCCACAAGCCGTTCTCTCCCAAGAATCCGCAAACGCCTCTCGATCCGGGGAGTGGTGCAGGGGGTCGGCTTCCGTCCCTTCGTCTACAATCTGGCCCAATCCCTGCAGTTGGCGGGCTTCATCCTGAATTCCTCATCTGGAGTGACGGTCGAAATCGAGGGCCCAAACCAGGCCATTGAGCAATTTCTCCATAGTTTGCACACCAGCCCGCCGCCCCTGGCACAAATTATTGAGATCGCTCTGGAGGAAATTTCCTTGCAAAATGCAAGTGACTTTTCCATTCATCCCAGCCGCGAGGAGGAAGACGCATTCGCCTTCATCTCCCCGGACGTGGCCACCTGTACAGATTGCTGGCATGACTTTGGCGATCCGGCAAACCGCCGCTACGGCTACGCATTTACCAACTGCACCAACTGCGGACCGCGCTACACGATCATTCAGGATATTCCCTACGATCGCCCGACAACCACCATGGCCTCGTTTCGCATGTGCGCACTCTGTCAGGCGGAATATGAAAACCCTGCAAATCGACGATTTCACGCTCAGCCCAATGCGTGTCCCGCCTGCGGGCCAAGCCTGGTGCTGGCCGAAAGCCGCCGGCATAGCCGCGACTCGCACCTGCCCGCTGCCAGCGATTTTCTTGCAGCGCAGCGGTCTTCGCTCACAACATTGCAGCGCGTTCGCGACCTGTTGCACGCGGGACGCCTGATCGCAGTGAAAGGGTTGGGCGGTTTTCTGCTTGCCTGTGACGCGCAGGATGATGCCGCCGTGCGGCAACTTCGCCATCGCAAGCATCGCAGCGACAAGCCGTTTGCCCTGATGGCACGCGACCTGGCCGAGGTGGAGAAATTTTGTATCGTCACAGAAGCCGACCGAGCCGCATTACAAAGCCCTCGCCGACCCATCGTGATTCTCGAACGCCATCCAGAGACGAATCTTTCCCGCTCAATTGCACCCGGCAACGATTCCATCGGCGTCATGCTGCCGTACACTCCGCTGCACTATTTGCTCTTCAGCGACTCGCCGCAAGATGCCTCGCAATTCGCAGCCCTGGTGATGACCAGCGGCAACCTGAGCGAAGAACCCATCGTCATTTCCAACGAAGAAGCCTGGCAGCAACTGGAGCCGGTTGCAGATTGGTTTTTATTTCACAATCGCGGCATCCATATGCGCGCCGACGACTCTGTGGTACGAACCTTCGACGGCCGCGAGCGGGTGATGCGTCGATCCCGCGGCTATGTGCCGCAGGCGATCGATCTTGGCGCCCCGATGCAGGATCTGCTGGCGTGCGGGGCCGAACTGAAACACACGTTCTGCCTGACGAAGGATCATTACGCCATTCTCAGCCAACATATTGGTGACCTGGAAAATTTTGAGACGCTGTGTTTTTTTCAGGAAACCCTCGCGAACCTGAAAAAATTGTTCCGTGCAGAACCACAGGGAGTCGCCTATGACCTGCACCCGAACTATCGCAGCACCCAGTTCGCGCTTTCATTGCCGATTGAACGCAAAATTGGCGTGCAACACCATCATGCGCACATCGCAAGTTGCATGGCAGAAAATCATTTGCAGGGCAAAGTCATCGGAGTGGCCTTCGACGGCACCGGCTATGGCACCGATGGAAAAATCTGGGGCGGAGAATTTCTAGTTGCCGATCTGGAAACATTCGAACGACGGGCCCACCTGCGCTATCTTCCTCTGCCTGGTGGCGACGCCGCGGTGCGCCAGCCCTGGCGCATGGCTCTCAGCTATGTGCGGGATACGTTCGGTAACGGATCACTCCCCGAGAGATTGCATTTCCTTCATCGAGTACCCCAAAAACAAATCGCCATAGTCGACGCGATGATCGCCCGCCGTATCCAGTCGATTGAAACTTCTTCGAGCGGCCGGCTGTTCGATGCCGTGGCCGCCCTGGTCGGTCTGGGGTCCGAAGTGACGTTCGAGGGGCAGGCAGCCATCGCGTTGGAATCTGCAGCCCAGCCGGGAGTGGACGATCACTATTCCTTCCATTTAGAAAACGTTGAGCCAATGCAAGTGGATATGCGGCCAATGGTCGAAGAAATTGTGCGAGATCTGGCTCACGGCACAAGCGTCGGTCTTATTTCCGCGCGCTTTCACAACACCGTGGCTGCCGCCATCATCGACGTATGCCGTCGGATTCGTCAGCAGGAACAATTGACCAGGGTTTGCCTAAGCGGCGGCGTATTCCAAAATATGCATTTGCTAAAACACACGGTAAGAGACTTAGATAAAGATGGGTTTCAGGTTTTCCTCCACGCCCTGGTGCCGCCGAATGATGGTGGAATTTCCCTGGGGCAGGCGGCGATTGCGAATGCGATTCTGCGGCGGGAACAAGAGTAAGGAGACCAACTATGTGTCTGGCCATTCCGGGTAAAGTTATCGAAGCCTTCGACCAAGGCGGCATGCGAATGGCGAGAGTGCAGTTCGGCGGAATCATCCGCGAGGCTTGCCTGGAATATGTGCCCGACACCAGGGTCGGCGAATATGTTCTGGTTCATGTCGGATTTGCCATCAGCAAGGTGGATGAAGAAGAAGCCCATCGCACCTATCAAATTCTGGAAGATATGGATCAGCTTTCCGAATTGATGGCTCCGGTGGTGGATGAGCGGGACAGACATTCTCAAACGCCTCACCCAACAACGGCTGCCGAGAACGGCGCCACGCCCCCCGCAAACGGGGTGACTCGCGGCAAGGAGGGCGACTGATGAAGTATCTCGATGAATATCGCGATGGGCGAGTCGCCCGAAAAATCGTGGACGAAATTCAACGCGTACAAACCAAGCCCTGGGTGATCATGGAGGTTTGCGGTGGCCAGACTCACTCGATCGTCAAAAACGGAATCGATTATCTGTTGCCCGAAGGCGTGGAACTGGTGCACGGTCCCGGTTGCCCGGTCTGTGTGACGCCGCTGGAAATGATCGACAAGGCGCACGCAATTGCCCGCATGCCGGACGTGATCTTCTGCTCCTTCGGAGACATGCTGCGCGTTCCCGGGTCGGAGGGCGACTTGTTCACCATCAAGTCCGAGGGCGGTGACGTTCGCGTCGTGTACTCGCCGATTGACTGCATCAAGATTGCGCAAGCCAATCCAGATAAGAAGGTCGTTTTCTTCGCGATTGGGTTTGAGACCACCGCTCCCGCAAACGCCATGCTGGCCTGGCGCGCCAAGCAGGAGGGCTTGAAGAACGTCTCGTTATTGGTGTCGCACGTTTTGGTTCCACCCGCGCTGGCGGCAATTTTGCAATCTCCCGAAAATCGCGTGCAGGGATTTCTTGGACCCGGACATGTTTGCGCCGTCATGGGTTACGAAGAATACGAACCTATCAGCGCCAAATATCATGTGCCCATCGTTGTCAGCGGCTTCGAGCCGCTCGACATTCTTCAGGGAACCTTGATGACGATTCGCCAACTGGAAACAGAACGCGGCGAAGTCGAGAATCAGTACTCGCGCATTCTGGATCGCGAAGGAAACAAGACCGCGCAGAAGCTCGTGTTCCAGGTCTTTCAGGTCGGCGATCGAAATTGGCGCGGCATCGGCACCATTCCGCACAGCGGCTATCATCTTCGCTCGGAGTTCGCCGACCACGACGCCGAGAAGCTTTTTGATGTGGCCCAGATTGCGACCCGCGAGTCGGCAATCTGCATCAGCGGAGAAATTCTCCGCGGCATCAAGAAGCCGAAGGACTGTCCGGTGTTTGGTACTCTGTGCACGCCACAAAACCCACTGGGAGCGACGATGGTTTCCGCGGAAGGTGCCTGTGCCGCCTATTATGCCTACGGGCGTCATCTGAATCAGAGCAAAGGCGTTGACGTTCCAATCCATTCTGTTGGAGGCGCAGCGTGACTCGAAACGACTCTGCCGCCAATGCGCCGGTTGCAGCGCCAAGCTCCAGTTCCTTTTCGCAGAATCCGACGACGGAAATACCAAATCCTTTATTCGGCAGCTGTCCTTTGCCGATCTTCCAGCATAAAAATATTGTGCTGGGCCATGGCAGCGGCGGCAAGCTGACGTCGGAACTGATCGACAAGGTTTTTCTGCGGGCCTTCGCAAATCCCATTCTCGACAAGCTGGACGATCAGGCAGTGCTGCAAATCAACGGTGATCGGCTGGCCTTCACTACGGACAGCTTCGTCGTTACGCCCATCTTTTTTCCCGGTGGCGATATTGGCACACTGGCCATCAATGGCACTGTAAACGATCTGGCGATGAGCGGCGCCCGTCCGCTGTATCTGGCGGCGGCATTCATCCTGGAAGAAGGATTGCCCGCAGAAGAATTGCGGCGCGTTGTGGAATCGATGGGCACTGCGGCACGCAAAGCCGGTGTGCAGTTGGTGACCGGCGACACCAAAGTGGTGAATCGCGGCAAGGGTGACAAGCTTTTCATTACGACCACCGGCATCGGCGCCATTGAACGAGACGTAAACATCTCCGCCAACCGCGCGCGTCCCGGCGACAAGATCCTGTTGAGCGGCTACATCGGCGACCACGGCATGGCAATCATGTCGAAGCGCGAGAACCTGGAATTCGAAGGTGCAATTGAAAGCGATTGCGCGGCACTGAATGGCCTCGTCGATTGCATGCTGGATGCGTGCGGTGCGGTTGCGCTGAGGCAAAACGGCGGTCATCCGCTGCACTGCATGCGCGATCCAACCCGCGGTGGCGTGGCGACCACACTCAATGAGATCGCATCCCAATCAAAGGTCGGAATGTTTTTGCACGAAGATCAGATTCCTGTGCGCGAAAGCGTACAGGGTGCCTGCGAAATCCTCGGACTCGATCCGCTGTACGTCGCAAATGAGGGAAAACTTGTGGCGATTGTCGCGGCCGAAGCGGCGCATGCAGTGCTCCAGACCATGCAGAATCATCCGCTCGGCAGAGATGCGAAAATGATTGGAGAAGTCGTTTCAGAACATCCCGGTATGGTGCGAATGCAGACCCGCGTAGGTGGAACGCGCATTCTGGATGTAATGTTCGGCGAGCAGTTACCCAGAATTTGCTAGCGGTCCTCCACGTTGTGACCGCCGCACCCGACCGAAATTAATTCAGCACGCAATTGATTCAGAAAGATATTTTGACGACGCATACTACGCTCTACGCCGCCCTGATCACCGCAGCTGTGCTTGGCTTTCGCCACGGCTTCGACTACGATCACATTGCCGCGATCACGGATGTGGTCAGCGTGCAATCGTCGAAACGCGTTGCCATGAAACTCGGCATGATCTATGCCCTGGGCCACGCGCTCACTGTCGCAGGACTCGGCTCCATCGTTATTTTGCTGGGAATCAACCTGCCTGCGGGCATCGATCGCTGGGCGGAGCGGCTGGTCGGTCTTACCTTGCTGGTCCTCGGAATCTACGTTCTTGGAACACTGGTGTTTCGCCCAGAAGACACTCTTCCGAAAAGCCGCTATATGTTGCTCCACGCCGGCTACCACCGCGCACGGCTGGCATTCAAGCGGCGAGAACAAGGGGCTTCCGTCGAAGCCTACGCTCCTCCTAAAAACTTCGACGCGCGCTCCGTTTTCGTCATCGGCATCATTCACGGACTGGGAGCAGAAACTCCAAGCCAGTTGATGATTTTTTTGCTCGCAGCGAATCTCGGCGGCGCTGCCCTGGGCATGCTGGGGCTGGGAATGTTCCTTGCGGGTCTGTTGACGATGAATGCGGTAATGACGGCTTCAGCGGCCGGGCTCTTCGGCGTCTCGCGGCATCGTCCGCAATTTCTCCGCGTGGTCTCTGCGCTGACTGCAATCTATAGTCTGGCGATGGGTATCATCTTCTTGTCCGGCCGCGCTTCATTTCTGCCGCCGATTAATTAACCTACCGGGCCTCGCCTAGCATTGGATTCCAGCTTTTGCCAGCGTCGCCTTTAGACCCTTCATGCTGATGCGCGTCGAGGCCTCCGCTGTGCCGGCACCGCGCCAATGCGTCTCCAGGCTGACAGCATAGTGGTAGCCATCGCGCTTAAATGCGCGGAATTGTCCCACCCAGTCGACGATCCCCGCTCCAACGGGCGCCCAGTCATATCCCCCACCCGGCTTGCGCACAACATCTTTGCAGTGGCAATGACCAATGCGTTTCTCCGGCAACAGATCAAACCCGTTTGGATATGGCGTGCTGCCAGTCGCAGCCGCATTGCCCGGATCCCAATTCAGCATAAAGTTCTTGTTAGGAATCTCGTGCAGCACCGCCGCAGCTTCCGCTCCGGTCGCCGTATTGCACGCCATTTCATTTTCCAGCAGCAGAATTTTATCGGCTTTCGCGCACCGTTCCGCAGCCTCGCGCAACTTATCGTTAATCGCAGCTCGATAGGGCTTCTGATCGTCGAGTCGCCAAAAATCGAAGCAGCGGATGCGATCCGTTTGAAACGCCTTCGCCAATTCAATGCAGCGTTCCAGAACCTTTTCCTGCTGCTTAAAACCGAAGTCGGCGCCAAATTGGTCATGGCGTTCCGACACCTTTGAAACTGGCGCACCCGGCCAATCCACCTTGAATAATGGGCTCGCAATATCTGTTACGCGCAGCTTGTTCTTCTCCAAAATCTTCCGTGCTTCTGCGATTTCCGACGAGTCCAGATCGACAATGTTTTTGTTCCACATGCCGCGCAGTTCAATCCAGTTCAGGCCGAAATCTTTCGACGCGATTTCGCACGCGCGGCCAAAATCCTGCGTAATTTCATCGTTGATGACAGCAAGGCGAAATGGACAGCTCATACCTGCACTCCTAGCTTGTGGATTAAATAATCCTTGCTCATTTCCGCGGATTGTTTCGGCGTGCGGGTCGCGCCAGTTCGCTCCCCATCCAGTTCCACCACGCCCCAACCTCTAAAGTGGGTCGACCGCAATGCATCAAAGATGGCGACGAAGTTGACTCTCCCCTGCCCTAGCTCGACAAATTGATAGCCGCTCTTTGTCGCCGCCGGCTCAACATCCTTCAGGTGCAAAAACAGCAGTCGATCGTGATACTTGCGGATCGCTTCCGCCGGATCGCCTCCACCCTGAACATAGTGGCCCGTGTCCAGTTCCAGCTTCACGTAGCGAGGATCGGCGGCATCGAGAATCGCTTCCACCTGTTCGGGAGTTTGCCCGATCGATCCCATGTGATTGTGAAAGCCTGTCTGGATTCCATAATCTGCGGCGCGCTTGCCAATTTCCGTCAGCAGCATCCCTTCCCGCTTGTAATCGCTAGGAGTGTACGTCTTCTGCGCAAACGTGCCGATCACCTGCAGGTATTTTCCGCCTGCCTGATGCAGATAGCGGGCGTGAGCGGCGTGCGTTTCCAGACTTTTTTTCTCCACTGTGGGGTCCAGCGGAGCGTCACCACTCGACAAGGTCACGAAGGTTAGATTGTGCTTGGCCAATACGCCTTGCAGCGCCTGCGGGTCAGGATATTCGCCGAGAACGTTGGCGCGCAGCTGAATGCCAGGATAACCGACCGCTGAAATGTCCTCGATCGCCTGATTATCGTTTTCTTTCCACGTAATGGCAGCATAGCCAATCCGGATCTTCATCGGTCCGTGATGGATGGGCGTGTCGAAGTAAGACAAATCTGTGGGGGGATATAACAATGAGTCACTGACAAGGGCATGCGCAGCCCGCGCTGGAACAGAAACTGCCGCAGCCGTTGCACCCAGGCCAACTAGAAAATCACGACGAGTAGACGACATCGACACCACTCCTTGTTCTGCAAACGCTGACCGATCCTCTGCCATGGTAACGCCGTACGTCAAAACTCGTTCGTTCACGCGGGAACATTTCTTGGTTAGGTAGCGGCAATTCGCTACACTCGCAACGCGTCATCCTTTTCTATCGTAATCCGACTGGTTCTATTGTGGTGGGCAGTCGAGTATGAGTGCGACATTGGTGACATCTGCTTTATTCGGAATTGAGATCTGATAGGCTTGCGCAACGTTCGCGTTCGGAATGTCTTTGTGGAACTCACGTTGCATGCCACTCTCCTCCCAGATTTGTGTGATCCTCAGATGCTGCGTCGCCGAAGAATTTTCCGGGCGAATGCTGGCAAGCCGAAAATGATCGATCGCCAGCCCGTCAAATCGATAACGAACGTAGACGCGTTTCATTCCCGCGGGCAGATCTCGCACGCTATGGTCTACCTCCGGCCAGCGCAGCACCTGCTTGATGGGCTGACCGTCGAGCCACTTCAGCTTGGGATCGTAGGTCCACAATGTTTTCCAAGGTCCATGACTACTTGCCGACCAGGAAATAGAAGCCGAGCCTGGGCCCTTGCGATTCGCAGGCCATGGAGTGACGTGGCGAATCTCCGCCGTAAATTTATTCGGAGCAATCCCACCGGCCAGGTCGAGGAACCTGCCACCGACATCGAAGCCGCTGAGATCGCCATCTTTAGCGGAAACTTCAAAGACAACATCTGCCGGATGATCCCCGTCGTTGATCCAGTAACCCTGTCCGCCCTGAGACACGTAGCTGGCGTTCTCAACTTTGTCCGCATACTCGTTCAACCGCGAGGGGCTCACCGGCAATTCCGTTCTTACATCTTTCCCGGCGCGATATTCAAATTGATTTTCGCCAGGCGTCAGCGAAGGAAGCGTCCGTGGGTTCAACTGAAATATCGTGGTCAGGAAGACACCCTGCAGCGATGGCAACTGATTCGATGGCCCGTGCAGTATAAACCGAACTAGATATCCATAGGTTCCCGACACAGTTGTGCGATGTCCCTGCGCGCCCGGCAGGTCCGCTGCATGAATCTTCCAGGGGCCGTTGAATGGGCCGATGAGCGAGGCGCTATCTGTCCAGCTGCGGCCGCCATCGATCGAGGTCGCGGCCGTCAATTTATCTTGTGCTGTCGGCAGGACGGCCTGAACAGAAAAATGCGCGTCGATGATCACGTAGGGCGATGGCATGGAAAAGGTATACGTCGCGTCGTCACCATTGCGCGTCAGGTCGCTGGAAATGTCGGCGGGTCGATACTCAATCCTGCCAGTAGCCCAGGTACGAGCATCTTTCTCGCTATGCGGACCCGCCGACGGCGGCAACTTGAACTGCGCAAAATCCGGAAGAATCTTCCACTCCTGGCCGTCGTAGGTATACGGCAGATAGAAGGTTCCCGGAGGCGTGGGATGATAGTAGCGAATCATTCGCTCCCCGGGACGCAGTACAAAATCCATGGTGTGGCCTTCGGGATAGCGCCGATATGCGTAGAGATAGTTATCGTTGATGCTGGTGTACAGCTCGGCGAGATCCTTCACATCTCCCGCGCGAACATCTGCCGGATACCACGGATAGTCGACCGTCTTCGGATTCGATGTCGTCGGTCCAGTGACGTTCCTCGTCATGATGCTGCCGTCATGTTCCAACTGCCAGACAGAAGCGACATCGCGCTGCTTCAGTGGCCCGCTTCCAATCGGGTTATAGCCCATCTCATCGGAATCGAACATGTGGTAGGCGCCGTCGTAATATACCTCGGCGACAGTGTGACCTGTCAGAAACCAGACGCGCGAATGCTTGAATCCGCCGGCATCATAGGTAGCCGCCATCAAAGGTCCAATCTGATAGCAGAGGCCGAAGCCATAACTGTTCAGCAGCTTGATGGGATCAAGCACCTGGCCCACCGGCTCCTCATAGGCGTAGCCCAGCAGGTGATAGAACATTCCCGGCTTCACGAACCGCCCATCCGTCAGGTAGAAGCGCCAGATTGCCTCGGCTTTTTCGCGGTCGGTCGTGGCATGGTATTGCTGATAAATCCCTTGCACCAGGCTCGTCATATTGCTGGTGTCTACTTCGCCCACCTTGGTGATCTGCGGTGAATACACCTGCGCCTGCAAGCGCTGCGAACCCGCGGCAATCAACCCCGCAGTCACGAGCGTCAAGAAGAATTTCTTTTGCATCGATCCGTTCCTTTTCCGGTGAAAGAGCTTCTCTATTGCAGGTCTATCGTTTGTTGGACGCTTCGCCCGCTCATTATGTCACGGACGTCAATGGTCCACTTACCGGGCGTGTCGTTGACGGCAAACGGAATCGACTTGACTCCCGCACCTTGACGCGCGAGGACATTTCCAGAATAAAAGGCCTGGCGATTTCCGTTGGGATCGACAACATCAACATGAAAGATGCTCAGGTCCGCTTGCGACGGAGCGGCATGAATCGCGATATTCGCAATCGTACCGCGTTGTACCTGTTGCGGAGCGGACACTTGCATCTGCGGCAAAGGAGTATCGCTAGCTACCAGGATCGTCGGATCATATGGCCCGACAGTGAGAGTCAGCTCCTTCTTCTCGCCCAGATCCTTGTTTGCCATGGTGTCATACAAGTACATCGCGTTTGGAAGATGCAGATGCACGGTCGTGGGCTTGGTAAACCGCTCGTTGGATCGGAAATCCGCCGGCCCCAGCTCATTCACTCGCAATTGTGGGTTGGACTGGAGCGTGATGATCCGTACGCCGCCATCGGCGAAGACATGTACATCAATACCCACGACGGAATGGCCGGCCGCATCCTCGACCGCGAATCTTGGACGAACGTCATTCGAACGCAGTAGCTGCTCGATCAGTTCGTGAACGGGACCTTCCTTTCCATCGAGACGGTTTTGCAGATAGCTGACGATATCGACATTCAGCAGAATCGCTTTGCCCTTGCCGTAGGGATGCACATTCACCTGCTCCGTATTTGGACCTGCGAAAAGATCCGCCAGCGACGAAGCAGGAAGCTTGCGGCTATGTTCATCGTAGGTTCCTGGAATTCCATCTGCAATCGCGATGCCACCCTGCGCGACAAATTCGCGAATCGCATTCGCCTCGGCTTTCGATAACGAGCTGGACTCCGGCAGCACCAGCACGTGATAGCCGCCCTTCAGCAGATCGCCTTGCTCCACCTGGTCGTAAGAGACGAAGTTCGGCTGCAATCCTTCGTCTTCAATCAAATTGCACCAGGACTCGCGCAGCCGCATAAAGTTGTTGGTCGAGCGTTCATACTCAGGACTGCGGGTCATCCAGGCGTCGCCATCCGGACGCCGCTCCAGCATCCACTGGGTGCGCAGGCTGGGTTGCGAATAGTGAATCGCGATCCGGTTGTTCACCAGTTGGCTGTTAATGATCAGCGCGCCCTCGCCTCCACGAATCGCGTTGTAGAGTTCGCCTGCCTCCTTGCCGACCGCACTTGGCTGACCATCTTTCTGGATGTATTTTTCGCCCTCATCCCAAATAATCAATCCGCGATTGCCATGCAGCAACTCATACCAGACTCGCTGACGCTCGCGGTCGCCTGCAGCAAAGCTGGTGCTCATGATCACCATATTTGGATTGAGCGAATGAACGATGTCGACACTTCGACCAATGTCGTACGGTTCAATTGCGTTGAGCACTTTCGAAATGCGAGAGTAGTCATACCCACCCCATCCAGGCATCTGGCCACCGCCAATGGCGACGTAGGCTTGCGGATCACCCTCGTGAATCGCATCCACTCCCATCTTCAACGCATCCGCGTAGGAAATATCCATCCACTCTTTAAAGTCCGCCCACGCAGCATAATTTCCGTCGGTGCGTTTCATGGCCTGGTTGGTTGTCAACGGCATCACCAGGTTCCAGTTGGTAAAGTTCGTGCCCCATTCCTGATTCAGCGCACCCAGGCTGCCGTATTGTGTCTGCAGCCAGCGGCGCATCGGCACCAGCGACTCATCGGAAAAGTCAAAGTCCCACGCGGCCTCCAGCTCCGCGATTCCCGATTCATCAGCGAGGCTATAAAAATATGGCCGATACGGCGCAAGTCGTTCCGCCGTTGCAACGCCGCGATCATGGACGAGCTTGCGCCAATACGGATCCCAGAAACTGGGATGACGCTTGAAAGCCGCCAGGCTGTTGGGATCTTCCTGGTACAGCTTCTTTGCCTGAATAAATGACCATCCTACCGGCCGGTCCGGACGCCAGCGGTGATATTCGGAGTAGTAATCGGTGGCGAGACTTTCGGAGTACCAGCGAACATTATTGTCGATCAAAAAATCCGGCAGCGGGATGCGGCGGCTGGAATATGTGGCGCCGTTGATACCGATGTCCTTGAACGAGGCGACAAGGTTCTCCGGGTAGTTCTGCCACATCATCACGACATAATCTTTCCAACCGGTATAGGGCGGCCGTGCAACAAAGTCCGCATCGGCGGTTTCGGTTTGGTTGTAGGGCGCGCCCTTGATGTCTTTTCCATTCAGCGTCAGGTCCACGTGAAGATGATTCTTCATGGCGACAGCCAGCGACATGTCGATCGGAAACGTGATGTCGGTTTCATCCAGCAGATCCGCCGGCAGGGTCTTATCTTCTACCGTACGACCCAGGCTGTCGGTCCAGAGCACGTGCAGTGTCGCGTGGCCGGTAAATCCCTGGCTCAACCGATACACCACCGGTACCTCGCCTCTCCGCTCCAGGACGGTGGAAGGCAGAATCAGCTTTGACGGCATGCGCGCATCGCCAGATGTGTTCACCGTGGTGGCTCCCACGGCTGCGGTCGCGGTGAGTGTCATCGCCAGCAAAGTTCCGGCAAGAATGTTGCAACGCTTCGTCCAGTTCATCTGTCTCCTCATCATTGTTTTGCTATCGTCAGCGGCTGCCAGGGTTCGTCGTCGGATCGATCGCATCGCCACGCAATTCGAATCGCGGCCCAATGTAGTCCGGCTCAATTTGCACTGCCTGAGCCATCAGCTTATGGGCTCCATCCGTATTGCCGTTATATTCATCGACCAAAGCCTGCAGGTAATACGAACGCGCTCGATACATCGGGTCAGCCGACTCATGACGCGACTCCGCGACGGTCTGGAACTGCTGCACCATGGCTTCCGCTTCCTTCCGGCGACCGAGGCGATCCAGCGAGAACATCATGAAAAAATTCTCCGGACTCCAGCTGTCGCTGCCGCCGCCAGTGAGTTGTTCCACCCCGCGCACGCTGTCTTTATAGGCCTGCTCGGCTTCCTGCTTCTCGCCCATCGCATCGTAGGTTCGACCGATGTAATAGTAAATTCGCGGTGCAGACTGCAGTTCGAAATCATCCATGCCCAGCGACGCAGGCGGCTTGAGCGCGGACTGGAAAAAGTTGAGCGCTTCCTGGTAATTCCCTTTGTGGAACGCCTGTGCGCCCTGGCCGTATTTCAACTCACGGTAGGCATCGCGCAAGGTGTAGGTCCGGTGCACAGGAAGAAACGTGTGATGATCGATGATGTCCTGCGCCGCCTGGAACTTGCCCTGGATTAAATCGGCAGTCAACAATCCCTGAACCAGATGATCATTCGTCGGGTCGTGAGCGACAGCTCTTTGCAACAGCGCAACTTGCTCGTCAAACTTGCCGGTGCGTGCGTAGAGATCCGAAAGATCGTCAAGCGTGTCAGCGCTATCCGGATTCAAGGTAACCGCCTTCTGCAACTCCGGAACGGCAGCCTCCAGATTTCCGTCTTCTTCGTACGCCAGTCCCAGAGCGCGCCGCGCGCCAAAATCAGATGGATTGATCTGGTTGATGGCCTGCCATTGTTGGATGGCCTCCGCCTTGTGTCCGCGATAGTACAGAAGACACGCAAGGTCGAAGCGCGCGACCGTGTCGCTCGGATCGTCTTTCACTGCGTCGGCCAGCGGTGCCTTCATCTCCGCACGATATGGAAAGCGCTCTACGATTCCAGCCGCTGCCTGCGCCTTCTTGCGAACGGCCGAGGCTGCCGCAGTGTCCCCTGCTTGTTTCAAGTCATACGCCAGCGCGTAATAATAAATCGGCGGCGTTCCCCACGGATCTTTGTTGTTCGGCGGCTCGACCATCTTCAGCACTGCAGTCGCATCGTTCCACCGCTCCAGCGAACTATAAAAAATTGACACCTCAATGGCGCTTTCCGACTGCTCGCCCATCAAGTCCAATAATTTCGTTTTTGCGGATGCATCGCCCGTCAGAAAAAACCGTTCTGCTTGGGCCACGCGATCGGCGGGATCGATTTCTTCCACCTTGGCAAGTTGCTCCAGCGCGCCAGATTTATTTCCTTGGTCGCGGAGCGTCATCGCGAGCACAAGGCGCGCCTTCAGGTCCTCGCCGTTGGAATTGATGGCTCCCAGCAAATGCTGCGCCGCCGCCGCATCGTCATGCCGCAGAAAATTCAGCAGGCCTAATTGGTATTCACGCGAGCCGTAGTACACGCTATCCGGCCAGATGTAATAAAAATTCCGCTCCGCCTGCTTCGGCTGTCCAAGTTTCAACTGGCAAATCGCCAGGTAGTACCAGGATTCCGACGCGTACGGGTTGCGATCGACGGCCTGTTGAAATTGCTCTGCCGCCTGCTGATAGTGATGCTGGTCGTACTCCAGCACGCCCAGCAACTGGTGCGCGACGGAATAGCCCGGATCACGCTTCAGCGCCAAATTGGCCAATGTCTCTGCCTCGTCCGCATTCAGGTCCTTCTGCTTGAACTCCGCTGAGAGGACCAATTGTTCGGCAGTCATCTTGTTCAACGGAATGGGCGCTGCCTTTAGATCCTTGGCAAACGGCGTGATATCTCCGCCGGGAGGAGTGGCAGGCTTGGTGTACGCCAGCAATAACTTGCCGTCCGGCCCAATTACTTGTACGTTCAGCGACGCGAGGTCGGCAGCACTGACACTATCGACGTTCTTCTTTACCGGAGTTCCCGGCATCAAATTCACGGTAGCTTCCAGCAGTTCTCCACTGGCAGCTTTTACCACCAGCTTTGCATTCTGGATAGGAACCACCGGCGACAACGCCACGTCCACGGATGAATTCGCCCCATTCGAACCAGGATGCACTTCGACGTTCAGCGCGACATCTCGACTCATCGTTGTCAAGCCGTTGATGCCGGCCACCGGAATCCACCATTCATGCCACTGCTCGACTTCATGCGGATATACCCACTCATAGTGGCCATCCCAAACCATGCGGCCGCTTTGCGCTTCAAAATACGGGCCGGCTTTATCGGTATAGCTGTGCTCCACTTCCAACGAGCCCGGACCAAAGCCGAAGGTCCACATCTTCATGCCCTGAACAACGCGACGGTCGGCGTAGCGAAAAACTCCGTAGTCGCGATCGAACTCGTATGAGCCGCCGTAGTTGTCATAGCTGTCGATTCCGAACACGCCCAGCATGTGCATATTGTTGTGCGCCCAGCTCAGGTCGACTCCGTTGTAGATCGGCCATGGTGAAACCACGCCTGTCGTATGTCCCACAGTCTGCGTCATGGGATAGAGAAATCGCGTTTTCGGCGTGACCGGAAATGCAGCATTTGACCATAACATCTGCGGTTTTTGCCCATCGGTGCCGTTGTAGCAAAATGTGCTGATCTCCAGCGCATCCACATCGGGATAGAGTGTCGCCGTATACGTTAGATCCATGTGATAAAAGGGATCCTCTTCGCCCAGCAGAACCGAGACGCTGCCATTTTTATGCTTCAGGATCGTGTGCGACCAGTAAGGCTCACCCTTCCATGTAAGCGAGTGGGCATCATAGGGACCTGTCAATTCAATGCCAGACTGCGGCCATGTAAAGCGCGGGTTAAACTGGGTTGGCTTAATCACATCGTTTCGATAAAACATCTGCCGATGATGCACTTTGTCATATACAGAGAAGAACCGGCCGCCCAACTCTGGAATGTAGGTCAGCCTGAAATACCGGCTATCAACAAAGACGGCACGATATTTCTCAGGGAACGGGCTGCCTTCTTTAAATTGCCTCTTATAGGTCGTAAATGGGTACAGTCCGGTCAGCGTCGAATCGTTGAACAGCGGTGGCTGCATATATCTGCCCACTTGTTCGTAGGTAGGAATGGTGATTTCGCCCTCCGACACGGTGATCGCAGGCGGGATTGTAGTCTTCACGGAAACATCAGCCGCCTGGCAGCACGGCGAGCCCAAGGTCAGCACGATTGCAAACAGCAGAGGCCAAGACTTCATCGATTCTCTCTTTACGGGTTGAAAATACTTGCTAGATCGTGCGAGCTTGCATGACGAACGACGCCGAAATGGATCCGGGATTCCGTTGCGTTCGATGACCTGGAACCGTCTCCCGGATATCGAAACGATTATATACGGAGAAATGAGTAAGGAAACGCTCGTAACCATCCGCAACCTGTCTCAGGTCGCGTTCGACTATGAGATAAGGTGGAAGCATACGCGCCAATTCAACCCAAATCAGAGTTCCGGAGGCCCCCCAAAATGCATCATGACCATCCCCAGGCCATTTCAAATTTTTCCGAAGAGGATTCCGCGCCGGGTACCGATCCCCTATCTGAGTTTTGGCGCGATGCGTCCGTCACTCTAATGAATGACGATGCCTATGGAAACAAAGTCCCCGGGCATGCCACGGAGATTCGCTCCAAATGGACCGTATCCAATCTCTACTTTCTGTTTGTCTGTCCCTACCAGGAGCTCCATCTGAAACCGCATCCCGTGCTCGATCAGCCGACCGCTGGCCTTTGGAACTGGGATGTCGCTGAAGCCTTCATCGGAGCTCCCGATGCCCTCATCGATCGATATAAGGAGTTTGAGATTTCTCCGCAGGGGGAATGGCTCGACCTCGATATCGATCTAAAGCAGCCGGACAAAGTCGCTCTTACCTCGTGGAAATCGGGCTTTCAGGTCGCCGCTCGCATCGACCACGATCGGAAAATCTGGTACGGATCGATGCGAATTCCCTACGCCTCTCTCGAAGCGGGCGAGGCAAAAGCGGGCAGTCTTCTTCGCATCAACTTTTTCCGCAGCCAGGGGACAAAACCGGTGGAGATGGCATGGCAACCTCCGTTGCAAGCCAGCTTTCACGCTCCAGAACAATTCGGCGCGCTTAAACTTGTGCGGTGAAATTCTTCGGCGCAGTATGGTTGATTCGAACCCACTTCGCCGTCGACGCAAACTTATTTTCCGGCGTCGGCGCTGATCTTGATCGTGCCCATCGGGTACCATCCATCCGGCTCTACCCCAGCAATGGCAATTTTGATTTTGGGCTCGCGGGTTGCCGCGTCGACCAAAGCAATCTCCAATGTGTAGTCGCCATCCGGCAGTGACCACGGAACAAAGACCGAGTTGTTATAAAGATTGTCGCCCGGCATCCAAGTGCGAACATCGGCATTCGTCATCAAGATCGTGGAGTTCGTGTCGCTCTTAAGCCGCAGCGCCAACGGGTATCTGCGATAGGCGGGCGCGTCTCCTTTGTTCTCCCACCAGGATGTGAAGGCCAGCTTGCGACTGGCGTCGACCGTCGTCGGATACGTGAAGCGGCGCAACACAAACCGGTATCCCATGCGATTCAACCACTCGTTTACCTGCGCACGCCACTCCGGCGGAACTGGAGAAGACTTCGCATTGAACGATGACATGTGCCACTTGATGGACTGATCCATGATGTATTGCAGATCCCATCCGCGATTTTTCCAATCCTGCATCACTCCGCACGCTTCCATCGTCACGGGCGCCGTCTTCCATGCATCGGCGAGTCCCAGGTTGATAATCGCCTCAGGGTATACATCCGTCATCAGATTGAAAGCTTTGCTGAATGTGCCCATGTCTCCCAGGCAATCCGCGCGCCAGCCGACGCGCGTCCGTTCCTCTCCAAGACTCGCAGCACGCTGCTTTACAGCGGCATTATTGCTTCCTGCTTCATAGGATTTGGACAGCGTGTACGCAACAGTTTTTGCGTCTCCTAATTGCGTCACCAGCGGCGTCTTGTGAAAGGAATCCATATAGCTGTCGATCAGCGCACGCCGCGTCTTGTCGCTCAGCAGACTGGTTCCCGCACCCTCGCCCCACGCAGCCAAAATTGAAATGTCCACCAGGTCCAGGTCGGGGTTGCCATCGTAGCGATTGCCGAGCGCTCGGATGCAGTCGCCAAATTCTTTTGCATACGTAGGATTTTCTGGATTGATCAGCCACTTGCCGGTGGTTGCATCCCATCCGCCGGGAATCTTGTGGAATTTCTCTCCGGTTTCCTGCCGATACCACTCCGGAACATCGCTGGCCGAATCAGTCCCATGCGGCGCGATGCGTAGCATCAATGTTTGGTGGCGCGCATGTGCGGTCTCCAGCGCCTTGTCAATCATGCTCCAGTTGTATACGCCCTTTTCCGGCTCCAGAAATCTCCAATAGACCCGAAAATAGGCGATGCTCGTCTCGGGATAGTCCTTGTTCTCCAGGCTCCCGGAAAACGGCTGATACTGAATCGGAAATCCCTCCGTCCATTTTTTCCCAGCGTTCAATGCATCGCCGTTGAAGCGTTGAAACGTCATAAATCCTATGCCCGGATTCACCAGGACGTCATGAATCTCCACCGGCTTCACGACCACCGTGGTCTGTTGGGCTGACATGCCACTAGCCAAGCCAAAAGCCAGCCCTACGACGGCAAGTTTTCTGAATTGCACTGTTGACTCCGATTCACAATGGTCGTTCACGCTCGCGATGATTCGTGCTTCCCGGGCGATCCGCGAGAAATTATTCCTTCACCTTAACGACAAAGTAAGTGAAGGTCCTCCCTTTTGGAATGGAAAGCTGGTGAGGCGTGTTTGGCGAAATATGCACTACATCACCCTTGCCAAGTTTCCGCTCCACTCCGCCAAAGACCGCGCTTCCGCGTGCTTCACCTGGATCTGTCGTCTTCGGGTCGACAATGGTGCCACCGCTGGTCAGCGTCGCCTCTCCATCGACAACAAAAAATATATCGGCGTAGTGTTCGTGCATCTCTGCGCCGCCGCTGGCATTGCGAACGGTCAGCATCGTAAAGCTGCCCGGATATGTATCCAGCGTTTCACCTGCCGAACCCGTAGTACGAAAATTTTCCTGCTGCTCCAGCTTGTGCGCCATCTGCTTCAGTTCCTCAGCAGAGTAATGATTCATGCCTCCAGTCTGCCCGAGTGCTGTACTTGCCGCGATCGCCATGGCCGCTACCCCCAACTCAATTTGATTGTCTTGTTCTTCGCTGCGACACCCACCAACTGGCGTCACGCCAGCTCAAATGAAACTTCGACCACTTGTCCGGACGCGAGATCATGCGTAATCACTTTCCAGTCGCCCTTGGGGTCGTTCACGGCGAACGGAATCCGCTCGACATACGGATTGGATTGCAGCAGCACGTTCCGCGCGTACAGCTCGTAGAATTCTCCCGCAGGGGTACGGAATTTCAAGTGCACGACGCGGAACGTACCATCCGGCAATGGACCCTCTCCCGTTAGGACGACATCAGCCATCTCACCGGCGCGTGCTCCGCGAACCTCCACCTTCAAGGCCGGCAATGGTTGCTGCGACCGGGTAAAAACAAGAGCGCTCCACGGATCTAGCGTCGTCTTCACGGTGCTCGTCTGGCCCAGGTCCTTGCGAGCCCGCACATCATAGGTTTGTCCGGAGGCGATCCACTCGATCGTGACTTCCTCTTCTTTTTCCAGCAGCGAGTTGTCAATGTTTACGCTCAGGTTGGGATCGATATCCGGAACGTTGCTGTCGGCCAGCAGTTTCGGATACGCACCAAATCCGCCATTGTCCGTCTGCGGGTTGCGGAAGATACCTACCTGCTCACACCCTCCATTCGAGAAGCGGACAATTTCCGTTCCCGGCAGCCGCGAGCCATCGGCGCCCAACACGCGAACCTGCGGCTTCACCTCGGCCAATGCGAACACGCTCTCCATCAAGTCCGGCAGACTCGACACCGAATTTCCTTTCAGCCGGAGATACGCGTAGTCGGCAATTTCCAGGTTCAGGAAGATGGCCTTCCCCGCGCCAAACTTGTTCACAATCACCAGCGGCACCTCTCCGCTATGAGCGAGCGCTTTGCCTGTAACTTCGACGACCGTTGCATCCGCAGGTTGCAAAGCGCGCAGTTCTTTGCCCTCCAGTTGGAGCGCACCTTCATTTCCTGTACCGGTTACAGTTTTTGCGAAAGTGCGAGCCGGCCCATGTGCAATGCCGAACACATCGTCTAATTGCCCTCCACCATAATCCGGACCATGACCATCCAGATCGGCGTTGCCATTTGCGGGAAAATATCCGGCAATTTTTGCTCCTCCAATATCCCGACCGTGCCCGTCCAGATCGGCCGCACGGCAATCCGCTATGAGTGTTCCGCCAGCCTGAACGAAAGCGCGTATCTGCTGCACCTCATCCACGCCGACAGCGACAGACTGCGGCATGATGAAGACTTTATATTCTCCAGAACTCAAATCTCCAGCGGCAATGCGGTCTTTGCCGACGAAGTTATATTGCAGCGCCAGATCTTCCACCAGCTTGGTCCAGCTGTTGCGCACGGCTACGCATACGCTGTCGCTGTCGCCGCCGCTTTTCAGCATCCACTCCCTCGCATATTTCAGGTTGTCCAGCAGCCAATGCACCTGGATCGATGCCTGCGAGTAGTGGATGGCGATGCCATCATGCCTGCGCGTGGAGTTGATCATCAGCTTGCCAATCCCCGCACGCAATTCGTGAAACGTAGCCGCGAATGTTTCCGCTGACGCCGTCAGCTTGCCGGTTCGCTGATTCACAAATTCGTTGCCGGCTTCGTTATCGTCCCAGATCAACGCGGCATTATGGCGATGAAAGAGTCCCCACCAGATGGGCCGAACCTGCCGCTTTTGCTCAATGCGTTCCTTTTCGGTCAACGCGTGTCCCGGCACAGTCCCAAAGCCGTGCGTCGAAATCATGATGACCGCCGGATTCAAAGAACGAATCACTTCGACGTTATTGCCAATGTTGTACGGCTCGATCACATCGATCGCGCGCACCACTTGCTCGTAGTTGTACCAACCATATGCGAAGGGACATTGTCCGCCTTCCGTTGCGCATAACGCATAAGGATCTTCCGCCTTGCAAATGTCCGCAGCCCGCTTCACTCCATCGGCAAACGTCTCGTCCATGAAATTGCGGAAGTCGCACCACGGGCTTACATTCCAGTGAAGGGTCGAAGTAATTTCTCCCAGCTCTTTGAAGTAACGGTTTAGAAACGCCGCCACGTCGCCCCAGTTCTTAAACGTCGTCGGCTTATTGGGCGCATCCCAGGAACCGAGACCACCCCAGCGAGCGTTCGCCTGATCGAGCGGTCCCATCTGCTTTTCCAGGGACGCAGCATCCAGCACCGGAACCGACAGTGACTCGCGCGCAACCGCCAAAATCGGATTCCAACTATCGCTCATCACCGTGTTCCCTCGTGGTACGGGGAAACCGGTACCCCATTCCTGATTGAACTGGCCGATGGTTTTGTATCGTGTTTTCAGGCCGGCTAACGCAATCGCCTCAAAGGCTCGATCTGTCGTGGTGTAATCAATCATGTCGCCGGTCTTCATCCATGCCGGCCACGCGTCCAGCTTGGTGTCATCCCAATGCGTGGGCTCTCCCACGCCCCACTGCCCTCCAACGTGAGAAGGTAGCCCGTACATCTTGCGCAGGTAGTCTGCGAACTTATCGGTGCAGAATTTCGAATGGCAAAAATCGTTCGGACGAATCTGATCGCCTTGTCCCAACTCATCCGCGATGTTGTAAAACAGCGGCCGATAGGGGCTATGAATGCGTGCGAAACGCGTAATGTGCTCGCGCAGATATTCCGTCGTCCGCGGATCGTTGACGCAAGGATCGCGAACCCACAACTCCAGATCCTGACGGTTCAGGCTCACCTTGGTCAGCAAGGTTCGCCATTCCGGCTGATTCTTGTGATAGATCGAGAAGACTTCCCACGCCATCTGCTCCACATAAAACTTGAAATCGTTGTCCAGGATGGGCTCAAAATCATCATTGACGTAAGCGATGATGGCATCCATCCCTGCCTCGCGCAGCTGGTCGTAAAATCCATCGGGATAGTGTGCCCAGCTGATCGTATGGAAATCATTCCACGGCGTATGTTCCGGCGACAGTATAAATTTCGCTGTTGCCACCTGCGGCACTCCATTCACCGTCACCCGAATCCAGTTCACATAGGTCAGGCCAGCGCGCATATTGAAGGAAAATGGCACGACCACCGTTTCTGATCCTGTTACTAGTTGCTGCTCGCCGCTCACCCGACCAAAACTGTCAATCCATCGAACGATCACCGGACCTGTGACTGCCCGCAAAAAACGTAGATGGCCGCTCAACACTCCATCCTGGTTCGCCACTTCCTGGTCCAGCTTGATGCGTCCCAGCACCATCGCGTCCGGCCCTGTGGGCGCCGCTTCGACAGACTCGCGAGTTACCTGTCCCATCCCCATCAACGCGGGGCTCAACATGGCCGAAGCAACTGCACTGCGGAGAAATCCTCTCCGGCTGGCATCATATTTTTTACGGTTCAAGGCGTTTCTCCCTTGTGGGTTAAGCCGGTTCTCTTGCTGGAACCGGAAGTGAATGGGAGTGAGGTCGGCAGCAGTCAACCTCCAGGTTTCAGTCTTGCATCTTGTTCTTTCAGGTTTCGCAATCCATTGTCTCGAATCGTTAGGATTCCAGATAGCAGTAGAATACTCTTGAACGGAAGTATACGTAATCGAATTCGATTCGACGAAAAACCATAGCCTTCAAATCGTAACCCCTTGCGACACTCACCCGCTTCGGCTCGCAGCATTCGATGAAAGCCTTCGAGTTGGAAGTCGCCCGCAAGGCCACGGGAGCCTGCTAGCATGCGCTACTTGAAATTGGCTGCACTTGTGTTCTGTGCCGGATACTTCTCTCTGGGATACTCCGGACCCGTCTTCGCGCAATCGCCGACCGAGACCATCGTCGTCAAGCCGAAACCATTCGATGGCACGCTGGTCAATCCGGATATTGGGTTCACTACGTTTCAACGCTTCAACGGCGACAGCCTGAACACCGGCACCAAGTGGACCGAGGGGTTCCCGATCCAGTATCAGGAGTTCCATGGGTCGCTCCAGGCCAAAAACTATCCGATGACCACGATCGCCTACTTCCGCATCTATTGGCGATTTGTTGAGCCTGAGCAGGGCGTATACAACTGGGCCATGATCGACAAGGCATTGCAAACCGCGCATGCACGCCACCAGACATTGATGTTGCGCATCGCGCCGTATGGCACGGATGCGGAGAGCGATGTCCCCGCCTGGTACAGAAAAATCACGGGAGAAGTTCTCCGCAAGGCTCCCGGCGATGGACGTCATTCGTCCTGGTATCGTCCGCTGCCCAGCAGCCAGCCCGATTGGGCTCCCTATGAATCGCAGTGGATGGTCGATCCCATGAATCCAGCCTACGCGCACTTCTTCGGCGACATGATTCGAGCTCTCGGCGCCCGCTATGATGGCGACCCGGATCTGAATCTCGTCGATATTTCCATTGTCGGCCCATGGGGAGAAGGCGCAGGCACACCGATGCTGACCACCCATGTGATGCACAGCCTGATGGACAGCTACCTCGACTCCTTTCATAAGACTCCTCTGGTGGTGCAGCCCACGGATCCGAAAACGGACGAGTATGCCCTATCCAAGGCCAACGTCGGATGGCGCGCCGACTGCCTGGGCGATATGGGCGGGTTCAGTAAAACGTGGAACCACATGACGGACTACTATCCGGAGGCCATTATTGAAGACGGTTTGCAGAACGCATGGAAGAAAGCTCCGGTCACCATGGAAGCCTGCTGGGTGATGCAGACATGGGAGGATCGCGGCTGGGATGTGCACTACATTATCGATCAAGCTATCAAGTGGCACGTCTCCTCCTTCAATGCCAAGTCCTCCGCGGTTCCGAAAGACCTATGGCCAGAGGTGAATCGCTGGCTGCAACACATGGGCTACCGCTTCGCGCTGCGGCGGTTTACCTACCCCGCGGTCATTGGACCCGACAGGAAAATCGCGTTTACTTCCTGGTGGGAAAATGATGGAGACGCACCCTGCTATCGAAAATTTCCGCTCGCTTTGCGTTTGAGCAACAAACAATCCAGCGCTGTGATGATTACTGGAGCCGACATTCGCACCTGGATGCCCGGAGACAATCTCTACAACAATTCTGTATTTATCCCGGCCAATCTACCGGATGGAGATTATCAACTGAGCATCGCCATCGTAGACCCAGCAACACGCAAGCCCGCAATTAAGCTCGCAATTCAAGGTATGGATGGCGAAGGATGGTACCCCTTGGGCAATGTGACAGTGCACCAAACGCTGGCAGCCAACGCTACGGAAGCGAATCAAACTCCATCGCATCCGTAGCCTTGGTGCGCAAGAAATGCATGTTAGAAAAACCGGCAATACGAAAGAATTGAACCCATGATTTGGGAGAACTTAAAAATGAATATGAGACATTGCGTATTTCTGCCTTGCATCGCGCTGGCTTGCTTGCTGTCCTCCGGACTGGCACACAGCCAGGCGACAACCGCCGCGCCGGAATCAAGTAACGCGGTGCGCGCATGGGAAGGCACAATTACCATCCCAACCTATAAGCTTGGTCCCGCGGATCCCAACCCGGCGTTTCCGCTGGTCAGCAAATCTCCCGTCTATCCCTACACTATGCTCGATGATCTTACGAGTGATCGCGTGCCCATGACCTACCGCGCAATCTATCTCGAGAACAAATATTTAAAAATCACCATCCTGCCCCAGCTCGGCGGCCACGTCTATTCCGTCTACGACAAGATCGATCATCGTGAAGTTCTCTATCGCGACCACGTCATCAAGTATGGTCTGGTCGGGCCGCGAGGTGCGTGGATTTCCGGCGGCATGGAATTCAGCTTTCCCTTCGCCCACACCACCGACACCGTGTCACCTGTGAACTCCCTGCTGGTTCATAATCCAGACGGCAGCGCAACTTCTATTGTTGGCGCCGTGGATTGGGTTTCCAACATGCATTGGGAAATCGCCATCACCCTGCGGCCCAATACAGCCCGCGTGGAAGAAGGTGTGACGCTGTTCAATTCCACGCCACGCAATCATCTCTACCTGTTCTGGACCAACACCGCCGTCAAGGCGACGGACGACCTGCAATATATCTACCCGATGCGCGAAACCATTTATGACGACCCTTTTGCAATCGCGCAGAGCTGGCCTGTATGGAAGGGTGTCGATCAAAGCTGGTACAAGAACGATGCCGGCGCCATGGCCGCCTTTGGCCGTGACGTTCAGCGGAATTTCTTCGGCGTTTATTACCATGCCTCCAACTATGGCGTCGTTCATGTCGCCAATTTCCGCCAGGATCCAGGCAAGAAAATCTGGACCTGGGGAACCGCGCCAGTCGGCAAAATATGGGACCACATCCTGAGCGATAACGACGGCTCGTATAACGAAATCCAAAGCGGACGTTTCTACACCCAGGGCTATCGCGAGTTCATGAATCCGCGCCGCGTGGAATCCTGGACAGAATACTGGTATCCGGTGCGCGGACTGGATGGCAGATTTGTCGAAGCGACCCGCCAGTTCGCGATCAACGCGGTTTACCCCGCAGACAATTCTTCACAAGGAAACATCAAACTGCTCGTCAGTCCCGTAGCCGACGTTTCCGACGCGACCATCGTGGTGAAGCAAGGCTCCAACATGCTGCGCGAGTTTCATCACGTGAATTTCGTTCCGCTGCAGACGGCTACGTACACCATTCCCGTCCAGAATGTGGCAGATGCAAAGAAGAATCTCAGCGTCGAGATTGTGTCCTCGCAGGGAACCAAGCTGCTGCAATGGTCAACGGCCGAACCCATCGATGGAAATCCGAATTTTGTCCCAATGGCCGGAAAGCCAATTGCCCAGCCGATCCCGATCAACACGCATACGCCGATCGAGCAGCTCTACCTGCAAGGAGTGTTCCTGGAAAAAAGAGGAGATCAACTGGAGGCCCTCAAGTTCTTCGATCGTGTCCTGGCGCAGGACTCCGGATACGTTCCCGCGTTGATGAAAGAGGCCTGGTATAGCTATAGCGCTGCGAACTTCAACAAAGCTGAATCCCTGATCGCACGCGCGGCCGAGCGCGATACCGAAGATCCCTACATCGCGTACACTCACGGCGTCATCGATCGGGCCGACGGGCGTTACTCGCTTGCAAACAATGCCCTCTGGAACGCGATCCACTATGGCGCTGCGATTGCGCCGGGGCCGACCCTGGCCGCCTCCTATGTGGAGTTGGGAGAGATTGCGCTTCGCCAGGGAAAGCCGGCGCAGGCCGTCGATCTGTTGAAGTCCGCCGTGGGTTATAACCCCGACGACGCGTTCGCGTTGGCTGATCTTGCCGTCGCCGAGCGGTTGAGCGGTAACCAGCACGATGCCGCGCAAGACTCCGCCGAAGCGGTGAAGAAGATGCCCGTGCTTCCGTACGCTCTGGCGGAACAATGGCTCGACACAAACGCATCTGCAGGTGCGGCCTCATCCTCAAATCCAGGCTGGACCGGCATCATCAACGCCGATCCGCAAAACTATCTCGCCGTCGCCTCCTGGTATCACAGCATTGGAGCCTGGCAGTCCTCGGACGCGGTTCTTCACCTCGCCGAAGCGAATCCATCCGGCGCTGAAATTGCGCCCATGATCGACTACTACCTGGCCTCGAACGCGCGCCACTTAGGCCACGACCAGCAGGCAGATGAGTATGCAAAAAAAGCCGCTGCCTCGACCGTCACCGATACTTTTCCAAATCGCCTGGAAGATGTGGCCGTATTACGCGAAGCCTTGCAGCACAACCCTTCGGACGCGCAAGCACAGTACTCCCTTGGCAATTTCCTTTTCGCAAAAGATCAATACGAGGAAGCAGCCGCGTTATGGGAAAAGGCGCTGGGCGAAGGATTCAAAAATGCCGTGCTGCTGCGCAATCTGGGCGTCTATCAGTGGGACGTGAAGCACGATCTGTCGCGCGCGGCTAATTATTATTCGCAAGCCATCCAGATGACTCCCAACGATTACCGGCTGTATCCGGATCTGGATGAGATTTACACCGAGCAGGGCGATACTTCCGCACGCGCGGCGCTGTTCCAGAACGCGCCGCCTGCAGTGCTCAATCAGGACACGGTTCGCGCTCGTCGCGCGCTCTTATTCCTTGAACAGGGAAAATACGAGGACGCGATGTCTCTGTTCGCCAACCATACGTATAAGCCATGGGAGGGTGGCGTGGTAATGCACAATATGTTCGTCTTCACGAATATTGCAAAAGGCAAGCAGGCACTCCAGAATCATCATCCCGACGCCGCCGAAGCTTCCTTCCGCAAGGCACTGGAGTATCCGGACAATCTGGGCACCGGCGCGCCTGCCGAGCCTGACACCGCGGAACAAATGTATTGGATCGGCAACGCGCTCGAAGCTCAGGGCAAGAGTGCCGAAGCCAAAACCGCATGGCAACAATCTGCCGTCCAGGGCAACGGAAAAACCAATGTTTCTGTGGTCTATTCAGCACTCGCGTACAAGAAGTTAGGCCAGAACGAACAAGCGCAGCGGCTATTACAAGGTGCAATTCAATCCGCCGCGCAACCGAAGCCCAATGCCGAAGATTATTTCGCAGCCGGCACCGCCGAACAGTACAGCAACCACGCAGACCAGGCCCGCAAGTATTTCCAGCAAGCTCTCAATCTCAACCCGCTCTTCTGGCAAGCCCGTATCGCTTTGAAGAATCTCGGAAGTTAGTCCGCAAAACAAAACGTCCCATCCAGCGATATCGATGGATGGGACGGTATAACTCAAAACTTCCTACAGAATCGACTCAGACCAGTGTCAGCTCAATATTCAGACTTCGCAACGCCTCCGCGGTCTCCTCGCGGAGATTAGTATCCGTAATAACGTGGTGGATCGCGGTCGCCGGTACGATGCGGGACAAACTTCTGCGATCGAACTTCGTCGAGTCGCACACCGCAACCACTTTGGTTGCAGCTCCCACCATGGCCCGGTTCACGCGCGATTCCAGCAGATTCGGAGTGGTCAAGCCAATGTCTAAATCGAATCCATCGACGCCGAGAAACAAAATATCCGCGTGCATCTCCGCCAGCATGTCTTCGGCTAGCGGACCCACCAGCGAAAACGAGTTCTTGCGCACAATTCCGCCGGTAAGGATCACATCAAAGTGCGTCCCCGTCAGCTCCGCCGCGATGTTCACACCATTGGTGATGATGGTCAGCTGGGAAAACTTTTTCAGTGCCAGCGCCACCGCCGTGGTCGTCGTACCGGAGTCGAGCATGACGCACTGACCTTCCTGCACCAACTCCGCCGCCGCCGCCGCAATGCGGACTTTCTCGTTATGGTGTCGCTTCTCTTTTTCCTGGAGTGTCGGATCGAACAGCGCACCGGGTTGGGCCGGTAATGCACCCCCATGGCTGCGGTGCAGCAAGCCCCTTCCCTGCAGATGATCCAGGTCTTTACGAATCGTTATCTGCGAAATACCAAGGGCTTTCGAAAGATCACGAACGCGCACGCGGCCCTCACTCTGGGCAATCGCCAGAATGTGCTGTCGGCGCTCCTCAATCAGCATCGGATCGTTGTCCGGGCTCGCCCCGGAATCGCTCGAAGCTGATCTCGCGTGGTGGCCACTTTTTAGTAAATTATTCATCGTTTTGGCCTCAGGTAGGAACTTGGCTACCGTCCTTACTATAGTTAACGTAGCACCCTCATTATTCACAAAATAATTGATCAGGCAACCGTTCACCTTCGCTCGCTTCGTTTCTGCAACCCATAGATCGATTCATATTTCTCAAAATTAGAGTGGGCGCGATCATAGCACCGCCGCTCTTTTTCCTTTATGATGAACTTTCGAAACCAGCAACGCTGTCCAAATCGCAACCTTTCGAAATCTGTGCGCACTCTCAGGTTCGCGTCCGTGAATGGGTTCGAGCATTCCACTTCGAAGGTCGCCTGCTGACCCCAGGCCACAGAACATGAGGCATAACCGGTGAACTCTCTTTAGAAGGAATTCGATGAGTGAATCAGCGCCCCAGGCTATCGTGAACGCCCCCGCCACCACCGGGCACATCCGCCGAGTGCTGACGCGCTGGGATTTGATCCTGTTCGGGCTCGTCATTCTCAGCCCCACCGCAGTCTACCCAGTCTATGGAATTATTCAGTCCGTTTCCCATGGCCAGGCAGCGCTGAGTTATATCGTTGCGATGGTCGCCATGCTGTTCACCGCCGCCAGCTATGGAAGAATGGCGACGGTCTATCCCTCCGCCGGATCCACCTACACCTACGTCCAGCAATCGTTCACTCCCACGGTCGGATTTGTGGCCGGCTGGGCCATGATCCTGGATTATTTTTTGATTCCGTTGGAAAGCGTGATCTATGCCGCGCTGACAGCTCAGCGATTTGTGCCGGCAATCCCCTACTTCGTATGGGTTCTCATCTTCACCGCCGGCATCACCGCGATTAATGTAAAAGGCATCCGCATTCTAGCTCGAGCCAACACCATAATGATGGCCGCCATGACCATGTGCGCAGTGCTGTTTATCTTCCTCGCCATCCATTACGTTGAGCTGCACTATGGCAAAGCCAGCCTGATTTCTCCGGTCGGCATTTTTCCCGCGGGGCATTTTTCCGTGCGACCCATGATGCTGGGAGCATCGATCGCCGCTCTCTCCTATATCGGCTTCGATGCCATCTCCACCCTCGCGGAAGACACGCTCAATCCGGAGAAAGATATCGGCTTTTCTACCGTCCTGGTCTGCATCCTGCAAACATTGATCTGCGTCGTTACCGTATATTTTGCCGCGCTCGCCTGGAATAACTACGGCGCCTTCCCCCACGTCGACACAGCGATTCTCGATATCGGACACCGTATCGGCGGACAATTCATGTTCCTGATCCTCACATTTGTTCTGCTCGTGGCGGGCGTTTCCAGCGCACTCACTGGACAAGCCGGAGCCTCGCGTTTGCTGTATGCCATGGGCCGCGACGGAGTGTTTTCTCGCACCGTATTCGGCTATGTTTCCCCCAAATATGGAACTCCCACGCGCGCCATTTATGTCACCTCCGCCGCGTCGCTGATCGGCGCGCTTTTGATGAATTTTCAAACCGCAGTCGAGTTGTTGAACTTCGGCGCGTTCGTAGGATTCATTCTCGTCAATCTTTCTGTAATCCAACACTTCTACATCGCGCAGAAACAACGCAGCGCCAACACCATTTTCAAGAACCTGATCTCTCCGCTCGCCGGAGCCTGTGTCTGCATCTATATCTGGCTTAACTTGAGTACGCATGCGAAGGTCGTTGGATTTATCTGGCTGGCGATCGGCGTTGCGTATCTGGCAGTTTTGACGCGGGGATTTAAGAATAAACTCAGCCAGTGGAGTGGAGACGCCTTCCAATGAATCTACCCGCAGTTGAAAACGAACTCACCAGCTACGTCGATCAACACGCCGACCGCCTGGTTCAGATTCTTCAGGACATCGTTCGCATTCCATCTGAAAATACTCCGCCGATTGGCAGCGAGGGCGAATGCCAGAAATATATTGCTCGCTTCTTATCGAATCTGGATTGCAACCCCATTGCGTATTCCTTCGATGATGTGCCGGAGCTGAAGCAACATCCTCTCTTCATCCCCGGACGCGATTATACGAATCGCCCCAACATTGCCGCCCGCCGCAAAGGCACGGGGAAAGGCCGATCGCTGCTGCTGTCCGGCCATATCGACACGGTTCCCGTCGGCACGCTGCCTTGGACGAAGGACCCCTTTGGCGGCGCTGTAGAAGGAAACTTTCTATACGGTCGCGGCTCCAACGACATGAAGGGTGGCGTCGCAACCAACCTCTTCATCATGGAATGTCTGCACAAGCTGAATCTTCCTCTGGCGGGAGATGTTCTCTTTGAGACTGTAATTGATGAGGAATTCGGAGGCGTGAACGGCACGCTCGCCGGTCGCGTCAGAGGATTCAATGCGGACGCTGCCATCATCTCCGAGCCATCCTTCCTGCGCATCTGCCCGGCGCAGCGTGGCGGCCGCATCGCTCACGTCACCTTGCGGGCTTCCGGCGGAGTCCTGAACGAGGGCGCGCCGACTCCGGGCGTGGTCGAGCAACTGACCTACTTGCTGGCAAAGATCAAAGACTTCGGCGATCAACGCCGTGCCAACGCCAAGCCGCACCCGTTGTATTCCAATGCTGCCGACCCCGTTCCCGTGATCGTGACGAAGATCATCACCGCTCCGTGGGGCATGAAAGAGCCGATCACGGTTCCCGAAGAATGCAAGTTGGAAATCTATTGGCAGGCAATGCCAGGCGAACACCAGCAAGATATTGACCGCGAATTCCTTGCGTGGATCGATTCGCTCGCGGTTGGCTCCGCCACTCCTTTCGCGAAGCCGCCACAAGTCGAGTTCACTCCGCGATGGCTGCCCGGCTCGGCCATCTCTGCCAACGAGCCGCTCGTTACCGAGCTATCGGATTGCGCCACGCGGGTGATGGGCAAGCTGCCGGCAATCGCTGGAATCGAAGGCCCATGCGACATGTACGTCTTTCACACCGTGTCTCACACGCCCGCCGTTCTGTGGGGTGCGAGAGGCGGCAACACTCACGCTGCCGATGAATATGTCGAAATCGATTCGCTGGTCGAAGCCGCAAAAGTGCTGCTGGTTTTCGTCTACGAATGGTGCTCTGCCCGCTGACAGGTTGGACTGGCGTTGGCGCGATCGCTCGCTCCGGCTGCGAAAACTTTTTGTCTCTTTCGTATCGTTTCTGTTAGGATGTCTTACATGCGTAGCCGTTCCGGATTCCCGGTGCAAGCGCTTCAGCACAATCTGCTGAACCGCTCGGCTGCGTCCAGCATTTCTTCCGCCATCATCATTCCCTCCATTATTCGGTCCATTATTAGGATCCACATGGGTGCGGGCATGTAGGCTGGAAAAGATTCAAGCAACTACAAGCCACCACCCAAAGCGGGTTGGTGGCTTTTTTATTTTCTGAGCCCAATTTCTTGACTTGAACCGCGGATCGCAAACCACCAGGAGGGTCGTCAATGGAACGGATGTTCTTAATCACAGCTTCAAATCGGGTACGGGTTGAATCCAGAATCCTGCAGGTGCTGGACCACCATGCGGTGCCAGTCGAATCGTTCTCGTCCATGCGTCTCGGAGACGAAGTCCGCGTCACCTTCATGGCAGAACTCGACGAAAACGCTGCGCAACGAACCTGCGACATGTTGTGCCGATTGCAGGATGTTCAATCCATCGACTGCTTCGCCCGCCAGGACGGCTTCTGTCGCACCCTCGCCATGTTCCGCATTTTGTGCGATCAGGAATCGCGCTTGCCGCTGCTGCAGGTCATCTCCTCGATGGGCGCACAGGTGGTTGCGGTGCGTCCCGATTGGGTCGCCTTTCAGATCATCGGCAGCCCGCAGGATATCGAAGGACTCCGCGCCAGCCTTCTTCCCTATGGATTAGTCGAGGCGATTTCCGCTGCTTCGACCGCCGTGCGAAACCACACCAGCCAAAAAACGGATCACGAGGTTGAATCACCGGCATCAGGCACATCGAAAATTCGCAGCCTTTCCGCTGCTCATTCGTCGGCGAAGGTCTACCAGGTTTCGGTCTAACGGCGATCCGTTATGCCGGCGAGAATCTTACCGCAGCAGCCGTAGCGCGTTCTCGCGATAAATTTTTTGCAGAACATCCTGCGGCAGATGAATTCCGTAAATATTCCATCGACCCTGCCGCGACGCATGCGATGGATATTCGAAGTATTGATCGTCCGTTTCAAAAAATCGAAAATGCAGACGATAGGTCTCAATCTCCGGAAATAAATCTGTCCCAAACAGAATGCGATCGGCATAGCGCAGAAAGAAGGCACGCGCCGTGTACGGTTGCCGGCCCAACTCCGCAACGCGCGCGCTCATGTCAACAGAAACGTTGGGATATTTGTCGAGCATGTCCGAGACATACGCAAGATTTTCTCCGCGTTCTCCAAGGTGCGCTGCCACAAATGTCGTCTCTGGATGCCGCGCGAACACACGGTTTCGCTGCGCCAGCAATTCATCCTTCGAGAAATGCGATCCGTAAAATCCCCAGTCCGGATGAGCTGCCAATTCCTCGTAGCGCTCGTTGTGCGCATCGATCGGCAGAAAGAATGCGTCGGGATCGGCAGTGTGAAACATCACCGGAATTCCCAACTCCGCCGCCTTATCGAAAAGCGGAGCCAGTCGCTCATCGTCAATGCGCAACAGCTCGCCGGACGCATCCCGTACCGACAGCCCCAGATCTTTCCAGAACTTCAAACCGCAAATCCCGCGCTCCCGCAGCCGATCCAAGGTGTCGAGAGATTTCTGAATAAAATCCGGCCGCTCGACGCCGGACCAATCCATCCAGCCCATGGTAGAAAACCGTTCCGAGAACGGCGCATAGCGATCGATCATCTGCAGCGCTTCACCCCCCGTCTTCATGGTGATGTTCACCACCCGCTCAATGCCGCAGGCATCCATCACGTTCAATACCTCGCGGGGCTCGAACGCATCCAGATGATTGTGATAGTCGATCGCGGGAACGCTCGGCCGATTGACCGCGTGCACCGGCGTAACCAGCATGGACACCGGCTTGAAATCGCTCAACTTCAAGTCCACTTCCGCCTTCGCCGTGGCCATGGCGACAAACTTGTCCTGCTGATCCAGTTCCTTCGTCTTTGTATCGGCTGCCATGCCTGTCTTCTCCTCCGTCCACGCGACACCTGCGATGCCAATCGCTCGCGCCGATAGGTTTCACATTCGATCGCTCAGTTACGATATATTTTAATCGAGATTCGAACCCTGCTCTTTGGGATCGTTTTCCGATCCCCATTCCCACGTGAACCGGAGTCAAAGATGGAGAATATTGGCGTCTCACGGAAATCCGTAGCGCGTTTCACCCTGGCAACATCCATGTGCCTGCTGACACCCTTCGCCGGTTTCGTCCACGCCCAGATGACCCAGAATTCAGCCCGGGATGCCGCCACCGCTTCCACCAAGGGAACGAAATTCACGATGGGCGACAGCTGGATTCAGGTGCAAGGCTCAGCTTCGGCGGACAAATGGAATGGATTGCGAATCATCGACCGCGCCTCCCATCGCTCTGTCGAACTGCCCGACGCCTTTTCCCTCTCGCTGCAAGACGGCTCTGTCCTGAGCGCTTTGTCCCAGAAGCGGACGCAGCCGTTTGTCGTGCACAATCTACGGTCAGAGCCAAATGCGTCTCGCTACTCTGACCAGCTTGCCGGCAAAGAAGTCTGCACCGAATTCAACGATCCAACCACGTCCGCAGAAATCGAATGGTGCGGCATCCTGCGCGACGGCTCAAATTATTTTCGCCAGCAAATCACGATTCACACCGGCGACCATCCGTTGCCGATCACAGGCGTTCGCATGCTGCAATTCAAAGATCCTGGCGCGCGCGTCGTCGGAAGCGTAAAGGGCTCTCCGATTGCCGACGAAACAATGTTCTTTGGCTTCGAACATCCACTTTCCATCAGCCAGGTTCAAGGTGGCGAAGTTCTCGCCTCCTTGCAGCGAACGCTGCCCATGCAGGCGCACCAAAGCATCGTCTACTCTTCCGTCGTCGGAGTTGCAGCGCCAGGGCAAATGCGACGCGATTTCCTGCGCTACATCGAACGCGAACGGGCCCATCCCTATCGGCCAACGCTGCAGTACAACACCTGGTACGACCTGGGATATAACAATCGCTACAATGAGGCTGGCGTCCTCAATCGCATCCAGGCATTCGGCACAGAGTTAACAGAAAAACGTGGCGCCACGGTGAAATCTTTCGTCTTTGACGATGGCTGGGACAATCCGAATAGCCTGTGGGGATTCGATTCTGGCTTCCCCGATGGGTTTAAGAAAGTCAGCCAGGCGGCGGCGCAATATCACAGTCATATCGGCGTGTGGATGTCGCCCTGGGGCGGTTATCAACAGCAGAAACTCGACCGCATCGCTTTTGGCAGAAAGCACGGATACGAGATTGTCGACGGAGGGTTTGCGCTCTCCGGCCCGAAATACTTTGCGAAGTTTGAAGACACTTGCCTCAACATGATCCACGCGTACGGCGCGAACGAATTCAAGTTCGACGGCACCGGAAATGCCGATCGCGTCTTCCCTGGGAGCGAGTTCGACAGCGACTTCGATGCCATGCTGGCCTTGATCCATCGCCTGCGGCAAGCGGAGCCGGACATTTTCATCAACATGAGCACGGGCACCTATCCATCGCCCTTCTGGCTATTCGATACCGACGACATCTGGCGGGGCGGCGATGACCATTCCTTCACCGGCGTCGGCACCTCGCGGCAGCGCTGGATCACCTATCGTGACTCGCAGGTCTATAAGAACATCGTCGAAAAAGGTCCGCTGTTTCCCATCAACTCACTCATGCTGCATGGCATGATTTATGCCCAATATGCGGACGGATTGAAGACCGATCCCAAGGGAGATTTTCGCGACGAAGTGGAAACATTTTTCGGCTCTGGCACCCAGACTCAGGAAATGTACATCACCCCGTCGCTTCTCTCATCTGCAGATTGGAACGCGCTGGCGAAGGGTGCGCGCTGGTCCCTCGAGAATGCTGAAACTTTGAAAGATGTGCATTGGATTGGCGGCGATCCACAACAATTGCAGATCTACGGTTGGGCATCGTGGAGCCCGCGCAACGCCATCATTGTACTGCGCAACCCATCTGATAAACCGCAGACGTTCTCGCTGGATATTCAAACCGCGCTGGAGCTACCCGCCGGAGCCGCACGCACCTACGTCGCACACGACCCGTGGAAAACCAGCACGCCAGCACTGATGCTGCACGCCGGAAACACAACGCAGATTCAATTGCAGCCGTGGGAAGTGCGCACGCTGGAGGCAACACCGTCCGGTCGCCGGTAATGCGGTCGCACGCAAGAAAAACGGGTCGTCGCAGAAGGTTTGATGATCCTGCATGGTTCAAGTTTTCTGTGATCGCTCGCAGCTAAGACACTGTGGTCCACTTCTGTTCGCGCTTGGCGAATGGGAAATTATGTTGCCGCAGGAAGCTGTCGCGGAAGGCCGCATCGCGGAAGGCTTCCGTGCCGCCGGGCCGCAGTGTCGACAGTGCTCCCGTGATGTTCCCCGCGATCGCACAATCCAATGGATCTGCGCCGTGTACGTACCCATACAGAAATCCCGCGTCAAAGCTGTCGCCTGCGCCAATGGTGTCGATCGGCGTCACTGTAATTGGTGGGATACGAGTGAGTTTATCCCCCATCTGCAACAACGCACCCGCCGGGCCGCACTTCGCCGCGATACAGGGCACACGGCTCGATAAGACGAGCAGCGATTCCTCGACCGTGTCGCGCCGGGCAATGCGACACACTTCGTCGGCATTCGGCAGCAGCACGTCAACGTACCCCAAAAGCTCATGCAAAACGCCGTCCCACAAGTTGTCGGGGTCGTCGTTCGTATCCAGAGAAATAGTGAGGCCAGCCTGCTTCAGGTCTCGAAATAGCGCCGGCAAATCTGGCGCCAAGGCCTTTTGCAGAAAAAGCGAGGAGAGATGAAAATGCCTGGCTGATGCCAGGTAGTCAAAATTGAGATCGGCGCGTGACATGCCGCTCATCGTTCCGGGATAAGTAAGGATATGTCGCTTCGCCCCATGATGCAGCAGAACAGTGACGCCCGTGCTGGTCGAATCTTCTGCATAGACGACTTCAGAAAGATCAGCCCCGCTTTCCGCCATGCGTTCCAGGGCAATGCGACCAAACTCGTCCTTTCCCAAGCGCGTTGCGAAGCCGACGGAGGCCCCGAGGGAAGCTAAATTGTGCGCGACGATAGTCGACGAGCCACCCAATGTGCAGCGAAAATCCGTGGCCAGGATCTCTCGCTCGACAGGGATGACCTCGGCTAACCCATACAAAATCAAATCAAGATTGATTTCACCGGCAACGCTGACGTCAAATCTTTTCTCTACACTGGTCATGTTTTGTGTCTGAGGAATCATAGAAAAGCGGTTGCTAAATTGAACGCTATACGTTATGATCAATTTCGTTTTGTTACCTTATAGTTGCTTGAGATCTGCGCTGGCTGACCTCTATTTACAGGTTCGGACTCGCCTTTTTATATCAGTTTTTCACCGCACTGCATGCCGAAGGAGCGTAGAACCGTGAGCCGTTTGCTCAATCTCATCCATCTGGACAAAGAAGAAAAAGCAAAGCGCGGACTCATTTATACT
>DATJUD010000056.1:0-3048 GCA_035502695.1 Acidobacteriaceae bacterium
AACCGCATGCGCCGATTCCGCCACACTCGCCTGTTCATTTGCCGGCACACCCAGATGGAAATAGCCCCAGTCAATGCGCAAATCATCGCCCGACCGATTCAGCACGCGCTGATCCCGCGACCCAATGTTCAGCAGCGTCAGCCCCGCCGTCTGCGAGCGGCCCCACGTGACCGCCTCGTTGTCGGTGTCCACCGCGATGCGCCCGTCAACATCCAGCAGCACCTCTACCTTATGACTCCGGCCGTCCGTGCTGCCCACATTCCACGTCAGATAAGTCACCGGACGCGACAGCAGATCGAGATCCTGAGGAAACGCCGGAGTGAAGAACGAGACCTCAAGCTTCACGCCCGCAGCCTCGAAGACATAATCCGTGTGCGTCGCCTTCACATCCACCGAATCCTGTTTCATCGCCGGTACAGCACGTGGATCCGCGCCCATGTAGCGATAGTTTGCTCCATCAATCCGAACCAGCCCCACGAGCGGCTGTTCGGCGCCAGTCCAGTGCCTCGTCGGCTGATCCGTCAGATGATCCGCCATCGACCACACGCTGAAATAGGGATTATGTGCGATCAATGGAACCGCGGGGGGCCGCTGTTGAGCGCTCCCTTCAGCCGTTGCTCCCAACACAACGATTGCGGCAGTCAGTAGCACAGGAAGTGATGTAATCGGTTTCACCAGGCCTCACAAATCACGAAAGTTTCAGTTCAGCCTTTTTAGCAGATGAGAACCAATCATTTCACTGGTTCGATCTAACCATGCCTGTCTCAGCTTGCGGGGTCGAGGATAACCCCGTTCCGCTGTCCTGCCACCATCGAACTCGCAGGCGCACGTCTTTGCGATATTCGTCGCCCAAGTCGATTCGTTGTCTTCTCCACCAAAAAGTACGAGATGGCGACAACCACTGGGAGCAGCAACGGAAAATGAAGGACACGCGCGATTGCGGCGCTCCCGTATTCGCTGGGCGACGCGAGGAAAAGCTGCTGCCAAACGTACGCGCTGTACGAGACCAGGCCAATCCACTGAAGAGAAGCGGCATTGAGCACACTTGAGGATCTCTTCCGTCCCACCGTGTGGAGCAGGAGCAATGCAGTGCAGAATGGCATCACAAGAACGTACGCCACGCTGGCCAGGACCGCAGTCGGAAACGGACGGGCAAAGAGAAAGAGCGTAGCAAACACCACGACAGCGGAGGGAATGGATCCCGCTAGTTTCGTCATGCGCCGTTCCTGCATTGCAACCAGAACTCCGACAGCAATGCAGCTGAAGCCTGCAACAGCTCCTGGAGAAAAGAATTGCGCTAGCAGGCCTGCTTGAGTAGCGGCACTCCAGATCAGTAGCCCGACCACCGTCGCGATCAGCCAGAACTGGCGACGGGCAGGCTTGACGAATGACCAGCACAGCGGGAAAACCAGATAAAACTGTTCCTCGACCGCCAGGCTCCAGGAATGCGAGGTCACGAAGGTCTTGTGCGCAAAGCTTGTATCTGTCAGGTAAAGCGCGCAACTAACCACATTTCGCGGTGTCACCGAAATCGCATGTATTAGTCCCAGAATTCCGACAGTTCCCAAAAATAAGTAGTACGTCGGAAAAATTCTGAAGAAGCGTCGGATATAAAAGTTCCCAATCGAGAACGAACCCGTAGCCGCTTCCTCCCTGAGAACCTGTCTCGCGATGACGAATCCGCTGATAACGAAAAATGTTCTTACGCCGACAGTGCCGCACGTAGAAGCGAGCCAGCCAAAGTACTTGTGTGGCTGTATAAAGTTCCCTAGCCTGAAAAGGAAAAAATGCGAGGTCAGCACCAGCAGTATGCTGATGCCACGCCAGCCATCAAGCTGGGATATGCGCCCTTCTTTGTTTTCGGCCAACGAGATACCCTTGTGAAGTTCAAATCACAACGGACAACTAGTGGTCTAAGGGGGCGACCCTGCGATGCCAGGTGTTCCTGGAGTGTATCGCAGTGTGCGCAAAAGTCGACTACCAATTTGTGGGATCCGAGGGTATCGGAATATCACTCCTGCCACGCGGTACCGGGCTTCCTGTCTCACACGGCTCAGCTTGTGTGATCAAGAATGATGCGCCACCCGTCTGCCTCATGTCCAAAGATCAGCGAGAAGATGCCGCGCGCTTCGCCGCCGCCCTGCGCCGTTCTTGCCAGGTGATACCTTCCCGTCGCAACCGCATAATCGCTGCCCAGCATTCGAACCGTAAGCTCCGAAAAGTCCAGCGTCCCCATCGCCTCCCGCGTGGCATAGGCGGTCTTGTAACGCTCCAGGATTGGCCGAAACCCGCGACTGATCGTCTTTCCGATAAAAGTCGTATCGGGCGAGTCCTTGTAGCCACGCATGAAGGAGTCAATATCGCCGCGATTCCACGCCACTTCCTGATCATGCAATACCTGTTCGATGGCGGCAGTATCCTTCGTACTCTGTACAGGCGCCGTTTGGCCCGAAGCCACCAGGCAAAGCAGCATGGCAAAGCCGGTCGCGGCCAGTCTCTGAAATCGCATGATCCCTCCCGGACCGAAGTATTTCACAGCGCCTCGCCACTTCCGCCGGCTTTCATCCCCCTCCCGTGCGACATACAATCGAAGCATGACCACCCGCACCGTCCACGCCGTCTGCTCGCACGATTGTCCGGACTCCTGCGGAGTATTGGTCACAATCGACGACGCAGGACGGGCTACCCGAATCAAGGGCGACCCCCACCACCCTGTTACTCAGGGATTTCTCTGCGGCAAGGTGGCCAAATATCTCGATCGCGTCTATTCGCCCGATCGTCTCCTCTACCCCATGCGCCGCCGCGCCGGAATCGCCAAGACCTCGCTGCCGCAGGGCCGGGAGCACGAAGCGTTCGAGCGCATTTCCTGGGATGAAGCCCTCGACACCATTGCCGCGCGCCTTCAGCAAATAAGCGACCAATACGGACCCGAGTCCATCCTCCCCTACTCCTACGCCGGCACCATCGGCGTTCTGGGCTACGGCTCGATGGACCGGCGCTTCTTCCATCGCCTCGGAGCCTCGCAGCTCAATCGCACCATCTGCTCGA
>DATJUD010000057.1:0-18474 GCA_035502695.1 Acidobacteriaceae bacterium
AAAGATGCGGCAACGAAATTTTGACGACGAACATCTACTAGAGAATAGGTCCTGTCAATTCGCCCCCCTCGAGTAGACGAATGACGAAGTTCCTCTGGACCGTTCGCCGAATAAGCGGCAGATATTATTCGCAATGGCACGACGCCAACCTTCATTGCATCTGCCTCGAAATCGAATGTACGCCCACGATACAAGTAGGTTTTTGGAGGCTTTTTAGATGACCGACGTGCGCGAGATCTCGCAAATTTACTCCCCTTTTCCTTCCCCTAATCAAATTTTTCAAGTACGTCGGGTTCTGATCGCACTCGTGGTGTTGATCCTTGCGGGCCTAAATCTGCCGAGTGCCTATTCTCAAGCTGTGTACGGAACCATTTTTGGTACTGTGACCGACCCGACGGGCGCCGTGATACCGAACGCAACGATCACCGTGACGGATATCAGCAAGAATGTTTCTGTCACGGCGAAAACCAATGGCAGCGGCGACTATCGAGTGCAACACCTGATTCCGGATGTTTATCGTGTGCAAGCGACGGCAACCGGCTTCAATGCAGGAACGGTGGAACATGTCCAGGTATATGCCGATACGCAGCCGAAGGTTGACATCAAACTAACTGCCGGAGCAGTTACCAACACGGTTCATGTAACTTCCGCGGCGCCGTTGCTGAATACTGCGCGCGCCGACGTTAGTACCATTTTGAATCCGCGGGCACTGGAGAATCTACCCAACCTGAACCGCAACTTTACCTCGTTTGAGCTGTTAACGCCAGGCACGACTTATATCGGCTGGAACGTTGGTCAGTCCACCAACCCGCAGCAAAGCCAGCAGATTGAGGTGAACGGACAGTTACCGTTCGCAACCGGATATCAGCTGGATGGTACAGACAACCAGGATCCCATCCAAGGCGTTGCGGTGATCAATCCAAACCTGGATGCAGTTTCAGAAATGAAAGTTACCTCGCAGAACTATGATGCTGAATTTGGAGCGGCGATCGGCGGAATGGTGACCGCGCAGACGAAATCCGGAACCAATGCATTTCATGGCTCCGCTTTTGAATTTCGGCGCTCCGATGCGCAACAGGCACGCGACCCATTTACGGAATATGCGCCAAGCGCTCTGACGGGGAAATACATCAGCCCCAACGAGCAGAACATGTTCGGTGGCTCGATTGGCGGCCCAATCAAGAAGAACGGGATATTCTTTTTCGGAGATTATCAGGGAGTGCGGCAAAAGACCGGTTCCTCGGTGCAGACCACGGTACCGACAGCCCTGGCGCACACTACCTGCACGTCCGGCGGGAATTGCAACCTGAGCGACTACCTGAATCCTGCGCTACAGGGCGGCTCGACGTTTCAGATCTTCGATCCGACCACGGATCCGGCTTCCCCTGCCGGCCGCGTCCCGTTCGCGGATAACATTATTCCCGCAGGAGACGTTTCCGCGCCGGCCGCAAAACTCATCAGCGAGATGCCGATGCCCAACACGGGCAATGGCAATATCACGAATAACTATGTAGCGTCCGGATCAGGCATTTTCAACACCGATCAGTTTGATGTGCGCGGAGACATTCAAACGAAGCAGAATTTCCATTCCTTCGGGCGCTACACCCGGTTTAATTCCACGCTCAGTGGAGCTCCATATTTTGGAGCGGCCGGTGGCGGAGGCTTCGGTGCAGGTGGATTTGCAGGCACGGATAATGCTGTGGATCAGAGTGTTGCCGCGGGTGGCGATTATGTGGTGAGTCCCACATGGGTCACCGACTTTCGCTTTGGCTGGTTTCGCATTTACCTCGATGAAAACGGTCCAGATTACGATCAGCCACTTGGCAACGAACTCGGCATTCCTAACGCCAACGTGGGGGATTTAACGTTGAACGGCGGCCTGCCGCAGTTCCAGATCGACGTTCCAAGCAATGGAAGTAATAACGGCTCCAGCGCGCTCTACGGCACATCGGCGGAGCAATACCTGCAAACAGAAAACCAATTCCAGGTGGTAGATAACTGGTCGCACCAACTCGGGAATCACTCCATCGAGTTCGGGGCCGATCTTCGCTACGCAATGAATCACCCTGGTGGGTCTCAATAATGGCGAGCTGCGTTCCGGGAACTTTATCTTCCATGCCGCTGGGACAGCAGGAAATGCGTTTGGTACCACACCAGGATCCAGCGGTCTCGGGTACGGGACGTTCTTACTAGGCGATGTCAGCAATTTCGACCGCACACAAACGCAAAACACGAATGCTCAGGAACGACAGAAGAGAGGTTTCTTTTTCGCGCAGGATCAATGGCGAGCTACCCCGACGCTGACTGTGAATTATGGTTTGCGCTGGGACATCATCTTTCCGGAGTCGGTCAACGGCAAGGGCCAGGGTGGCTTGCTGGATTACAACACCGGAGATATCCGCATTGCCGGCTACGGACCGTGGGGCACGAACTTGAATGTCGGTAAGGACTGGACGAATTTTGCGCCAAGGATTGGACTCGCATGGCAGGCGCGTCCCAATACCGTATTTCGCGCGGGGTACGGGCGAGCCTATGGCTTAGGATGGTCGGGAAATAATTTTGGTGAAGTGCTGACTTTCTCCTATCCGACACAAGTGACTCAAAGCCTGAATTCCGCGACGAACTATTCGTCTGTATTTGCCTTGTCGCAAGGGCCTCCGGGATACACGTTCGCGCCCATTCCAGCCAGCGGCAACTATCCGCTGCCCAATGGGATTGAGGTACCGACACGTCCTCTCACCATCGTTTTACCGACATTGGATGCGTGGAACTTAACCATGCAACAGCAGTTGACTCCGACGATGGCTTTGCAGATTGGCTATGTTGGCAGCCATGGAATCCACAACCAATTCGATTCCTCCAACCAGGCGAGCAATAACCAGCCGACCATTCGCGGATTTAATACCTGCTCTGGAGTTGCAGGCTGTCCGACCGGCGATATCAATCCTCTAACCGGGCTGCCGTATACGCAGAGCGATCGTCGTCCGTTCTACAACGGGACCGCGCAAACGCTGGGTGTGACATATGGCGAGCCGTATGGTTGGACGCAGGATTTCCGTTACAATGCAAACCAGGCGACCTCCAGCTATCAGGCGCTGCAGGTTGTCTTCAATAAGAGCTACGCTGATGGCGTTCAACTGATGGCGAACTACACATGGTCGAAAGCTCGCGCGCATGAGTCGGATTACTACTTCATTAATCCCAGAGCAGATTACGGTAACAGCTACTACAATCGGCCGCAGGCGTTTGTGATGAATGGGAACTGGAACCTGCCATTCGGTCGAGGTCACAAGATTGGCGGCGATTCGCCCGGATGGGTCAACCAGATCATCGGCGGGTTTCTGCTGAATGGTACCTGGACATGGGAGAGCGGTTTACCGTTCACTCCTTCGTACCAACTCTGCGCACTCGATCAGGATATTGACGGGCAAGGCGGCACACTTTGTCGACCGAACTGGGCCGGTCCGGGAGAGAGCTTCCAGCTCAAAGCTGGTTCCTTCAACCCCACGACACACTCGGTCAGCTATTTCACTCCCGTCGCGCTGATGGCTACCAATGGCCAGGTCTCCGGACCGTTCCAACGTCCGCAGGTTGCCACGTTCGGCAACATTCAGCGGGACTCGTTTTACGGGCCCGGCCTCATCAATGTCGATGCATCGATTGCCAAGACCTTTAACCTTCCGAAATCTACGACGTTCCAATTGACTGCACAGGCGTTCAATCTCTTTAATCACCCGAACCTTGGCCAGCCGAACTCCTGCGTCGACTGCGGCGGGAGTTCGGGCTTGATCACCGACATTGTGGCGTCGCAGAACGGAAGCTCGATGCGTATTTTGCAATTTGCAGGCAAGCTGCAGTTCTAGACGATTGATCCAGGTGTGGAATGTCGTCCGAATATGGTGTCGCCATTCCGCATCGGTCTGGATTTTAGAAGGTCGTCCAAACCATCCACGCGCAACAACTCAGCCGGATAAGTTTTCGACGCTGAACAGATATTCGGAGCATCGGGAATCGTCATCGCAGGCCGCGAATTTTCGGCATCAACGGCCGCTCGAGAAAACTCGGTATATGTTCGATGTCGTACGCTCCCAAACCAAAAGGACGCCTGCGCCATGAGACTGATGACATCGAAAGCTGGTTACTCTGCCCTTTCTGGAACTACGAAAGCTTTACTTCTGCCGGTTTTGTTCTTAGCCCTCGGCTTGTTCCCAGCGAAAGGTCGAGCGCAAGAGAATTCCTCTTCCACGGTGCAGCCGACCCCCGGACTTTACAATCCTGTCGCGAATCCGAAAGCGGTCGTCATTCTTGGACATGCACGGTTCACTGTTCTGACTCCTGAAATGATTCGAATGGAATGGTCCGCCAATGGAAAGTTTGAAGATCACGCGTCCTTTGTGTTTCTAAATCGGAATATGCCGGTGCCGCCGTTTACACACACTGTTAGGCATAGCGCCCATGGGCAGTTGTTGACGCTGACTACCGATGCGTTGAAATTGAGCTACACTCTGGCGTCGAATGGGGATGGCAAGTTCACCGCCGACAACTTACAAGTGAGTTTCCAGCTGGATGGAAAAGAAGTGACGTGGCATCCGGGCATGCCGGCGACGGGCAATCTGCAGGGAACAACTCGCACCCTGGATGGCGCACGAGGAGACCATACAGAGGAACCGATCGGCCAGGGACTCATCTCGCGAGACGGCTGGGTGGTGGTCGACGATTCCAAACGGCCCCTGTTCGATTCCGCCGATTTTCAATTCAAGCAGGGAGAAAACAGTCCCTGGCCATGGGTCTTACCAAGACCCACAGGGGACCATCAGGATTGGTATTTCTTCGGCTATGGGCACCACTATAAAGAGGCATTGGGCGATTTTGTGAAGGTGGCGGGGCGAATTCCGTTGCCGCCGCGGTTCGTGTTCGGCACCTGGTGGTCGCGCTACTGGGCGTATACCGATCAGGAACTGGATAATCTGGTTCAAGGGTTCCACAAGAATGACACACCTTTGAATGTGCTGGTCATCGACATGGACTGGCACCCGACGTTTCAACAGAATTGGTGGAGCCAGAAAAAAGACCAGTCCGGGCAACCGCTGGGTTGGACCGGTTATAGCTGGAACAAGCTGTTGTTTCCGGACCCGACGGCCTTCTTAAATCACATTCATCAGCAAGGACTGAAGGTTACGCTGAATCTTCATCCCGCGGGCGGCATTGAGCCATGGGAAACACGATACCCGGAGATGGCGCGAGCGATGGGGATCGATCCGGCAACCAAGATCTATGTACCGTTCGACATTACAAGCAAGAAATTCACCGACAATTATTTTGATTTGATCCTTCATCCGCTGGAGAAGCAGGGTGTCAACTTCTGGTGGCTCGATTGGCAACAGCAAAACTACACGAAAATTCCGGGCGTGAATCCGACCTTCTGGCTGGGCTATGTTTTCTTTACGGACCAGGCACGTGAAGGAAAGCGACCGCTGATGATGAATCGCTGGGGAGGACTCGGTGAGCATCGCTACCAGATTGGGTTCTCCGGCGATACCATTTCCGTTTGGTCATCGCTGGCATTTCAGCCGTGGTTTACGGCTACCGCCGCTAACGTCGGCTACGCCTACTGGAGTCATGACATCGGCGGTCACATGCCCGGTGCTGTCGATCCGGAACTGTTTACGCGCTGGGTGCAGTTCGGAGTTTTTGCTCCTGTCCTGCGCACGCACACCACAAAAAACCCGGAGGCCGAGCGCCGAATCTGGGCCTATCCTGAGCCGTACTCCGGAATTATGCGGAGCGATTACGATCTGCGCTTTGCGCTCATTCCGTACATTTACACTGAGGCCCGACGCACCTACGATACCGGCGTCGCGTTCCTGCGGCCGCTCTATTACAACTGGCCGGAGTCTGACCAGGCATACGACTCGAAGGATGAATATCAGTTTGGCAAGGAGATGCTGGTTGCTCCGGTCGTGACGCCTGTCGACCCAGTGTCGCAATTGGCGAGCGAGTCGGTTTGGCTACCGAAAGGGAAGTGGATCGAGTGGGAAACCGGCAAGCACTTTACGGGGCCGATACGCGTGCAGCGCAAATTTTCCATTTCACAAATTCCCGTGTATGTGCCGGAAGGCGCGATCATCCCCATGGCTCCGCCCATGAGCTACACCGGCCAGAAGCCCGTGGATCCTTTGATTCTGACGGTGTTTCCGCAAGACCCGGGAAGTTCATCGCAGTACACGCTGTATGCCGACGCATCGCGCGGCCGCGCCTATCAGGAAAATCAGGCAACATGGACAACCATCCATGCGAAGCAGGATGGTGGCGACCTGACGGTGACCATCGATCCTGTGCGCGGCAGCTATCCGGGGATGCTGCATGCGCGAGGATACGAGTTGCGATTGCCCGGAGACTGGCCGCCCAGCTCAGTTACGGCGAATGGAATGACGTTGGATTATACGATCAAAAAAGGAGTTCCAGGCTGGCATTTCGAAGGGAACACGCTGACCACCGTCATCACGGTTGCCAGCGCTCCGACAAGCCAGTCGATGGTGATTCATGTGACGCGGCCGATGAATTTGATTCAGCGACGCGCCGAGCTGGATGGATTTGCGGAGAACATGACACGGCTGCGGCAAGCGTATGACACTCTGAATAAAACCTTCCCGTTAGCGTGGTCGCCAGATTCGCTGGTCGATGTGATGCAGACCGGAGATCGCTTAAGCTATCACCCGGAAACAGTATCGGACGAACTGACGCACTTCCACGCGGAGTTGCCGAAGGCGATTGCGGATGTGGCCAAGATGAAGACTGCAATTACGCCGGCAGATCAAAAGAAAATCGCCAATATACTGGGCGTCAATTGGCAGCACTCAATTGTCGCGCACCTGGCGACGTATCAAAGCGTTGTTGCACGCGGCATGGCCCAGATCCAGGATGTGAGCACGTCTGCAAACGAAGAAAGCCCAACCCAGTAGCCGAGGACTTCGCTTCCCATCCATGCGTCCAGCGTTTAGCCAAGAGCGATCGGTAAGGGCGCCACGCTCAATATCAAGAGCGGGGGTACTGGTGCCATGCCTGTTGGTTGGACTGATGTTGCAACCTGCGCTGGCAGCGGGTCCCGATGTCGTGACTTCCGTCGCGTCTGCATCATTATCTTTGACGACCGATGCGGTCGCTCCGAGGCGATTCATTGCTGTCCATGGCCGTCGTGCATTGTTGGATGGTTACGCTGCCAGCGGGCTTGAAGTCTGGACGTATCCGGTGCAGCTGATCAAGAGTTATGAAATTGGATTTCTTCCACAAGGATCGACCTCTGAAATTCCGGGAGCAGTGATCCTTCGGCGTATTGTCTATCAGCCCGACGAGGTCACCCGCATCTACATTGGCCCGAATTTTATCGTCAGAGAAAAGCTCTTTGTGCCGCTGAAGACGCCGTGCGCGATACTCACTTATTCCGTCGAGAGCCAAAATCCGGTCGACATCGTCGTGCATTTTGTGCCGGTGCTGAACCTGATGTGGCCGGCGGGAATTGGTGGGCAAGATGTTAACTGGAATGCGGCTGCGTCGGGGTATTTGCTGACGGAACAGACGCATCGGTTTTCCGCGGTGATCGGCTCCGCGGCGATTGTGGCGCATGACGAAATTTTCAATCGTCCGAGTTCACCCGCGACGCCGGAAGGGCTCGCATTTACGATCCGACCGACCGGTAGCGGCCGAATGCGAACAGCTTCCGTAATAGTTGCGGCGGGAGATGGAAGCGCGACAAGCCTGAATCCTCTCGTGAGAACGCTGACGGATAGCAGCGACGAATTGGAAAAAGAAGCTGCGCGGCATTATGCCGATTTGCGATCGCATATGTTGCAGATTGAAACTCCGGATGCGAGCCTCAATCGAGATCTGGCGTGGGCGGAGGTCGCGCTGGATCAGGCATGGGTTTGCAATCCGTATCTTGGCTGCGGACTTGTGGCTGGATACGGGCCCTCACGGGGAGCGCGTCGGCCGCAGTATGCGTGGTTTTTTGCCGGCGATGCCATGGTTGCCGTTCAGGCCTTATTGAGCGCGGGTGAATATGATCGAGCGCGCTCGGCGTTGGACTTTATCGCGAAATATCAAGATCCAAAAACCGGGATGATCTGGCATGAGCTGTCGCAAAGTGCCGGCCTGATCGACTGGGCCGGGAAATATCCGTACATGTTTGTGCATGTGGATATCAGCTTTCAATACCTGAATACGGTGGCAGAATATGTCGCCACGAGCGGAGACAAAGGATTTTTGCAGAATCACTGGAAGTCCGTGCAGGCGGCGTACCGCTACTGCAAATCGCTGATCGATCCGGCCGATGGACTGCCACATATACCGCCGGGCAAGGAGGGAGGCGATGAGCAGGACCGCATGAGCGACGAGCTGACGCTGTCGGCCAGCTGGGTTCGGGCAGCGACTTCGTTTTCTGAGATGGCGACATGGATGGGCGACGCGAGTGGCGCGGCAGAGGCGAAAAAGGCGAGTGAACAAGCGCGCAAGTCCACCGCGGAACGATATTGGGATCCGCAACAAAAATTCTGGATTGACGGATTTTCACCTTCGGGCAGGGAAATTCTGGATCGAAGCGCCAGTGGAGATGTCGTCATCGATCAACATCTTTTCAGCACACCGCAGGAGCAATCTCTGCTGGACGACTTGGCTTCGCCACATTTTCAGACAGACTGGGGAACGCGCAGCACGTCAACTGCATCGGGCGTCTTCAACCCGGATTCGTACGCGAAGGGCAGCGTCTGGGCGGTTGGCACAGCGGGAGCAGCCACAGCATTTTGGGATTCCCATCGACCCGCAACAGCATTTGCGATCTGGAGCGGATTAATTCCGTGGAGTTCCCTCGATTCGCTGGGGCATATGGATGAGGTTTTGGCGGGTGACTATTATCACCAGCAAACAGAATCGGTGCCGGAACAAACCTGGTCCTCGGCGTCATTTTTCCATACGGCCGTGCACGGAGTGCTGGGGTTGCAGGTTGACGGCGTGACGCGCCAAGTGGTGTTTGCGCCGCATATCCCTGCTGATTGGAATGCGGTGACCGTACGAAATATTCTTCTACCGCAGGCGAAAATTGATTTCGCCTGGACGCGTACGGGCGACGGTTCTTCGCTGGAAGCCCTCAATAGTGGAGATCCGATTCATTTGATCTATAGTCCGGAGATTCCTCTGGGCTCCGCGCTGAAAGGTGCGCGTTTCAATGAAAAGTCGATTCATGCGCGACTGGAACAGCATGCCGAGGATGAGCATGCCACAGTAGACTTTGAGTTGCCGCATGGGACGTCGCACTTCGCGCTGGAGTATTCAGGTGGAGTTTCGCTGGTGCTGCCGCAGGTTCACCCGCTCCTCGGCAATCCCAGCCGGGCGATGAAATTGATTGACGTAAAGTTGGTCGGATCAACCTACACCGTCGACGCACAAGTGGATTTGTCGCAAAGCTCAAACTTCCAGTTGCGAACCGACCGAAAGATCATCGATGTTCACGGCGCAACCTGGAAGGCGATGTCGTCCGAGACGTATGAATTCACGGTGCCCCCTTCCGACACTTCGCATTCCCCCGGCAGCTACCATGCCGTGGAAATTATTGTTGAATTTGGACCTTCCCGCTAAGCACCGATTGTTCGTTAACATCCAATCGTTGTCTCCGTACATTCGCTCGTTGTTTTGATAGTCTTGTGCAGGCTGGCGAATCGCGCGCCGCGACGCCTGAGATAAGGAATTCGCCTTTGCGAGCGGGGGTGATCGAATGTTGGTGCAGCAGCTGAGAGGCGAGGTCCTGCGCGCAAATCAGGAAATCGTGCGACAGGGCCTGGTGGTTTCGACATTCGGAAACGTCAGCGGCATCGCGCGCGAGCAGGGACTGGTCGTCATCAAGCCGAGCGGTGTCGCCTACGATGCTTTGACCCCTGAAGCCATGGTGGTCACCGACATGGAAGGAAAGATTATCGAGGGCACGCTGAAGCCGTCTTCCGACCTGGCGACCCACCTGTTGCTCTATCGCAAATTTCAGCAGATCGGCGGCGTGGTGCACACGCATTCCGAGTATGCAACCGCGTGGGCGCAAGCAAGAAAGCCCATCCCGTGTTATGGCACCACGCATGCGGATTATTTTCATGGTCCGATTCCGGTGACGGAGATGTTGCGCGCGGACGAAGTGGGGGACGATTACGTGCACAACACCGGCGAAGTGATCGTGCGATGTTTTCGAGATCTCGATCCCATGTCGATTCCGGGAGTTCTTGTGGCCGGTCATGCGCCGTTTTGCTGGGGAAGAACGATTGACGACGCGGTCCATCATGCGGCTGCGTTGGAATATGTTGCGCGGCTGGCGCTGCACACGGAAGTGCTGGCGGGACCGAGCGCGGGAATTCCGCAGCACCTGATGGATCGACATCACACGCGAAAGCACGGAGCCAATGCTACCTACGGGCAAATGATCGAGACTGCCCGTGAGCGCGAGGCATAACGTCGCATGATATTGGCGCCGAACGCAGGCATCGCATCAAAGCTCTTCCTGGTTGCTGTTGCGGCGCCTCCGCCGGTTCATGGACAACTGGCGCATTTAACACCGCTCGACGTATCGGTGATTGCGATTTATTTCGCAATGGTGCTGTTCATCGGCTTTTACCTGCGCCAGGCAAGCAACACCGGCGAACAATTTTTTCTTGCCGGTCGAGAAATGACAGCCTGGATTGCCGGGCTAAGTTTCGTGAGTGCGAATATGGGCTCGCTGGAACTGATGGGCTGGGCGGGTTCTGCCTATCAGTACGGCATTCTGGCCACGCACTGGTATTGGATCGGAGCCATCCCGGCCATGTTGTTTCTTGGTCTGGTGATGATGCCTTTTTACTACGTTTCCAAGACGCACTCGGTGCCCGGCTATTTGAAATTGCGTTTCGGCGAATCGAGCCGCATTGTCGCTGCTTTCTCCTTCGCCATTGAAATGATCCTGATGAGCGGCGTCAACATGTTCTCCATGGCTGTGGTGATGAAGGTGGTGCTGGGCTGGAATATCACCTTCAGCATCCTGATGTCGTCGCTGGCGGTGGCCGTGTATGTGGGCTTGGGAGGCTTGCGTTCCGCCATTTACAACGAGGTGCTGCAATTTGTATTGATCTGGGCGGGAGCGTTGCTGGTTCCCATCCTTGGCCTGGTGGAAGCCGGTGGCTGGCACAAGATGGTGGCCAAGATCGCTAGCAATTATCGGGGTCAGGACTATGTTCACCTGTGGCGCGATACGGGGCACTTCAGTGCGAATCCAATGGGGGTGCACTGGACCGGCATCGTGTTTGGATTGGGATTTGTGATTTCGTTTGGCTACTGGACGACAGATTTTCTGGTGGTGCAGCGAGTTTTGGCGGCGAGAAATTTGCGCGCGGCGCAGATGGCTCCGATTATCGGCTCCTTCTTCAAGATGGCGGTACCGTTTATCGTGATCCTGCCAGGGCTGCTGGGGCTGGTGGTATTGAAGAATCCGAATGGCACGTTGTTGCACCTGGTCGGCCAAAATCAAGTCAGCGCCCTGCATCCGCACAGCTTTAATGAAGTGTTGCCGTTGATGATGGTGCGCTACCTGGGCCCCGGTTTATTGGGATTAGGAATCACCGCGCTAATGGCCGGCTTTATGAGCGGCATGGCCGGCAACGTGAGTGCGTTCGCCACGGTGTGGACGTATGACATCTATCAACCGCTGATCCGCAAGCGGGCGACCGACAGCCATTATGTTGCGGTTGGCCGCTGGGCCACGGTGCTGGGTGTGGTGGTGTCGATCGGTGCGGCGTACCTGGTGATGCATGCCGCAGGCATTATGGATTACGTCCAGGCACTGTTCAGCTTTTTCATTGCGCCGCTGCTGGGAGCGATCCTGATGGGAATGTTCTGGAAGCGCGCGACGGCTGCGGGCGGATTTTGGGGATTGCTGTTGGGTATATTGAGCTCCGTCAGCCTGTTTGTGTGGGTGCGGTTGGATCCCTCGGCATTGTCTATCGTGGCTATTTCTCCGGATGCGAAAAGTATGGCGGAGAATCTGTACCGCGCGCTATGGAGTTTTCTAATTTCGATTGCGATTACCGTCGTTGTGAGCATGTTTACGCAGCCCAGGCCAGTCGCGGAATTGGATGGGTTGGTCTATGGGGTGACAAAACTTCCATTTCAGGAACCGGTGCCTTGGTATCACAACCAGTGGTTCTGGGCGGCGATCGTAGTGGTCGTGTTCGCCGGGCTAAATATCCTGTTCTGGTGAGCGACGCGGCACAATGAGAGGAGTTGGAATGCGCAGCGTTAGGATGCCGAGAAATATTCCGATCTGGTTTTTCGTGGGCGTGTTGCTGACCATATATGGCGCACTGATCGGCGGTCACGGAGTGTATGCATGGGTAACCCACGAGAGGAGTGTGGTGGTGCTGTCGAATCTGCATGCAGCGGTGTGGTGGGGAGGAATGATTTTGATCCTGGGTTTGATCTACTGCGCGAAGTTTTTTCCTAGGCGGCAACAGTAAATATGGTGGCCGAAGTATCAGTTAAAGGGTGAGCGCGTTTTTGTGAATCGCGAGCGGCTCACTCAACTGAACGAATTTCCTTAGACGGGAAGAAGACGAAGAATGGCGATTGTTGCAGGTGTAGATTTCGGAACCTTGAGTGTACGCGTGTCGATTTTCGATAGTGAGCGACGAGACGGGAAGCCTGCGCGTCTGGCGACTGCCGCGGTCGAGTATCCGCTGCATCGCAAACGCGAGGATACGGAGTACGCGACGCAATCCCACGAAGATCAGATGCAGTCGCTGATTCGCGCGTGCCATCAGGCAATCGCAGCGGCTGGGATTTCCGGCCAATCGATTGCAGCCATCGCACTCGATACCACGGGATCCAGCGTGGTTCCAGTAGATGCTCGTATGCAACCGCTGGGCGAATACTACTTGTGGTGCGATCACCGCGCCAAGTCAGAAGCGCAGGAGATTACTGCACTCGCGCATCAGCAAAACCTGAAGGCGATTGAGTGGTGCGGTGGTGTGTACTCGCACGAATGGGGTTTCGCCAAGGTATTGCATTGGTTGCGGCACAATCCGGAAAAGCGAACGCAGTTTGCCAGCGCTTTCGAGCACTGCGACATGGTCGCGGCAACGCTGGCGGGTGTGACGGACCCTTCCAAGGTGGTGCGCAGTGTCTGCGCGCTAGGTCACAAGTGGATGTGGAATGAGCGCTGGGGTGGGTTTCCGTCTCAAGAGTTTCTCTCGTCGGTGGACCCACTGCTCAACGGCGTTCGCGAAAAGTTGCAGAGCCCGGTAAAAACTTCCGATCATCTTGCGGGTCATCTGAGCCAACACTGGGCAGAGCAGTTGGGGCTGAAGGCGGGAATTCCGATTCCTGTGGGGGCGTTCGACGCGCATTGGGATGCGATTGGCGCGGGCATTCGCGAAGGGGACGTTGTCAACGTGATCGGCACCTCGACCTGCATCATCGCAATTTCTCGCGAGACAACGTTAGTTCCGGGTGTGTGCGGAATCGTTCCCGGCAGTGTTCATCCCGCATTTACAGGATTGGAGGCTGGGCTTTCCGCAACCGGCGACATTTTCGATGCAATCGCACGGCGTGCCGGAACCAGCGTCAAGGAGTTATCGAAGGGCCTGAAAATATATCGCGGCGGACAGACTGGCCTGCTGCGATTGAGCTGGGATAATGGCGACCGGACCGTGCTGGTGAACGCCGAACTGGGTGGAGTTACGCTCGGTTGGAATTTGCTGCACACCGCACAGGATGAATTATTCGCGGCGATCGAAGGTACTGCTTTCCACACGCGCATCATTCTGGATCGCATGGCGCAACATGGCGTGCGTATTGATCGCGTGATCAATGCTGGTGGCGTTCCGCAGAACAACGCAGTCTTGAACCAGGTGTACGCCAACGTGCTAGGCAAGCCGGTGCTGGTGCCGGACGGTGTGCCGACCAGTCTGGGCTCGGGCATCATGGCATTCCTGGCGGCAAGCGCTTATCCTTCGCTCGAAGCGGCGCAGGATGCACTATGCCTGCCGCATAAAACCTATCAACCGGAAGCGAAGAGCGTCGCCATCTATGAACGCCTGTACCCACTCTATCGGGATGTATATTTCGCGCTCGGGCAACGAGACGCTGCGGCAGCGCAACTCGGAAGGGTTTTGCCGGAGCTGAGAAAGATCGCGACGCAATCTCTGGAATAAAAAATAGTGTGCGGCATTTAGCATGCTGAGCGGTGGAATGCGCCGGCTAGATTGCGCCGGCCGCGGAAGCTTCTGCAATCTGCTGGCGAGAGTAGCCCAGGCTCGCCAGCAACTCTTCGGTGTGCTCTCCGAGTAGAGGCGGAGGTAGTCGATAGGAAACAGGGGTCGCGGAGAGTTGGACGGGATTGGCAATACTTTTCGTGGCGAGCAGTTCCGGGTGTTCAAATTCGACAATCAGCTTTCTTTCCAGAACCTGTCGATCACAAAATGCCTCGTCGACATGCTTCACCATGGCTGCGGGAATTCCAGCTTCAGCCAAGCGGTCAACCCATTCTTGCGCGGGTCTTGAAATTAAATGCTGCTGCAGCAAGTGGATGAGCGCGGCCCGATGTTCAATACGAAGTTGGTTGGAGGCATAGTGCGGATCGCGGCCGACACTTTCCGCAATTCCAAGAATACTCGTGAACTTCAGCCAGATGGGTTCGGTACCGATGCCAACGACAAAGTGTCGATGATCGGTGCCACGAAATAACTGATAGGGAACAATGCTGGGGTGGGCGTTTCCCCATCGTTGCGGCAGTACGCCGGCGTTCAAGTAATTGCTGCCGATATTGGCCAGCAAAGTCAGTTGTGAATCGAAAAGCGCCATGTCCAGGAACTGGCCGCACCCCGATTTTTCACGAGTGAACAACGCAGCAAGAATGCCGAGCGCCGAATACAGGCCGCATATCAGATCGGCCAGGGCGACCGGATAACGGATGGGCTCACCGTCGGGCTCGCCGGTAAAACTCATGATGCCGCTTTCGGCCTGGGCAATGATGTCGTAACCGGCGAGGCCAGCCTTGGGCCCGAAGAGACCGTAGCCTGAAATCGCGCAATAGACCAGCCGCGGAAACTGCGCGCAAAGAGTTTCAGGATCGAGCGACATTCGTTTCAGCGAATCGACTTTGGGCTGATTGGTGATGAAGACATCTGCCGTTTGCAGCAGGCGATGCATCACATCCTGGCCAAAGGGATGATTAAGATCAAGTGTGAGAGACCGCTTATTGCGGTTGGCAGCTAGAAAATAGGCTGACTGCGGGCCGCAGAATGGAGGTCCCCACTTTCGAGATTGATCGCCTACTTTTTTTCGTTCGACTTTGATCACGTCGGCGCCAAAATCGCCGAGCATCATGGCGCAATAAGGTCCGGCCAATGCCTCGGTAGCTTCGACGACGCGAATGGAGTCCAAAACCGGCTGCATCAACGTTGAGTGTATAGCAGCGGATTCATCCACTCCATGTCATTGCTGATCGCCACGCTGGGTGTTGCAACGGATTCCTCAATGGGCCCGGACAGAAGCGACTCCTGATGGGGATGCCTGTTGCGGAGTTGTATGTCTCCTCCTCTAAATTCCAAGGGTAAGCGAAGATGGGTACTGGCAAAAGCTGACAACCGGTTAGCTCTTGTCATCACTACTTCTTCGATTTGCCGGGAAAAAGTTTTGCGGCCAGTTTTTCCAACTCTGCCAGACGGGTTTTTAATTCCTTTACCTCGTCGCTGCCAGCTGGGCTGGCATCGCGCTTGGTCGACTCCGCAGGTTTTTCTGTCGGTGGAGGGGCCGGCTCGTTTCCAGGTGCGCTGCGATTCGACTGCACATACTGCATAAAGTCAAACGGATTCAACTGTGCAGCCACAGCGCGATAGGTGCTTTGATACAGGTTCAGCATGGCCTTCATTAGTTCAGCGCGCTTTCCTGGGTGGCGCGCCCGGAAGCCACCACCATTTGCCGAAGCAGATCGAGAGGGAAACTCGATTGGGGAGTTTTGGCTTCTTTGACAATGATCTGCGCCAAATCAGCCGGGTAATGGTGTCCCCGACGGGGTTTGAACCTGTGTTGCAGGCAGGCTTTGCGCAGACTCATGTTCAGCGATTCGATGGCGTTGGTCATGTAGACGAATTTCAGAGTGAAAGAACGAAAGTACTCCGCTGTGCAACTCGCTCGACCCACTGCGCATCGAACCTTAGGTTCCTGAGTAGATGCTGGGGACAATCGACCCGGGTTTTCGCCGGAGATGTACCGCGGACGAAGCCAGCTGGATACGATGAAATGCCCCAATCCGTCCCTGAAGCCATAGCGCAATCGTGGATCGTACCCTTCTGGCCCACGCTGGTCACGTTGATTACCGGCATCCTCTATCTTCGGGGATGGCGGCTGGCCCGCATCACCCGGCCTCGGGAACTGCCTCCCTGGCGTGTGGTCTGCTTTTTCGCAGGGTTGCTCTGCCTCTGGCTCGCGCTCGCTTCCCCGCTTGATGCGCTCGATCCGTTCCTGCTGGTGGCGCACATGACCCAGCATTTACTGCTTATGTCCGTGGCGCCACCGCTGCTGCTGCTGGGGAATCCCGTGGTCCCAATGTTGCGAGGCCTGCCGCGCAGCTTTGTGCGGGATGAACTTGCGCCCTGGATGAATTCACGCGTCTTCCATTTGTTGCAAAGACTATTCACCAACCCGGTCTTCGCATGGATCGCGATGGATTTGGCGGTCGTACTCTGGCATCTGCCTGCGGCATATGAGCTGGGGCTGCGCTCCAACTTCTGGCACCAGATAGAACATGCCTGTTTCTTCTTCACCTCCTTGGCGTTCTGGTGGTATGTCGTGCGGCCGTGGCCCAACAGAATACGCTCCTCGCGCTGGTTGATTATTCCCTACGTCGCGTCTGCCCATGCGGTCCTGTTCTTCGTCGGCCTGGTGATCGCACTGGACGGGCGAGTGATCTATCCCATGTATGCGCACGTTCCTCGCCTGTTCGGCATCAGTGCGTTAACCGATCAGACGGTGGCCGGCGGCGAGATGATCCTGGTGGGACTGCTGGTCACTGTTGCTGCCCTGGTTCCGATCATGCTGCAGCTTCTGTCGGACAGGCCGCAGGTCGCAGCACGGGAACCGTCGCTCCGCCTAAGTGCAGGCGTTGGTGCCGTGGCGCCCGCCTTCGATTTACTCCGCGTCCCGATAGCCGGATCTGCGCTTCGGTCACGGTACGGACGCGGCGTTCTCCAGTTCTTCAGCCTCGCCGTACTTACCGCGATCATTCTCGACGGCCTCTTTGGCGTGCAGGTCCCGCCACTGAACTCTTCCGGGGCTCTGCTCTGGAACGTTCTCCGGCCGATCAACCTTATCCTGCTGTTGTTTGTTGCGAACATCTTCTGCATGGCCTGCCCGTTTACGCTTCCGCGCGAGCTGGTGCGCCGCCTGGGAATTTCGCAACTGCACTGGCCGGAATGGCTGTCGTCGAAGTGGCCGGCGGCAGTGCTGATGCTGGTGTTTTTCTGGGCGTACGAACAGTTCGCACTCTGGAACTCGCCGCGCGACGCTGCCTTGCTCCTCATCTCTTACATCGCCGTCGCAACTATCATCAACTCCGTCTTTCTCGGCGCGAGCTTCTGCAAATATATTTGCCCCGTGGGACAGTTCAACTTCATCGCATCCTTATTCGCGCCGCTCGAACTAGGTGTGCGCAGCCAGCATGTTTGCTCCAGTTGCTCCACTCACGACTGCGTTCGCGGCAACACCACTCAGCGCGGCTGCGAGCTCAAGCTTTACCTGCCGAACAAAGTAGGCAATCTTGATTGCACCCTCTGCATGGACTGTGTCAAGGCCTGTCCGCAGGACAACGTCTCCATCACGCTTCAGCCTCCGCTCCGCGACCTCGCGCGCGATCCGGTTCGTTCCTCGCTCGGCCGAACCTCCGCGCGCCCTGACCTGGCTGTGCTCATCCTGGTTGTGGTTTTCTCCTCGATTGCCAATGCCGCGGTCATGATCGCACCTGTCGCCGGCTTCCTTTCTAATTTTCGCCAGCAGCATTCGTGGGCCGCGGGTCCGCTGCTTTCTCTGCTGGCGACCGTGCTGTTCGCAGCGATTTTATTGCTGCTTTACCTGGGAGTGGCCAGGCTGATGCAGTTGCTCGCAAAACGTCAAACTCTGCGAACTGTCTTCTGCCGGTTTTCCATTGCACTGCTTCCGCTGGGTCTTTCCATTTGGGTGGGTCATCTGGCGTTTCATCTGGCCAGTTCGTGGTCGTCCATTCCGGCGCTTTTGCAGCACCTGTCCGCGCAGTTTTCGGCGGTCCATCCTGCGGCTGCGCAGCAGACGCTGCTCATGCCGCACAAAATGATGGCGGCATCTTCGTCCGCGATGTTCACCCCGCTTCTCGGCGCGAACGGACTGGATCTGTTCGACCTTCAGATATGGATCGTGAACCTGGGCTTGTTTGTCTCCTGGTAC
>DATJUD010000058.1:0-14426 GCA_035502695.1 Acidobacteriaceae bacterium
CCATTTCGGCGGCGAAGGCTTCGTCTTCGCTGTAATCGTCTTCGACTTCCGATTCTTCGGCCGATGCTTCTCCATTTTCGTCGGCGAAGCGGGTGCGCTGTTCAATGTGCTGATCGCGAACGAATTCGCTGAGCAGGCCGCTCTGAACGTCGAGGGTTTCCTCGACCAGGTCGTCGTATTCGGTTTCATCCTGCGGACTCTGGGCGGCGTACGCTTCGGCTTCTTCTTCGTCGATGGTTTCTTCTTCGAGATTGCCGAGGCCAGGGTCAAAGACACGGTCGTCGTGATCGGAGGTCGCTTGCTCGTCCAGAGCAATTTCTTCCAGATGGGAAGCGTAGTCTTCGCCGACGAATGCCTTTTCTTTCTCGTGAGCGGGCGCGACTTCAGCGGGGGAAGAGGCTTCCTCGGACGGATGCGAATGCGTGGGTTGAACGATCGCGGCTGCCTCGCCGAAGAAGGGCTCCGATTGGGAGCTGGATTCCTGGGTGAGCTCTGCGATGGTGTCGTGATTGAAAGTTTCGGACTCGACTTCCGGCGAGGGCGGCTCGGCAACGCTGCTTTGGCGATAGGCGCTGGGAGTCGTCGGATCGAAGCGATAGGAAGCAGAAGCTTCCGACGGCTCAAACTCCGGCGCTTCGAGCTCCGCAGCTTCGGCGGCGACCGAGTCATGTTGGACGAGTGCGGGTTCTTCGGGAGCCGTCGCATGCTGCACGAGCGACGGTTCTTCGAGCACGGTTTCGTGCTGCACTAATGAAGGCTCCTCGTGCTCGAAAACCGGCAACGGAGTTTCGTCGACGTGCACGGGGGTCTCAGCGACAGGCTCAACAGCGGGCGTCTCATCAACAATTGGCCCGACTTCAGCTGCAGGCGAGGAGAAGTTTTCCGCGTGGGAAGTTTCGCGGGAGCGTTTGTGGCGAGAGAGCGATTCTCCGGGAAGAACGTCACTGCCGTCCCATGCCGCCAACGGTCCGGTGACCATGGTGGAGGGCTTGAATGTGGGTGTCGGTGCGGGCGCAGGCGTTTCCTTCTGCTGCGTGCCAGCCGAGGTCGCGGGAGCATCGCCGCGACGATATTTCGAGAGCGATTCACCAGGAAGCACAACGGGAACTTGCATGGGGTGGGAACGCTCTTGCTGGGACGGAGCGGATGGTAGCGTGAAGTCCTGCGGCTCCATCTGAAATTCCGAATCGGAAGGAGCGGACTCGACGGCAAACTCCATCGGCTCGGCGTGGTTATTCGATTGCGACTCGCTAGCTACTGGCTGGCCATTGGAAGGCGACCGATCGCGGCTGCCTGAACCACCAGAGCCTCCGCGACCGCGGCGGCGACCACGGCGACCGCGCCAACGGCGTCCGCCCTGACCTTCTTCTTCGCCGGATGCATTTGCCTGTGCGCCGGAACCTTCGCGCGGAGGTTGATTCCCTGCCGGCCTTCTTTCGTTGAATGCACGGGACGCGGAATCTTCGCCGGCCGATTGGGATTCTGTATCGGCGCTGCGGTTGCCATTGGAGTGACCGTTGGACGCGCGAGCCTGGCCGCGAGAACCGGGTGCGAGCGAGACATATTCTTCGCCGTCTTCCTGCTCTTCGGCAAAATCGGTGACGTAGAGGAATGCATCGCGCTCCAAACCAATATCGACAAATGCCGACTGCATGCCTGGGAGAACGCGGGTAACTTTGCCTTTGTAAATGGAGCCGGCGAGGGTGTATTCGTTCTCGCGCTCGTAGTAGATTTCCGCGAGCTGGTCGTCTTCGACAACCGCAAGGCGGGTTTCGTGGGGGGTACTGGAGATATAAATTTCTTTTGTCATGCTGCCTCATTCCAGCCCGAAGCCATTCGGCATCGGACTCGGGGGTAGGGTGAGGCAGATTTCTGCGCGCTAGGAAGTACCGAGCGCGGCGGCCGTGACTAGAGCGGTTGAATCGAGGAACTGTTCTGAAGACGAGGCGGACGTGAAACTTGCTTTTGGCCAGAATAGAGATGTCCCGCGGAGGCGGGATGGCGGTGGAAGCGAAGAATCTTGACTGCGACGTGAAAGAACGGCACGCAAGGACTTTGTGGCCACTGCTTCCCTGTTGTAGGGTGGGGCCGTTTCCAGTCCAATTACGGTCACTGCGTGCATTCGATCGAACCTGCCTGGTCTCGGTTGGAATCTGCCTGACCGAGAAAAACTTCTAATCGCATCCATGCCACCGGACGTTCCGATGCAGTGAGCGGATGCGTACATCTAAACCCTCCGACGCGGATTGCCGATGCGTCAGAGGTGGTGCTAATTTACAAAGCGGCTCATGCGGATGTTCATGACGATGCCAAGGGCCAGGAACGTGAAAAGCACCGACGAGCCACCATAACTCATTAAGGGCAATGGAATTCCGGTGACCGGCATAAAACCGATGACCATGCCCACATTGACCGCGATCTGAAAAATCAGGACGGCCACGACCCCCATAATAATCAACGTGCCGGGCAGGTCAGCGGCGGTTTGAGCGTTTTGGACCAAACGCATCAACAACAAGAAGTATAACAGCAGGACGAAGATAGCTCCCGCCAATCCATGCTCCTCGCAAAATGCGGCAAAAATGAAATCGGTATAGGGAATGGGGAGAAAATCACCTTGGGTCTGCGTTCCCTTCTCCGCGCCTTGGCCCCAGATGCCGCCGGAACCGACGGCGATAAGGGACTGACGGATCTGGTAGCCGCTGCCGCGAGGATCGTTATCGGGGGACAAGAAACTGGTGAGTCGCTGCTTTTGGTAGGGCTTGAGCACCTTGTACCAGGCGGGAACCAGGGCCAAAGACGCCGCGATGCAGAGAATCGCCGCATGCTTGAAGCGAATCCCCCCGAGGAATAAGCCGCACAGCAGGACCGGGGCATACGTGAGCGCGGTTCCAAGGTCAGGCTGCTTCAGCACCAGCAGCATGGGCAGGCCGACGATGGCCATGGCCTTGAAGATATCTTTCCATGTAAGGTCGCGGCCGCTGAGATTGGTAAAGAAACGGGCCAGGACGACGATCAGGACCAGTTTGACCCATTCCGATGGCTGGAAATGGATGCCGCCGGGCAAGCTGATCCAGCGTCGCGCGCCCAATACTTTGTGACCGACAGCCAGTACGGCCACCAGCGAGACCAGGCAGAATCCATAGGCCCAGACGGCGATGTCGAGCAGGATGTGATAGTCGATCAGCGAAAGAATGAACATGCTGACGAGGCCGCCGGCCAGCCAGAGCATCTGCTTTTCATCGAAGTGGAGGAATTTTGTGTGCAGCGTGGCGCTATAGATTTCCAGCACGCTGATGATCGAAAGAGCCGTGACAAAGGCCATCAGGGTCCAGTCGAAATCGCGATAGGAAAGAAATCTGCGCATGGCTTAGCGGTTCTCCGGCTCTGCTGGCACCCTGAGCAAAGCACAAAAACCAATCCATGTCTCAGACGCGAGACATGGAGCACCCAGGTAAATATTCTCTGGATTCGTCACCGCGCGGTGCTCCGTTCAGAATGACTCCTGGCCGAGTTTGTTGGAGCGGGAAGCAGGAATGTTCCGGCTTGCAAGGTGGTGCCCTTGGGCATGGAAAAAGCTGCGGTAATGCGCGCGGGAAGTTGTTTCGCGTCCGGATCTGCGGGATGGGCGGCGCTCGCAGTCCAAAGTGCCGCCATTTCTGTTGGAGGTGCAGCGGCAACGTGAGGAGGATGCAGCCGACCTACAGATTTTGGCTTAGCGGCGTCGGGCGCGGATTTTTCTCTCGCGCTTGCTGGAGCGGCAGCGGCAGGCGAGCCGGACTCAGGATTATTTTTGGCGGCAACCTGAACCAGATTATGGTCGCGAAGCCGCTCTTTATCGACGTAGGCTTCGATGACACGAGCAGCAAGGCGCGCGCTGAAGTATCCTTCCGACCCATTCTGCCACATGACGACGACGGCAATCTCAGGATTTCTGCGGGGCGACATGCCGACAAACCAGGCTGTATCGTTCAAGCGGGCGCCGCCTCCAACTGCGGCTTTGTACGCGTTGCTGACGATCTGGGCGCTACCGGTTTTGCCGGCGAAATCGATGCCCTGCAAATGCGCGAGGCCGGCGGTGCCACCCATCTCCGTAACCTGGGCCATGGCGTCGGTCACAAGTTCCCAATTGGCAGGATCGATGTGAACGTATTGATCGCCGGAACCGGGAAATTGATCCGCATAATAACTCTTCAGATCAGCGGGAATTTCATTCGGAAATACAACATGGGGTCGTTTAAGAACGCCGCCTGAACCGATACCCGCGATAGCGCGAATGAGTTGAATCGGAGTAACCGCCAGCGCGCCCTGACCGATACCGACAGAGATGGTTTCACCGGCAAACCATTTCTGATGGTAATTGCGCATCTTCCATTCCGGCGAGGGCACGATACCGGAGGCTTCATCCGGCAGATCGATGCCAGTCTTCTGTCCCAGGCCGAACTTGTGGGCCCATTCGGCAATTTGGTCGATGCCCATTTTTTCCGCGAGCGTATAAAAGAAAACGTCGCAGGACTGATAAATGGCTTTGGTGAGATCGGTAATACCGTGGGTCTCGTGGCGAGCAGAGATCCAGCACTTGAAATAGCGACCGTAGAAAACGGCGCCGCCATGACAGTCGACCGTCATATTCTCCGCGATGCCTTCCTGCAGGCCGGCAATGGCTTCAATAATCTTGAAAGTCGAACCGGGAGCGAGTTGGGCCTGAATGGCCTTGTTCATCAGCGGATGGTCAGGATCGGTGATGAGCTTGTTCCACTCGTCGCGATGAATACGGATGGCGAACTCATTGGGATCGAAGGTTGGATGGCTGACCATGGCCAACACTTCGCCGGTACGTGGATCGATGGCGATAATCGCACCCTGGCGCGGGCCCAAAGCCTCTTCCGCAGCCTTCTGCACATCGAGATCGATGGTGAGCCTGATCGATTTTCCCGGCGTTGCGGGCTCGATGCCGAGCGCACCGAGTTCGCGGCCATGGCTGTCGACGATGACATCACGCGAACCGTCGGTACCACGCAGGATGGGATCGTAAGATTCTTCCACTCCGGCGCGACCGACCACATCCCCGGGCTGGTAGAAGGCGTAGCGCGGATCGTTCTCCAGCATGTCTTCCGAGACTTCGCCGACGTAGCCGATCAGGTGGGCGGCAAAACCGTTGCTGGGATAAAGTCGCCGCTCCTCCTCGATCGTTTCCAACTCCGGCAGTTCATCGGCATGGGCAGCGATGAAGGCCTGCATGTCCGGCGTGATGTCCTGCTGCAGCGGAATGGGTTGATATTTCGGCTGATGGCGATAGCGCAGAATGATCGCTTTCAGCTGGTCGAGCGGAATGTGCAAACCATCCGCGATCAGCGGCAAGTCAGCGTTAAGATTGCGGGCCTGCTCGGGAACTAAAAAACAAGTGACGGAGGGATAATTGTCGACCAGCAGGCGACCATAGCGATCGAAGATTTTTCCGCGCGGGGCGAGGATGGGAACCTTGCGGATGCGGTTGGCTTCCGCGAGCGCACGATAGTTTTGCGCTCCCAGCACCTGCAATCGCCACAGGCCGGAGACAAGAATCACCAGGATCGCAGCGATGATGTACTGCATCACTGTCAGCTTGATCGTGGGAATTCGATCGTCTTTGTTATATGTGCCAGCCATGGGGAAGGTTTGCCTCTAGAATACTCCGGATTTACTGCATTATTCGCGCTGCCGAAGCCGGTCGAACAGTGCAAAAAGGACTACCCCCACCAGCGCGTTGACCAGGGCGCGAACCAGATCATGCAGCCCATACCACTGCTCATGAACGCCGATCAGGCGGCGCAAGATCAACACATGCAAGGTGCTGGCCAGCAGGATAAAACAGAAATTCATGATCAGGCGGGTGCCAGGATTATCGACGTCGATACGCACGCCGATGGAAGCCGCAAGATAGCCGATGATGCAGTCAATGATGCCATTGATGCCCAGGGGCAGGTGGGTCATGGCGTCTTGAATGATGCCGATGACCAGACCGAGCAGCGTGCCTCCGATGGGATTGCGACGCGAGACGGAAAAATAGATGACGATCAGAACCGGCAGGTTAAGAATGTCGAAGGACGGAAAGCGCAGCGGAATGTAGACCTGCAAAAAAATGGCAATCAGAGGAACGAGAATCAGGACCGCCGGATGGAAGCGGTGCTCTTCCATTTCTCGTCGCGAGCGCTGCGTCAGGAGGGCCATGGTCAATTCTGCGGCTCCTCACCGGTAGTCGTCGATGTAGCAGCGGCAGGATGATGCACGGGCTTCGGATGTTCTGTGGTGGATGCCGGCGTTGCGGAATCCAGATGCGTGGTGGCCGTGGGGTGTTCGTTGGCCGGCTTCGACTGGGGCGTCGTGAGTTTCGGTTGCGCAGTTGCCGGTTTCGTCTGAGAGTGCGCTGGGGCCGTTTCCGCAGGCCTGGAGCTAGGTGAGGCTGGGGTAGTCGCCTGCGCAGCAGCCGCGGGCGGCGGTTGCGCAGGGTACACCTGATTGGGATACGTGCCCCCAGGAGTCAGTGACGCAGCTGGCGGAGTCGCATCCGGCGTGAACTGATCCGGATGCAGCGAAGCCGGGGGACGAACCGGCGGCGGCGGCGCATTGGGATTGATCGGCTTGCCATCCGGGCCGACCGTGGGTGGCGGCGGCACACTGGGCAGGCGCTGCGCCAGAATGTCGGCGGCCTTCTGCTCGCTGGTGGCAAGATCCTGCTCCATGCTGGCAGGCATGGTGTTTTGAGTCTGCGTGATGACCAGCACCTCATCCAATCGCGACAGATTGACGGCGGGATGAACCAGGACAGCAACGTACGGATTGTGTTCGGGATCATTCACCACGCGCTCGACGGTGCCGACGGACAGGCCGGACGGATAGACGCTATCGCCTCCGCTGGTGACCACCGGCTCGCCGGGCTGAATGCGTTCATCCGGAAGGATGTCAATGATTTCTGTCTGACCGGCGGCGTTTCCGCGCAGAATGCCGCGCAGTCGCGTCTTGGTTAGAACGATGCCGAGACCGCTGGTTTGATCGTTGATTTCAAGAACCTGGGCGGTGTGTGGAAATACATCGCGCACCTTGCCGACGACGCCGTCCGGTGTGATGACCGGCATATCCGTTTTGAGGCCGTCGCGCGAGCCTTTGTCGATCACCAGCACGCGCGACAGGTCGGTTCCGCTGGTTCCGATAACATGTGCGGCAACAGTCTTCGCGATGTATTGGTGTTGGAAGCCGAACAATTTCTGCAGGCGAAGTCCTTCGCGAGCGTCGACGGCAAGGGAAGATTGTTCCAGTCGAATCCGATTCAGTTCCGACTGCAGTTCCTGATTCTGCTGGCGGACATGACGCAGGTCCAGATAGTTGTGCCAGGTGGAACTGACGCCGTGGCCGACGAAAAGAAATGCGCGCTCAAACGGTGAGAAGGCACTCACCACCCAATAGCGGATGAGGCGGGTCTGCTCTCCATCTTTTCCGGTGTTAGGACGCCGAACCTGCACGGCGAGGCCGAGCAACTGCGCCAGCACGATCGCCAGCAGGACCAGTGGATTACGGTAGCGGCTGAGAAAAGATTCCATGGGGCTAGAGCAACAGCAGGGTTGCTTTGATGTATTTCAAAATCCTTATGTAGGCTTTTCCCCGGGGGGAAAAACCTTCCATCTACGATCGTTCCACATTAAACCTGCCCTGCTTTTGCTCTATGGGCGGGCTGCGAGGTGCGCGCCTGGCAGCCCAGTGGATCTATGGGGGAGGGCAAAATTAATCAATCTTGATCTTGCGCAGCAAACGGAAGTCCGACAGCATTTTTCCCGTGCCCAATACAACAGAGGCCAGTGGATCGTCGGCGACGGAAACCGGCAGCCCCGTTTCTTCGCGAATCCGCTTGTCCAGATTTTTAATCAGCGCGCCGCCACCGGTCAGCACAATGCCGCGATCGCTGATATCGGCAGATAGTTCCGGCGGGGTACGTTCCAGAGCGACGCGAATCGCGTTCATGATGGTGCTGATGCATTCCGCCAGGGACTCGCGAATTTCGCTGTCGTCGATGGTGATGGTTTTGGGCACGCCTTCAATCAGATTGCGACCTTTAATCTCCATGGTGACAGGCTTATCGAGCGGATAAGCGGAGCCAAGTTCCATCTTGATGTGTTCAGCGGTGCGCTCGCCAATCAGCAAATTGTATTTGCGCTTCAGGTAATTCATGATGGCTTCGTCCATCTGGTTGCCGGCCATGCGGACGGAACGCGAATAGACGATGCCGGAAAGCGAGATGACAGCGATATCTGTGGTGCCACCGCCGATGTCGACCACCATGTTGCCGCCAGGCTCGGTGATCGGCAAACCCGCGCCGATGGCGGCGACCATGGCCTGCTCGACAAGATAGACTTCGCTGGCCTTGGCGCGATAGGCGGAATCCTCAACCGCGCGTTTTTCCACCTGGGTAATTTCTGACGGGACTCCGATCACGATGCGCGGATGGACCAGCATCTTGCGGCCATGCGCTTTCTGAATGAAGTAATTCAGCATCTTTTCCGTGACCTTGAAGTCGGCGATGACGCCGTCTTTCATCGGCCGGATGGCGACGATGTTGCCGGGAGTGCGGCCCAGCATTTCCTTGGCTTCCTTGCCCACCGCTTCCACTTCGCCCGTAACCTTGTTCAGCGCAACGATGGAAGGCTCATTGACAACGATGCCCTTGCCAGCCGCGAAGACAAGCGTATTGGCCGTGCCAAGGTCGATGGCCAGATCGCTTGAAAACAAGCTGAACAGCGAACGCAGATTATGACTGCGTGAGGAGCGTGAGTGATAGCCGTTAGAGGACATTCAGTGTTTAACGTGCCTTTAGGGGAATCGTGTTACCTCCCATTGTAAGGCCATGCGAGAGCGCATGCGGATGGAAGGTTGGCCGAGGGGAATCGTGGAAGGTATCAACCGGGGGAATGCCCCGTGCTCTGGAAGGCGCGAAAGAAGCGGGTTAGCAACTTGGCGTGAGTTGGGATCGACGGAGCAGACGCGACGTATTGATGTGTGGAAAAGGAGGCAAAGCGGGATCGGCACAAAGGCTGAGCGGAACGAGAACGCGAGTATGACTGGGTCAGAAATCGTACGGAACAAGCTTGTGACTTTAGTTTTTGCGGCGCGGGGTTGCGGCATCGCGCTTCTTTGCTGCCTTCAACGGCGCTTGCGGCTCGGTCATGCGTTTCGGATCGAGGATTTCGGCGATTTCTTTTTCGCTGAGGAGATTTTTTTCGCGCGCCAAGTCGACGATGGTTCGTCCCGTAGCCACGGATTCTTTGACAATTTCCGCAGCTTTGGCGTAGCCGATGTAGGGATTCAGCGCGGTCGCGAGCGAGACGGTGCTTTCGGCATATTGCTGACAGCGGGCGCGATTGGCAGCAATACCGGCGACGCAATGGACATCGAACTGGCGCAGCATGTTGGCCAGAATCGTGATCGACTGCAGGACGTTGGTTGCCATGGTCGGCATCATCACGTTCAATTCAAGCTGGCCGGCCTGCACGGCGTAGGCGACAGCAGTGTCGTTGCCGATGACCTGGAAGCTGACCATGGCCGCCAGCTCCGCCATCACAGGATTGATTTTGCCGGGCATGATGGAGGAGCCGGGCTGCAGGCTGGGCAGAACGATTTCCGCGAGACCAGTATTGGGGCCGGAGGCGAGCAGGCGCAGATCATTCGAGATGCGGATGATTTCGAGGGCGAGCGAGCGCAGCGCGGCGCTGACGTCTGCCATGCAGGCGTTCGACTGCATGGCCCAGCGCATGTCTTTCGCCGGAGTGAGTTTTTGGCCGGAGAGTTTTGCCAGGCGCGCGATGGCTTCGGCGCGATAGTGCGGATGCGTGTTGATGCCGGTGCCAACAGCGGAGCCGCCGAGGCCGAGCTCGCGCAGAGTGACAGATTGCTGCGCGATGTTGGCGCGCGTTTTGCGGATGGCCTCGGCGTACGCGGCAAATTCCTGGCCGAGGCGAATCGGGACGGCATCCTGCAAGTGCGTGCGACCGGATTTAAGGATGCTGTCGAACTCTTTGGCTTTTTCCTCGAAGGTGCCGGCGAGCGAATCGAGCACGGGGTACAGGTCTTCGAGCGCCAGCAAAGTTCCCAGGCGCATGGCGGTAGGAAAAACGTCGTTGGTGGACTGACCGTAGTTCACGTGGTCGTTGGGATGGACGTGGGTGTACTCTCCGAGCTTGCCGCCTCCCGTTTTTTCGCCAATGATTTCATTGGCGCGATTGGCGATCACCTCGTTGGCGTTCATGTGGAAGCTGACGCCGGCGCCTGCCTGAAAAACATCGACGAGAAATTCCTCATCCCATTTGCCGTCGATCACTTCCTGCGCAGCTTGCGAAATTGCGTCGGCACGGTGCGCGTCGACCAGGCCAAGCTTTTTATTGGTCTCGGCGGCCGCTCGCTTGACCATACCGATAGCGCGGATCAAAAGAGAATGCGCGCGCATGCCGGAGATGGGATAGTTCTGGACCGCACGCGCCGTTTGCGCACCGTAGTACGCGCGCGCCGGCACGGCAATGTTTCCCAGCGAATCTTTTTCTATGCGTGTCTTGGGCATGACGATTTGCTCCTGCTCTGCGAAGTTCTACTAATGATGTCTGCTTCACCTCGAATGAAACCAGTCTAAGAATTCTTTAGCTGTCGCAAGGTCGAGTTCCAATGCCGCTTCCGCTACTGAACCAAATCCCTTTCCAGCAGCTAATGCCGCCATGGCAGCGGTAAGAAAGTCGGGATCCCATTCGCGGACGGCTGCAGCACCCACTAGTTCCGGCAGCTTGGAAAGAGCGTCGAAATAGGCTAGTGAAAGCTCTACCGGCACTGAAATGCTCTCTCGCTGTCGACAAATTTCGATCCATGCTGGAAAGCGAAAGAAGTCGTCCCCGACCTGCGTCGGCGCCATGGTCAGGATTCGAACAACATGTGGCACCGCCGCAAATGAGGCCGAGTAGACGTCGCCTTGATGTGCGAGAGCACTCCAGATGGAGGACCAGGGTTCCGTGCTTCCGTCAGAGGCGGGACACATCTCTAACCGTCGCAGCAGCTCCGGGATATCGGATGCCGATCCGTATGCGTCTCGTAAGTTTGCCCATTCGGCGCTGTCAAGACTTAGCATTATCCAGATCCTCTCGTTATGAATCCTCGGTACATCAAAGCCGTAGTTGCAACTGAAGCTCGCATATGGGTTGTGTGACCGCGGCCACAGGCGACGGGCAGTCGCGACGGGCTAAACTAGTATGTTCGACTTTCTTCGAGGAAAACACCAATCATCATGGCCACGATTCGCCAGCAGGATTTTATCCAGAGCGTCGCCGACGCGTTGCAGCACATCTCCTATTACCACCCGGTCGATTACATCACCAACCTGGCGCGCGCGTACGAGCTGGAGCAGTCGCACGCCGCCAAGGACGCGATGGCGCAAATTTTGATCAACTCCCGCATGTGTGCCGAGGGCCATCGCCCGATTTGCCAGGACACCGGCATCGTCACCGTATTTGTGAAGCTGGGAATGGACGCGCGATGGGACCGCACCGACATGACCGTCGAGGAGATGGTGAATGAGGGCGTACGGCAGGCGTATCTGAATCCGGACAATATTCTGCGTGCCTCAATACTGGCCGACCCGGCAGGAGCGCGCAAAAACACGAAGGACAATACGCCCGCGGTGGTGAGTATCTCGATGGTGCATGGCGGCAATGTGGATGTGACGGTGGCCGCCAAGGGCGGCGGCAGCGAGGCGAAGTCGAAATTTGTGATGCTGAATCCGACCGACTCGATTGTGGGCTGGGTGTTGAATACGGTGCCGACGATGGGCGCGGGATGGTGCCCGCCGGGAATGCTGGGAATTGGGATTGGCGGCACGGCGGAAAAAGCGATGCTGTTGGCGAAAGAGTCGCTGATGGATCCGATCGACATGCAGGAATTGATTGCGCGCGGACCGAAGAACCGGTTGGAAGAATTGCGGATCGAAATTTATCACAAAGTAAATCGGCTGGGAATCGGCGCACAGGGTCTGGGCGGACTGACGACGGTGCTGGACGTGAAGATTCTGGATTATCCAACGCATGCGGCGAACTTGCCGGTGGCGATGATTCCAAATTGCGCGGCCACGCGACATGCGCACTTTGTCCTGGATGGCAGCGGGGTTGCGACGCTGGAGACGCCGTCGCTGGAACACTGGCCGAAGCTGACGCAGGATGTATCGAAGGCGCGGCGAGTGAACCTGGATACGGTGACACGCGCCGAGGTAGCGACGTGGAAGCCGGGCGAAGTGCTGCTGCTGACGGGCAAGCTGCTGACCGGGCGCGATGCGGCGCACAAGCGTATGACGGACATGCTGAACGCCGGCGAGAAGCTGCCGGTCGACTTTACAGATCGATTTATTTACTACGTAGGACCGGTCGATCCGGTGCGGGATGAAGTGGTAGGACCGGCGGGACCGACGACCTCGACACGCATGGATCGGTTTACGCGACAAATGTTGGAGAAGACGGGACTGCTGGGCATGGTAGGCAAGGCGGAGCGTGGACCGGCGGCGATTGAGGCGATCCGTGATTACAAAGCCGTGTACCTGATGGCGGTGGGCGGCGCGGCGTACCTGGTGTCGAAGGCGATCCGCGGCAGCCGCGTGCTGGCGTTTGAAGATTTAGGTATGGAAGCGATTTATGAGTTCGATGTGAAGGACATGCCGGTGACGGTGGGCGTGGATAGTGAAGGCAATTCCGTCCACCACACCGGGCCGAAGGAATGGCAGGCTAGAATTGCGGGCGTGCCCATCCTTCAGTAAGTGGAAGCGACTCTCTGGATCTACAAAAGAAGCTCCAGCAAAACCCGGAGCTTCTTTTGTATTTGATACCGCGACTTAGAAGAGTAGCTTTAGCGCGACTTGCATGATGCGCGGATCGCGTGCTGACGTCACATAACCAAAACCGTTGACGCCGGTATTGTTGAAATTGCCCGATGGATTGTTGAACTGCGCATGGTTGAAGAGATTAAAAGCCTCGGCGCGGAATTGAAGTTTCATATCTCCGTGGATATCGGTATCCTTCAGCAGCGCCATGTCCCAGTTATTGATTCCAGGGCCGACAAAGAAGCGACGCATTGCATCGCCCACCTGGCCAAGATTTTCCGACGCAAAATAATTTGGATTAAAGTATGGCAATCCTTTTCTTGGATTGCGGTTGATGTAGAGCGGGCTGCCATTATTGGCATAGTTGGGGACGTCGAAACTGGTGTTGGCTCCGATTAGAGAAAAATCGTCATTCTCGCTCAGTTGCACCGGCTCGCCAGACACAAAACTGGTGATTCCGGACAGCGCCCAGCCTGCCGTAAAGCGCTTCGCCACACCCCCTTTACCGATAAAGTTATCGAACGGTAGCTGCACTGTGTAACTGATCACCAGGTTTTGCGGCACATCGAAGGTGGAGAGCGCGCGGCTGGCGGCGGGGTTGAAGACATTGGTTGGATCGAAGACTCCCGAACCATTGTCCATGGACTTCGACCAGGTATAGCCAATGAGGAAGTTCGCATACCTTTCGGTGTGCTGCACACTTACCTGGAGGGAGTTGTAACTCGAGCTAGCTACCGAGGACATAAACGAGTCTGCGCCGAAGGCGGATCCAAACCGAGTACGGGTACTATTAACTACCGTTCCATTGGCTTCAATGTACTGGTTTTGCTCTCCAAACGGGCCGCAGGTTTGAGTATTGGGAGCGACGTTCGCCGGATTGCTTAAATACAAACAGAGCGCCGGGTCGCCTGGATTGGCTTCAATGAAGGTTAGGTTATGCCGACCTACCGCGCCAACATAGCTGACGCTGGCAACGGTATTGGTACCTAGCTGGCGTTCGAGAGATAACTCGAATTGTTGCGTGTATGGCAGTACGTTTGTCGGAGAGAAATAGTCAGAACCGGAGATCGGCTCGACCTGGGACCATGGGAAAGTAGTGTCCGGATTGCTAGGCGATACATTGGTTGGCGGAAACACGAATGGAAATGCATTCGGTTGCACCTGCCCGGTTTGACGAGTCACATAGGGGGATGCAAACAGAGGAGGGCCAGGGCTGGCATAGAAAAGTCCGTAGGGTGCGTCGCCAACTTCTACAAAGCCGGTGGCGTCAACGATGGAGGTGTAGAAGATTCCATAACCGGCGCGGACACTGAACTTACCGGGGCCACCGAGAAGTTTTCCCAACCAACCCTCGGAGACAGCAGGGGCAAATGCAATTCCAATTCTGGGAGCGAAGTTGGTGTATTTGACCGGCGCCAGGGTCCGCGGCACACCGGGATCGAGCGGAACGACAAGGCCCGTGGGCGCGCCTGGGAACGATAGAGATTGCTCTCCTTGAATGAGCGTCTCTAATTTGTTCTGGGTGTCATACCATGGCGTGGCTACTTCCCAGCGTAAT
>DATJUD010000059.1:0-6375 GCA_035502695.1 Acidobacteriaceae bacterium
ATTGCCACCATCCGTAACGATTGACACGCCCCCAATCGAGAGCGCGCTTTGGGGAACTTTGATAAACGGGGAGCAGCACAATTTTTCGGCTTCTACTCACGATTCAGACACGGTGCAGGCATTTCGACTGGCTAAATTGCCTCCTTTCGACCCCCACACAAAAGGCGATGCTGCCGTGAGTGTGCGTTTTATGGGCGGCCAGATAGGCAATCCGCGGTTCACAGCTCATTTTATTCTTTCCAATGGGTCGCGCGGATTTACATACGAATGGACCAGGATGGGATCAATGGCCAGCCAGTCGCACGCAGGTATTCGCGCCTTTGCGGAGCCGGACGGATCGATCAGCATCTACGAATTTGTGGGACCCGGTTATGGAGTTGGGAGTTCGACAATTGAATTTGTCCAGGGTCCGAGCACCATCCTCTATCCAAGAGCCCAACCCATGACTCCCGTCGGAAAGCAGGTGTTCTCGTCTGACGATCCAAAATCGTACCCTACGACCGCTCCATGAGTCAGAGAGCAGTCGGCTTACATCACTCGTTACGGAAGCTTTCGTATTCGGGTCCTGAGTTATCAGGTGATCCGCGGTTGACGCACTGTCCAGAGCAGGCTATGGTAAACGGGCGATACGATTTCCCGGAACAATACTAGATGATTGATAGATATAACGACACAAACAAGTGGAAGCGAGTAGGGGTTGACTTTCACATAGTCGATGGGAAGTTCCAAGGCGCCCGCAGACATCTCATAGAATTATTTTCGCGCGTGATTGTGGAGTCTCCTGAGATTGAGTTCTTTCTGTACTCAGACGATCCCGGGTATTTATCTAGCCTGTCCTCAGCTTTTGTGCTCCCAAATGTTCAGGCAATACGAATGCCTTCCGCCAATCCATTTAAGCGGCTCTATTATGACTTGCCGGTTTTGTCGAGAAAGAATGAACTCCGGATTCTTCACACGCAATATGTCCTGCCGGCTCCTGTGAAATGCCGGCGAGCAGTAACGATCCATGACATATTGTTTGAATCCCATCCTGAATTCTTTACACCCGTTTTCGTCGCACGATCCAAACTGTTGATGCGCCATGCAGCTAAACGGGCGGATCAGGTTTTCACTGTCAGCGAGTTTTCACGAAACGAGATTTGCCGGTGCTATGGCATTCCGATGGAGCGGGTTTCGGTCATCTACAACGGGGTAGCGTACGATCATTTTGCAATTTCAAAGGACGATGACATGGGTGTCCTCTCCCGAAGGAATCTTACTAAAAACAACTATCTGCTCTCGGTGGGTAGGCTGGAACCCCGCAAGAATCATGAAACGCTCTTCAAAGCCTACGCGTTACTGAAGTCAGATGTTCCGCCATTAGTCATCGTCGGCCAGCGGGACTTCAGGTTCAGCAGAATTTTTGAGACAGTCAGAGACTTGAAACTCACGGACCGTATTCGGATTCTTGAAGATGTGTCTGACAGTGAATTGCCGGCGCTTTATCGCAACGCGGCGGTTTTTGCATACCCCTCGGTAGCCGAAGGCTTCGGCATGCCGGTTGTTGAAGCCATGGCGGCTGGAGTGCCAGTGGTCGCGAGCAACCAGACTGCTATTCCAGAAGTTGCAGGCGAAGACGGAGCGCTCCTGGTTGACACGTTTCGACCGGATGAGCTGGTGTCTGCAATCGAGCGATTGTTGTGTGACAGCGCGCTGCGTACAAGGTTAGCTCACGCTGGACAGCAGCGCGCGCAGACTTTCCACTGGGAGGCTTCCGCGCAATGCCTTCGAAGGCAATATTTGAATTGTTTATGATTGAACCGTTGAACAACGTGTCTCCGGTGAGAACGGCGTGCGGCTTCGTCGGTTTATTCATCTGGTGGCAGCCGATCAGCCGGATGCTCCGCAGTACTAATGCGTTGTTACGGCGGAACGGCCGAGTCGGGCGTGCACCTGCCGTGGAGGGAAAGACGGCAGGTTCGGCCAGACGTCTCGGCGTGATGTGTGGTGGCTCTCGCCCCCGGCGGTTCTCATATGGTTGAGTGCATTTCTGGTGTACTCCACCTAGACGGCGTGGCAGAACAGCCGCGCTGGCGCATACCGCCGTTTGGCGCATTGCGCTGATCATCTCCAAACACCGCGCGGTTGGGCTGGCCACGCTCATTCTCATCACACCGACCAGTTGTATGTGTTTCGTGACGCGGGCCGCGACCCGCAGCACAATTACCGGCGCTGGTTCAACGAGGCGTTGATGGAAGCAAAGATCAAGGACTGCTCCTGGCATTGCAACCGTCATACCTTTGCAAGTAGGCTGGTTATGGCGGGGGTTGACCTCCGCACGGTTGCGGAACTGATGGGACACAGCAGCATTCAGATGACTATGCGCTACGCACATCTCACGCCGCAGCACAATCGCGCGGCTGTGGACCGGCTTGTGCCCGTTTCGATGCCTCATCGAGCAGCGAAGAAGCGCACAAGAGCAGCCGGATGCCCAAACTAACTGGTCACTAAATCGGTCACCAGTCGCAAAGGCGCTTCTGGTACCAAGGTCAGAAAAACTCAATAACTCACTTTTTAACAGTGGGTTACAAAGAAGTGGCCCCGTAGCTCAGGTGGATAGAGCAGCAGTTTCCTAAACTGCGTGTCGGAAGTTCGAATCTTCCCGGGGTCACCAGAATCAATAGCTGACAAACGCTAACAATCCGCACAAAAAGAGCGAGTGCCGTGCAGTCTAATTGACCGACGCCGTAACGAACATCGTGAAGTCGTGGTTTTCCCAACAAGGACGTGTGCTTGATACGATCAGCGTGTGAGCGAGGATAGAACGAACAATATCGCCAGAGAACCGCGAGCTGAGCCGGGTACGCCCGCATGGGCACTCAGAGCCTTGGAAGTGTTCTCCGACCAGTTTCGAATTAACGAAGAGGTGCTTGAACTATGTACTCGGGGAATACACATGATAACGAGCATGCCCCAGGCGCTATCTGCCCTCGAACATGCACGGGAAGTATTGGAAAAGGGTCATAGACCAAAGGAAATTATCGATAAGGAGCTGGCTCACGCAGAGGCGCTATCACAACTTGCACAGCGGGAGATTTCGTCGGACTTCTCGATCCTGCATTCCCGAGCACTGGTATTTCTATGGAATGGTCTTGAATCGCTCGTTAAGGACATCCTACGGGATTGGGTCGTGAACCGGCCAGAGATATTGACTAGCGAGCCATGGGCAAGTCAAAGAGTAAAAATTGGTGAATATGAGTCACTTGATGTGGAGCAACGTGCAGCCTATCTCGTCGAGCTTGTTGACCAGAGCGTAGGCGGTCCTATGAAGCAGGGCATAAACAGGCTTGAAAAGTTGCTTGAGGCCATCCATCTCAACGGCAGCGTTGAGGAGGAACGTCGTAGAGGATTATTCGAGCTCCAACAGGTACGAAATGTACTCGTACACAGAGCAGGAATTGCAGATCGCAGGCTCTGTGAGTTGTGCCCGTCTCTGCACTTGGAACCAGGGACACGCGTTGAAATAGATCGCAAGAAGTATCGGAAATACGCCGATTCGGTTGGTGGATATCTGACGGAACTGATTTTTAGGACTGCGGAGGCGTTCGGTGTGTCTGACGTACGTGAACGCACCAGCCGCCATATCAAAGTGCAGTCAGGTGCGACGATGACGCATAACGAAGAAGGCAGAAGAGAAAGTTAGAGGTGTCCATGAATATGTTCATGAATCCGCTTTTTCAATCGGTGCGGAAGCGGATTACCTTTTTGTCGAGCAGCCAGTTGATGCCATAGATGAGCGGCAGCATGAACCCGATCAGGGTTGCGATGCCGACGAGCTGCGCCAGCGTCTGTCCTGAAGGCAGGTTGCTGAGGAAGCCGAGTGCGAAGAGTCCCCAGAGGCCCGCGATGCCGTGCACGGCAACGGCTCCGGCGGGATCGTCCAGATCGCAGAACGCCCCGAGCACCCACCCTGCAAACGGCACAAGAAGGCCGGCGACTATGCCAACGAAAAATGCAGAGGATGGCTTGACGTAGGCGGCGACCGCGCTGCTGGCGACCAATCCCGCAAGCCAGCCTTTGGCGCAGAGTGCCGCGTCAGGCTTGCCGAAGCGCACTTGCGAGAGCAGCAGGACGACGAGCAATGAGGCCGAGGCGCAGAGCAGTGTGTTGATGACCACAGGAACGAGAGAGCTGATGCTGAGGCCGGCGTAGAGGACGGATCCGAGACAGTTGAGAGCAAGCCAGCCGACAAAGGCGAGCAGGCAGCCTACGACCACGTATATCTCGTGATGAGGCGGAATAGAGGTGCTCTGTCCGTCGGCAGAAGGCTTATCGGCGTGCGGGCCCAGAAGCCAGAGGACCGAGAGCGCAGAAAGTGCGCCGATGACCTGGATGGTCGCGGCTCCGCCGGGGTCAAGAAAGCCGCCGCCGAGATTGAAGGCGATGCTGAGGTGTGCGAGCCAGCCGCCTCCCCAGACCCAGTGAGCGAAGAGCGGGTAGAGAAAACCGGCGAGGATGACGGTTGAAGCGGCGGCGGCGCGCAGGCGCCAGCGTCCGGAGGCTGCTCCCCAGGGAATGAGCGCGGCGATAGCGACAGCGAATATCTGGAATGCGGCGATGAAAGAGGGTGCGGTGCCGTTCCAGTCAATGCTTCGGAGGAAGAATTTCTGCGCGCCAATCCAGTCCCAAGTGGTATGGCCAAGCGGAAGGGCATAGGACACACCGCCTGGGTAACCCTGCCATGCGAATCCGAAGGCGTAATAGATGACGGCGGCGAGGGCTGCGAGAACGAGCGAGCCGAGCAATACCAGCGAGGCGTTGCGCGAGCTGCTGAAGCCTGAATAGAGCAGAGCAATTCCGGCGAGAGCGAAGGGCAATGCGCAGATGAGCAGGACACAGAGGACGGAGGTGGAATCGCTGAAGGGGATCATTTGCGCTCTCCTGCGGAATGGCCACGCGAGCGGACAAGAAATACAAGGCCCACCAGCTCAACGAGCAAACCGAATATGACGAAAACGGCGCGGGCACCCTGCGAGGGAAAAATTGCGATGGCAGCGACGACGATGATCCACCCTACCAGCAGGAGGCACGGACCGAGCACTTTCCGCGGGTCAACTTCCAGCTCCAGGCGCATACGTACGATGATAGTCGAGACGCGAGAAGCGCTGAAGATAAATTGCCGGCGCAGACAGGCAGCGTGAAGATGCCGGATCGCGTCTATGCGAACGAGACAGATAGAAACGATAAATAAGGAGGGACCATGCGAGCTGCGGTACTTCATTCTGCTGCGATCAAGAGCGCGTCTCCACTGAAGATTGAGGAGTGGCCGGTGCCGGAACCGGGGCCTGGTCAAGTGCTGTTGCGCGTGGAGGCGTGCGGGGTGTGCCGCACCGATCTGCACATTACGATGGGCGAACTGAAGCCTCTGCATGAAGCGATTGTTCCGGGGCACCAGATTGTGGGTCGCGTGGAGAAACTGGGCGACGGTGTGGCTGCGGCGATGAAAGACGCGCGTGTGGGCGTGGGCTGGATGGGCAGCGTGGACGGAACGTGCCTGCTCTGCCGCAAGCAGATGGAGAATCTCTGCGACAATCCGGTGTTCACGGGCTACTCGGTGAACGGAGGGTATGCGGAGTATGCGGTGGCGCGGGCGGACTTCTGCAATCCGTTGCCGGATGATGCGTCGGCTGAAGAACTGGCTCCGCTGCTGTGCGCGGGGATTATCGGGTTCCGCAGTGTGCGGGTGGCAGGCGTGGAGCGCGGCGAGCGCGTGGGTCTGTTCGGCTTTGGGGCGTCCGCGCACCTGATCATCGACGTGCTGAAGGCGTGGGAGTGCGAAGTGTATGTGGCGACGCGGGGCGAGAAGCATCGCGCGATGGCGCGGGAGATGGGCGCACATTGGGTGGGCGATGCAATGGATAAGCCTCCGGTGGCACTGGACCGCGCCGTGACGTTTGCGCCGAGCGGTGACGTTGTGATTTCGGCGCTGAGCACACTGCGCAAGGGTGGGGTGGTCGCGATCAACGCGATTCATCTGGATCGAATGCCGCAGTTCGACTACGACTCACTGCTGTGGGGCGAGCGTCAACTGCGCAGCGTGGCGAATATGACGCGGCAGGACGCGCATGACTTCATCAAAGTGGCGCGAGAGATCGGGATCAAGCCGAAGAAGACGGTGTTTCCGCTGGAGGATGTGAACAAGGCTCTGGAGGCGATCTGGAAAGAGACGATTGATGGAGCGGCGGTGATAAATACAGCCAATAGCCAATAGCCAATAGCCAATAGCCAATAGCCAATAGTTCGACGTTTACAGAGGGCGCAAAGGTTTTTAGCTCACAACCAGCGCCAGAGTGAAGCCATCGTAGCCTTTGCTGCCGACGGTCTGGATGGTTGTAG
>DATJUD010000060.1:0-10520 GCA_035502695.1 Acidobacteriaceae bacterium
ATTGGTGGTGGTTTCAGCCGTCGCATGGCGCGGATAAGGTCGGTCCACTCGCCGGCGTTCCGTATGATGGAGACCTGATTCAGGCGCAAGGGAAAGATCAATGGTGGCAGGGACTGGACCCGCAGTGCCTCTATGGTGCGAAACATCCTCACAATGCGCTACCGGATGTTTCCTATGTGAAGAATTTCTACGATCGCACTCGGGATCTGGTCGATCAACACAATCCGGATCTGCTTTACTTTGATAACCCTCTGTTTCCGCTGGGATGGGGCGGCATGAACATCGGCGCTTATTTTTACAACAACAATCTGAAAACGCACGGCGGAAAAATGCAGGGTGTCATCAACATTAAGAACGTGCCCGATCGCCTGGCCAAAGCCGTTGTCGCTGACTATGAACGCGGCCTCACCAGCAAGATCATGCCGAACGCGTGGCAATCGGAAACCTGCATTGGCGAGTGGCATTACAACCGTGCGCTGTTTGAAAAGCCGGGTGAGTTCGGCGGCTACCTACATCCACGCGACGTAATCCACTGGTTGATCGATACCGTCAGCAAGAACGGAACCTTGGTGTTGAACATTCCTGGAAAGCCCGACGGCACCATCGATAGCAAAGAGATTGCGGTGCTCGACAAAATCACTGACTGGATGCAGGTGAACGGGGAAGCGCTCTATGCCACTCGGCCATGGAAGATTTATGGTGAAGGGCCAGACGTGGTGAAGAGCGGATCGTTCCAAGGCACCAGTATCAGCAAACTGGATGCAAAGGACATTCGCTTCACGCAGAATAAGGCCAATACCGTCATCTATGCGATCGCGCTCGGCTGGCCGGTCGGGGAATTCGTGATCCAGTCGCTGGGAACAGCCAACGCCACCAAACCGGGAAAAATCGAACATGTGCAACTGCTGGGCACCGACGAGAAATTGAGATGGAAGCAGACATCCGACGGGTTGAGCGTCGAACTACCACGGCGATTTCAGCCAGTGAGCGACTTTGCCGCCGCTCTCAAGATTTCATTGGCGTGAAGCTTTGATGCGGACGAAATGTGCGGATGTTTGTCGGTGGATGAGGCGGTTATACAGTAGAAGTGTGGACCGAATTCGAGTAACTGGAAGCGGGAACAATCAACAGTGAAGCGAATTATTGATGGCGTATTGAAGTTTCAGACGGAAGTATTTCCAAATCAGAAGGCGCTGTTTCAGCAGTTATCGAATGGACAGCGTCCCCAGGCCATGTTTATCGGCTGCTCGGACTCCCGCGTCATTCCCGAATTATTCATGCAGCAGGGCCCCGGGGATTTATTTGTGGTTCGCAACGCGGGCAATATTGTTCCGCCGCATGCGGTCGCTCCGGGTGGAGTTTCCGCCAGCATCGAATATGCCGTAGCAGTTTTAGGCGTCCCCGATATTGTGGTCTGCGGTCATTCCGGTTGCGGTGCGATGAGCGCGATTCTCAGCGGCAGCGAACAGTTGAAAGCGCTTCCTGAAGTTTCACGCTGGCTAAACTTTGCGAATGCCGCAACACAGGTCATTGAAGAGCAGCATGCTCACAAGGACGATTCCACCAAGCTGGATATCCTGGTGCGCGAAAACGTTTTGGCGCAGTTGGTGAATCTGCTGACGCATCCCGCGGTTTCCAATGCTGTTGCGTCAAAGCAGGTGCGACTGCATGGATGGGTGTTCGATATTGCCACAGCTTCTGTGACAACCTACAGCGCCGAGGCGGGAGAGTTTGTGCCGCTTAGTCACGCCTCATTTGTCGGAGCGAAATCCTGATAGCGAAGCATCATTCCAATCGAAAGCGCCACGGAACAATTCAAACTCGGGCCGCCCGCCGGGAAAATAAACCGAGACTACATCAAACCGGACCGGGATCATTTCCGCATGCTCTAACTGGCGAATGTATTCTCGCGCCATCCGCGCCAGGTTGGTTCGTTTGTCATGATCGACGGCCACTTCCGCCGGCTGAAAGGTGCGCGAGCTTCGTGTTTTGACTTCGACAAAGCACAACCATTCGCCATCCCACCCAATCAGGTCGATATCTCCACGCACTTTCGGGCTGCTCCAGCGGCGGGCCACAATCGTATAACCCAATTCGCGAAGATAAAAATAACTCGCGTCTTCCCCCCGCAAACCGGTCATCAAGTGGGCCGGATGCTTGGGCGAACGCATGGACCGACCAGCTGCCTGGTCCAGCCAACCCAGGGTCCTCTCGAAGAAAGACAGACGGGCGTGCCCTAGTTGAGAAATCGTTTGCATAGGGGGTGTGAAACCACTCTAGCAAGCGACTCGCTCCAAGGGCAGCGAATTCGTGCTGTACCTGTTGTCAAATCAGCCACCTACGCCTTGGCTGCGGCCAGGGCAGGAAGGTGCTGGTGCTCAACTTCAGCAATACTTTCTTCCAAAATGTCGAGGGCAATATCGGCTTCTTCCGGCGTGACAATCAGCGGGGGCGCCAGCCGGATGGAGGTCTCGCCGCAGCCTAGGATGAGCAATCCGCGATCGAAGGCCAGTGTCTCAATCTGGTTGCGCCACTCGGCAGCGGTCTCGCGTGTGGCCTGATCTTTGACAATCTCAATGCCGATCATCAGTCCGCGTCCGCGAACGTCGCCGACGATTGGATGTTTTTTCGGCCACTCCTTCAATCGCTGCATGATCGCGTTGCCAACTTTCACAGTATTGGCCACGCCTTCGCGCTCCAGAACATCCAGTGTCGCCATGGCGGCTGCGATTGCCACTGGATTGCCACCAAAGGTCGAAGCGTGCGAGCCCGGCTTCCAATCCATAATGTGCGCGCGTGTCATGCAAATGCTCAACGGCATGCCGCTCGCGATTCCTTTTGCAATACAAACGATGTCGGGCTCAACGCCAGAGTGCTCGATAGCCCACCATTTTCCGCTGCGGCCGACACCCGATTGCACTTCGTCCGCGACCAGCAGAATGCCGTGACGATCGCAGATCTTCCGCAGTTCCTGCATGAAAATTGTCGGCGCAACAACGTAGCCACCCTCGCCCTGAATTGGCTCAACAAAAATTGCGGCCACTTCTTCCGGAGGCATCGTGGTCTTGAAGAGCTTTTCTTCAATGAAGCGAGCACAACCGAGCGCGAAGGCCTCTTCTTCCTGTGGACCGCCGCTGCATCCGCGATAGGCGTACGGATAGCGCACATGCGTGATGCCGGGAACAAGCGGGCCGAACCGGCGTCGTTGCTGGGCTTTCGAGGCTGTCAGCGAAAGCGCTCCCATAGTGCGGCCATGAAATGCGCCATAAAAAGCGATGATGTTTTGCCGGCCGGTGTGGTAGCGGGCCAGCTTCAGCGCGCATTCAATTGCCTCTGCGCCGGAATTGCCGTAGTAAAACTTGTGCGGTCCGGGCATGGGAGCGATCTTCGACACGCGCTCGGCCAGTTGAATCATTGCCTCGTAGTAAAAATCCGTGCCCGACATGTGGATCAATTCTGCAGCCTGCTCCTGGATCGCCTTCACCACTTTCGGGTGACAATGCCCGGTGGAACAGACACCGATTCCAGCAGCGAAATCGAGAAACTGATTTCCGTCGACATCTTCGATCCGCACGCCGCGACCACGCTTGGCCACCAGCGGATAAGATCGCGTGTAGCTGGGAGAGAGCCATTTTGTGTCTGCATCAACGACAGCTTTTGCTTTAGGGCCGGGCAGAGAGCCAATCAGTTTCGGACCGAATTTGGCGTACTTGTCAGAGTTTTTATAGGAACCGGTTCCGTTGTTGTGCATCGTCGCTCTCCTCGCATTGGGAAGTGTGGGTGCGGGCCGACAAATCGCGCCAGCCGAACAAGTTTCAGAATGAGAATCTCAAGAATTTTTTCGAAGCCGATAGAAGCAGGGCTCACGCTCGCATGTTCGCCAGACGAGGTGCGGACAGCTTAGTCGCTGCCGAACAGACTAGGTCGCAGCCAGGTAGGCAGGCTGTGCAGGTGCGGTCGCGGACGCTCCCGTTCCACACGTATCGTGGGGACGTAGCAGCCGGACTCGAGGATCGTGGCAGAGGGTCTGCGCATAAGCAACCTGACAAAGACAGTATAGCGTGATCGGCAAAATCAGTTGATATAAAAATTCTGTGCACCGCCGATTACATGCTCCACTACATCAAGTACCCGCGTAAGTCACCTAGAATACTTGGAGAACATGGAGATTCCCCGCACTGGCCACGCTTCTTCCTCTGCTGTGATGTTTGCGTTTGCCTGCGTGTATATCTGCTGGGGGGCGACCTATACGGCTGCGCGGCTTGGCGTGCATTTCGTCCCAGCGCCGGCCTTGGCCGGTGTGCGATTGCTGATTGGCGGTTCGCTGATGCTCGGCTTTATGGCGCTGCGCGGAAAGCGTCTGCTGGGCAGCATGCGAGAGATGCGCCGCCTTTTTATTCTCGGCGTGCTGATGCTGTTCTTTGGCAACGTCGGTCTGGTGTGGGCAGAGTTCTACCTTCCCAGCGGTCTCGCAGCGTTGCTCGTCGCCATCATTCCTGTCTACATCGCAGTGATTGAGTGGTTGATGCCTCACGGAGAGCGCCTGCGTACACGAGGCGAAATCGGCCTGGTGCTGGGATTTATTGGTCTTGTCGTGCTGGCGTTTCCAAGTGCTCGCAACGGTTTTCACGGCGACTGGCATCAACTGGTTGCAATCGTGGTTCTGCTGCTGGGGGCGCTGTCATTTTCGTTTGGATCTGTCTGGTCGCGGGGAACCCGCTTTTCTCTTGACCCATTCGTGTGCGCCGCGTGGGAGATGCTGGCCGCCTGCGTTTGCGATCTGGTGGTGGCAACTGTTCGTCACCAATGGGGACGCGCAACCTGGAACAATGAAAGCGTCTCTGCGATCGCGTTTCTTATACTGTTCGGATCGCTGACTGGATTCTCTGCTTACACCTGGCTCTTGCAAAACGTTCCGGTATCCAAAGTGGCGACCTATGCGTACGTCAATCCCATGGTGGCCGTGCTGCTGGGGGCGATTGTGTTGGGTGAACGCCTGCACGGCAATGAGTGGATTGGCATGGTCATGATTCTGGTGGCAGTCTTTCTCGTGACCTCATCCAAAATGCAGCCGGATCATGAAGTATCGGAGATCGAATCGATGGCGACGGAGGGCTAGGGGGCAATTTCTTTTCGGCGAGGGCGTCAGAGGGGGTTATTTTCGGTGCCAGCGAACGCCGTCTGCACCATCTTCTAGCAGAATCCCTTTTTCGGCAAGCTCCTTGCGAATGGCGTCAGCGCGAGCAAAATCCCTGGATTTGCGTGCCTTGGTCCGCTCTTCAACTAACTTGTCGATGGTCTCGTCACTCAAGGAATATCCAGCGACCAACTCCGTCGTGGCTTCGTTCAGCCGGTTTTCTTTTGCAGCCCACTCCAATGCGAATCGCGTGACCGCATCATCATGGTCTTCCAACACCGCGAATACCTGATCAAACTTTGCCAGCACTTCAAGGATTGGAGCGATGTTGTCATGCTTCAATTCGCCGCGATCTGCGCTGGAGTTTGCCAAGCGAACCAGTTCGAAAATTGCCGCTCGTGCTTCGGCGGTGTTCAGGTCATCTTCCAGCGATGCAATGAAATTTTTCCCCGCGCGTTCGGTCGCCTCCAGAATGGACGCGTTGCTGCCCGCGGGGAACTCCCCGGTGCGCATTCGCTGCGCAAAGGTGCGCAGCCGCTCGACAGCATTGGTCGATTCGGTCAGTCCTTCAAACGTGAAATTCAACTGGTTGCGATAAGGAACGGCGGTCAAAAGGAATCGAATCGCGGAGGCCTTGTATCCGTGCAGCAACAGGTCGCGCAAGGTGTAGAAGTTGCCCAGCGACTTCGACATCTTCTTGCCTTCCACCAGCAGAAAACGAATGTGCATCCAATGGCGCGCAAATGTTTTTCCGCTGGCCGACTCCGACTGTGCAATCTCATTTTCGTGATGCGGGAACATTAGATCTTCGCCGCCGGTGTGCAGGTCGAAGGTTTCGCCCAAATAGGCTGTTGCCATGGCGGAGCATTCAATGTGCCAGCCCGGTCGACCCGGTCCCAGTTCGGTATCCCAATGAAACTCGCCGGGCTTGGCTGCCTTCCATAAGGCGAAATCGCGGGCGCTGTCTTTGTCATATTCGTCGACATCGACGCGCGCGCCGTCCTCCATGCCCGCCAAATCTTTTTTTGAGAGTTTGCCGTACCCGGGAAAGCTGGCAATGCGGAAATAATAGGAACCGTTTTCGCCGCGATAGGCGCAGCCACGTTCGACCAGCTTCTCAATCAGGTTAACCATCAGTGGAATATTCTCGGTGGCTCGCGCTAGGTATTCCGGCTGCTCGATACTCAGCGCCTTCAGGTCCTCGAGAAATGCGGCTTCATACTTGGCCGTGTAATCGCCAATGGATTTGCCGGCGGCCGCGGCTTTGGCCATGATCTTATCGTCGACATCGGTAATGTTCATGACGTGACGCAGCTGCATCCTCTGCAGTTTTAGAAAGCGCCGCAGAATGTCCACATGAATAAAGGTGCGGAAGTTGCCGATGTGACCGTAGTCGTACACCGTCGGTCCGCAGGCGTACATGCCGAGCGGCTGCCCAGGCTGCGGCTTCAGTTCCTCGATTTGTCCGCTGAGCGTGTTATAGAGACGAAGGGACATGCAATTTCTGATTGTACGGGCAAACCGCCAAAATGAAAGTGATCTCGCCCAGCGAAAGCGAAGGTTCCGCAGTCAGGGTTGCGGCGACAACCATGTCCGCGGTGGTCGGAAGCACTCCAACAGGACATCGGAATGAGCAATTGCTAGAGCTTTCTTTTGATCCTGACTAATTCCTCGGGACCGAAACGCTTCCGAACGTAGTGGACTATTTCGCAGCCATCGAGCAACCATGTGTACGAGGGAAATCCTTCCGTACCAGGCAGCGTAGTCGTAGGCTGGCCGAAAGTCGCCTCCAGGTGCTGCTGAAAAGTCTGAAAGGAAGAGGAATTATCCGTGAAATTACCGCCGAAGAATTCTAATTCGCGTAGTATACTTCCAGCCCGCAAATCAAAATGAAAGCCTAACTCGTGGGATAAACCGCTGAGCGAATCACAATGGGTTACAAAGTAGCCGTTGGTGACACGGCGCAAATCCAATCCATCAAAGAGTTTTTCTAGCTCTGCTTCTGAGATTCCCCACGGAATGAGAATGTCAGGCTGCTCAATGTGAAAGCCTCTAGAAATATCCATCCGATCTTCAGCCTCCGCGGACCCATTGTTCATGGGAATATTTCATGCTGATGAAAATACTAGCCAAGCGAAAGTGAGGGTTCGGCGGTCAGGGTTTCCTGGGCCACGTCTCCGGTGACAAACTTCGGCCATGCCGCGGCAGCAATCATGGCGGCGTTGTCGGTGGAAAGTTCCAACGCGGGAAACGTGACCGGCAGGCGACGTTTGCGACTCTCCGCCAGAAAATGCTGGCGCAGCTCGCGATTGGCGGCGACGCCTCCGGAAACCACGATGCTGGCAACATGAAAACTCTCTGCGGCGTTGAATGTTTTTCGAACCAGGTCGTCCACCACCGCGCGCTGAAATGATGCAATCAGGTTCAACGTTTCCGCATTGCACAAGGCGAGCGCATCCGCAGGCTTCGCCTCGGAGAGCTTTGCCAGCGCTGCTCGGCGAGTGTCAATCGAGGCTTTCATCTCATGCAGCTGCACGTATCGCAGGACGGCAGTCTTCAATCCGCTGAATGAAAATAAAAACCGCGGACTCTGTCTTTGTTGGGCGCGGTATGGTTTTTGCTTCACCGTGATAGGGCCGAAGGGCACGGCATGTGGATCTCCGTGTTGCGCCAGCCAGTCAATCCACGGACCGCCGGGATAACCCAGCCCGAGAAGCTTCGAGACTTTGTCAAAGGCTTCACCGGCCGCGTCGTCGACAGTTCTGCCGACGTTTGTGTAACGCCATGACCCATCTGTTTCTTCCGCCAGATACAAATGCGTGTGGCCGCCGGAAACAACCAGCGCCAGTGTCGGCTGCGCCAGGATCTGCTGCTGCTTTTTTGCCTCAAGCAGTACGGCGTGGATATGTCCTTCGAGGTGATTAACGGCAATCAGCGGCTTATTTAGCGCGAAGGCCAGGCCTTTCGCATACATCACCCCGACCAGCAAAGCTCCAGCCAGGCCGGGCCCTTCTGTGACGGCGATTGCATCCAGGTCCTCGAGGCTGCATCCCGCTTGCTGCAACGCGGTCCGGACCACTGGAACAATATTCTGCAGATGTTCCCGCGAAGCCAGCTCGGGCACGACTCCGCCATAAGGCGCGTGGGTGCGGATTTGCGATGCGATTACATTCGACAGTACCTCCGCCCCGCCGCGCACGACTGCCGCTCCAGTCTCGTCGCAGGAGCTCTCGATTCCGAGAATCAACCCAGTCCTGGGAGTGGATCCCGGCGTCTGCGGCGCGTCAGAACTGGAGGAATGCGTAGGAGGCATGTCACCATGGTAAAGGCAGCGCACCGTTTGTCGCCGCTTCCAGGTCCCGTGCAATGAACCTCCATCAAACTCCCGTTCCCGCATCCGCGCGTCAGCAGGCCGCAACGCGGATCGTCGAGCGCCTTCGCGCGGCGGGTCACGCAGCGTATTTTGCCGGCGGCTGCGTGCGCGATTTGTTGCTGGGCCGGGAGCCACTGGACTTTGACGTGGCCACGAGCGCAACGCCGGAGCAGTTGCTGGCGATGTTTCCGCGCACCTTTGCCGTCGGCGCGCAGTTTGGTGTGGTGCTGGTTGTCGACACCTACGACGAAGCGGAAATCCTGACCGAGGTTGCGACCTTCCGCAACGATGGCGCCTACAAAGATGGCCGCCGCCCGGAGTCGGTTTCCTACACGGATTCCGCGGAGCAGGATGTCCTGCGGCGCGACTTCACCATCAACGGCATGCTTCTCGATCCCGCGCGGCTGAAAGCTTCTGGAAGCGTCGACGATGCGGTTCTGGATTTTGTGGGTGGTAGGGAGGATCTGCAACACGGCATCATTCGAGCCATTGGAGACCCGGTGCAGCGATTTGCAGAGGATAAGTTACGCATGCTGCGAGCGGTTCGTTTCGCGGCGCGTTTTGGATTTGAGATTGAAGACAAAACTCTGCGGGCGATTCGGACAGCAGCTCCAGAGATCGATCAGGTCAGTCGGGAACGTGTGCGCGAAGAACTGACGCGCATGTTGACGGAGGGCGCGCCTCGGCGAGCGTTTGAATTGCTTGAGCAGACCGGATTGCTGAGCGAAGTGTTGCCGGAAATCATGCGCATGCGCGGCGTCGAGCAGCCGCCACAATATCACCCCGAAGGCGATGTCTGGATTCATACGCTGATGCTGCTGGAGCAACTGCCTGCGGGGAGCCCCGCAACACTGGCGTGGGGAGCGCTGCTGCACGACGTTGGCAAGCCTGCAACATTTCGCCGCGCGCCGGATCGCATCCGATTTGACGGTCATGTTGAAGTCGGAATGCGCATAACCGAAGAAATTTGCCGTCGGCTGCGCATGTCGAACAGCGATACAGAGCAGATTCTGGCGCTGGTGGCGAATCACATGCGCTTTGCGGATGTGGAAAAAATGCGCGATTCAACTTTGAAGCGCTTTTTCCGTCTCAATCAATTTGAAGAGCATCTCGCCCTTCATCGGATGGATTGCATGGCCAGCCACAGAGATCTTTCGCTCTACCAATTTGCGCTGGAACGGTATCAAACAGCGGCTCCGGAGCAGATACGTCCCATTCCGCTCATTACCGGAGACGATCTGATCGCGCTCGGCTATCGACCCGGCCCGAAGTTTCGAATCATGTTGAACCTGGTTGAAGATGCCCAGTTGGAGGGGAGAGTTCATAGCCGAGAAGAAGCCTTGGCGATGATTGCGGAGCAATTTCCTGGACCTGGCGGCCGGGCGTAAAAAGTAATTGCTAAGGCAACGACTATGACAGAATTGGTTGCCTTAGCAACCAATTCTGTCAGCCCTATTTTGCACCGAAAACAGGGCAAATTCGATTACTTTCTGGCCAATTCGAATCGTTTATTAATTTCTTCCCAATTTACCGTGTTCCACCAAGCCGCCAAATATTCGGGACGCTTGTTTTGATACTTCAAGTAGTACGCATGTTCCCAAACATCGTTACCTAGGATGGGAAAATGGCCCTGCATGAAGGGGCTATCCTGATTGGCGCTAGTGATAATTTTTAACTTGCCGCTGTCATAGATTAGCCATCCCCAGCCGGAGCCGAACTGCTTGGCGGCTGCCTCATTGAACTGTTTCTTGAAATCCTCGAAGCTGCCGAAATCCTTCTTGATTTGGTCGGCAATTTTGCCGGTTGGCTCTCCGCCGCCCTTGGGTTTCATGATCTGCCAGAACATGGTGTGGTTCACGTGACCGCCGCCATTGTTGCGGACCACGGTACGAACCTCTTCGGGGACGCTGTTGAGGTCGCGAATGAGTTCTTCGGGCGACTTCTTGCCCAGATCGGGGTGCTTCTCCACGGCGCCATTCAGGTTGGTGACGTAGGCCTGGTGGTGCTTGT
>DATJUD010000061.1:0-11416 GCA_035502695.1 Acidobacteriaceae bacterium
GCGTTTCTGGGATTGACGGAAAAGGATGTAGTGGATGGGGTGATCACAGCACTGACCTCCAACGGCATGATTGCGCCCAGCTACTGGGTGGATCCGAAGACGGGCAACAACTACATGCTGACGGTGCAGTACTACAACAGCCAGATCCAGGGCCTGAAGGATTTCAAAGACATTCCGCTGCGTCCCGACCGTCCCACCGCCTACGTGCCGCCGGGCGGTGCGGAGCGGCCCGGGCAGACGGTTCCGCCGCATGACAACGTAATCCCACTGGAAGCGGTGGCGAGCATTAAGTACATCAATACGCCAACGGTGGTGGACCATTATCAGTTGCGGCGCGTGTTCGATGTGTACATCATGCCGAAGACGGAAGACCTGGGCCGGGTGGGCAAGCAGATCCAGAAAATCGTGAATAACATCCATCCGCCGAAAGGCACGCTGGTGAACATCTCAGGGTCCATCAATGACATGAAGGATTCTTTCCGGAGCTTCGCGGTTGGACTGGTTCTGTCGGTGATATTGGTGTACCTGGTGCTGATGGCGCAGTTCGCGTCCTTCTCCGATCCGTTCATCATTCTGCTGGCAGTGCCGCCGGGGATGTCAGGCGTGCTGTTGTTCCTGCTGGTCACGGGGACGTCGCTGAACATCATGTCGCTGATGGGCTGCCTGATGATGACTGGGATTGTGGTGTCGGACAGCATTTTGATTGTGGACTTCATCGGAATTCAACGACGCGCGGGCAAGCCGCTGAAACTAGCGATTGGAGAAGCATGCCGGGTGCGTCTGCGACCGATCATGATGACCACGCTGGCGACGGCGCTGGGATTGATTCCGATGGCGCTGGGTTTGGAGGCGGGCAGCGAACAGTATGCGCCGCTGGCGCGAGCGATCCTGGGCGGCCTGACGGTTTCCGGGATGGTCACGGTGTTTCTGGTGCCGACAGTCTATTACCTGATTCACCGTAATGCGGAACACGGTTCTGAAGAAGATGTGCAGGATCTGGAGGTGCAAGCGTAATGCAAACCTACCCACGATTTTCTACCCTGACGGGAATGGCGCTGGTCGCAATGGTGTGCTGTCCATGGCCTTTGCGGGCGCAAAAGCTGGCGGACGCGCCATCGACTGTGATGTTGGCGAAAAACATTGAACGAGCGGACACGAGTGCTTCGCCAGTAGCTCCGCACGCGTCGGCGATGCCCGGCGACACGCTGAGCGAGACGGCGCCGAATATGGGGTCGGACAAGACGATGACGGGGGAACGCGTCACGTCGATTCCGGCCCTGTTAACGCTGCACGATGCCGAGCAGATTGCGATCCGCAACAACCCCCGGATCCGTGTCGCGCAATTGCTGGCGCGGGCGCAGCACCAGGTCTACCGCCAGACACGCGCCGGATATTTGCCGCAATTGGATGGTGCAGCGGTGGCAGCCAAGGCGAATGACGGCAGCCGATTCACCTTCGACGGATTGCGCTCGACTCGATTGCTCACGCATGCGGGCGGGGGCGTGGATTTTCACCAGTTGCTGACGGATTTTGGTCACACAACTAACCTGATCGCTTCTTCCAAGCTGTACGAGAAGGCGCAAAATGCGCAGGCGCAAGCCAGCACCCTGGACATTGTGATGATTACCGATCAGGCGTTCTACAACGCGCTGGAAGCGAAAGCGATGGTCCAGGTTGCGGAGCAGACCGTGGCTACTCGCAAGACAACGGACCAGCAGATTACGGAACTGACGAATAACAAGCTGCGTTCGACGATTGATCTTGCCTTCGCGGACGAAAACCTGGCGCGGGCGCAACTGCTGCTGCTGGACGCCCAGACGCAATACGAGAACGCGATCAACGCGTTGACAGCCGTGCTGGGATTTGACCGGCCGATGACGTACACACCGGTCGACAGCGGCGGCGCGGTGACTTCACCACCTCCGGACCAGGACCAGCTGGTCGACATGGCGCTGAAGCAGAGGCCCGACTTGATGGCGCTGGACTATGACCAGCAGGCCTCGAAAAAGTATGCCCGCGCGCAGTGGGAACAACTGTTGCCGACGTTAGACACCATGGCTGTCGTGGGAGGCACACCGGTCCGGGTCGACCAGTATTTCATCAGCAACTGGTTCGGCGCGATTGGGGTGGATCTGGAAGTGCCCATCTTCAATGGATTCCGCTATACCGCGCAGGCGAAAGAAGCAGATGACCGGGCACAGGCGGCGCAGCAAAACCTGCGCGATTTGAGAGACCGGGTGGTGCGGGATGTTCGCGATGCGTGGCTACAGACGAACACGTCGTACCAGAAAATCGCGGTGACGGAGAAACTGCTGAAGGCATCGAACATGGGCCTGCAGCTGGCGCAGGCGCGCTACAAGCTGGGGCTGAGCTCCATTGTGGAGCTGAGCGAGTCGCAGCTGGAACAGACGCAGGCCTCGATTGAGAACGTGAATGCTCGCTATGAGTATCAATTGTCGCTGGCGGCACTGAATTATCAACTGGGAAATCTGCCGTAAGCAGACTCCCCTGCCCGGCGGAAACATGGCCGCGGGACGATCATCTCCGCGGTTTTCTTCTGCACCTCAGCGCCTCAAGGCGCGGTATGGGGTGATTCTTTCCCCAGACTGAAGTCCGGGCGACTTTCCACGTCCGGGTCTAGCCGCAACAGTCGGGGTCTGCCACGACCGTCCGCAGTCTACACGCAACCTTCTGGGTGTAACCGCAACCGACGGGACCGAAACGCCAATTCGACACCTGGCGCAGGAATTCATCTCCCATTCATCTTCTGTTTTCAGGATATTCACGGGGCGCTGTAAGACTACTCCCGGTGTCAATGAACAGCCTTGCCAGCAACATGTACTCACATCCCCCAGAGGGTCATCGCGCTCCCAGAGTTAGGACGGCGGGGATTGCACCAGCTTGGATCTTCAATACAACAACACGAGTGAGAGGCCGAATGAAACGCGGACCGAACAAGGTAAAAATCCTGATTCTTGCATCCTGCATGGCGATTGCCCCGCAGGCGGGTCTGACTGTATTCGCGCAATCGAGTACAGCCACGACCACAACCGGTCACAAAAGAGCCAGAAAGGCAACCAGCATCGAACAGCAGATGCGGGATATGCAGCAACAATTCCAGCAGCAGCAGGAAGAGATCAACCAGCTGAGGCAGCAGCTGCTAAGCCGCGACCAGCAACTGCAGCAGGCGCAGCAAACAGCGACACAGGCGCAGCAGGCTGCCCAGCAGGCACAGTCCGAGCTACAGTCGCAGCAGAACAATCAGCAAAACAATGCGGCCTATGACAGTCTGCATGAGGCGGTACAGAACGCCCAGCAACAGGCCGCCCAGGCGCAGCAGACGGCGACCATGGCCGAGCAGGATCAACAGGCTCTGAAGAAGAAGGTGATGCATCCGGATGAGATTTACTACAAGGGCATCACGATCTCTCCTCACGGCAGCTTCCTGGCGGCTGAAACTGTGTGGCGCAGCGGGGCGACCGGCGGCGGCTTGAACACGCCATTTACGGGTGTTCCGCTGCAGTATTCGCCAGCCGCGCAGATGACTGAGTGGCAAGGTACAGGTCGGCAGTCGCGTATCGCCATCAAGGCAACCGGCAAGCTGGCGGACTTCACCATGACCGGCTACTACGAAATGGATTGGTTGGGTACTGGCATCACGTCCAACAACAACCAGTCGAACAGCTACGTGCTTCGCCAGCGGCAACTATGGGTGGACGCGAAAATGGCCAATGGCTGGGATTTCTCCGGTGGCCAGGGATGGTCGCTGGCGGCGGAAACCACGCAAGGCCTGACTCGCGGAACGGAGATTCTGCCAGCAACCATCGATCCTCAGTACGAAGCGGGCTTTGTCTGGACTCGTCAATACAGCTTCCGCGTCAGCAAGGACATCGACAACAAAATCTGGCTGGGCGCTTCGGCGGAAAATGCCGAGACGCTGAATCCGGGTGGCCAGAACCTGCCTACCAACATTTTGATCGGCACGGCTGGAGTGGGCGGCGGCCTGTACGATTTAGAGTCCAACTATTCCTTCAACATTGCGCCGGACATGATCGCCAAGCTGGCGGTTGAGCCGGGCTGGGGTCACTGGGAACTATTCGGCATCAGCCGCTTCTTCCGGGACCGCATCTATCCGACAACCGGCTCGCCGTATAACGATACAGTAGTTGGCGGCGGCATCGGCGGCGGCTTCCGCGGTCCGCTGTTCGACAAGAAGCTGACCATCGGCTTGAAGGGTCTGTACGGCGAGGGCGTGGGCCGCTACGGTTCGTCCACAATTGCCGACGTCACGCTTCGGCCGGACGGCAGCATCTCTCCGCTGCACGGCTTCTCTGCGCTGAGCACGGTGGAGGCTAACCCAACCAAACGTCTGAATATCTACTTCAACTACGGCGGCGACTACATTGGCCGTGACTATGCAATCAGCGGGGGCAAGCAGATCGGTTATGGCGCGTATACCGCCGACATGTCGGGTTGCAAGATTGAGCCCGCATCCACCGCCTCGTTCCCGAGTTCTGCGCCGATTACCCCAGGCAATTCGACGAACGGTTGCAAGGGTAACAACAAGGACGTGCAGGAGTTCACGGTTGGATACTGGTTCTTCATTCACAACGGCCCCAAAGGCGGTTTGAAACAGGGAATCCAGTACAGCAACATTCGTCGTGACCTATGGTCCGGCCAGGGTGGCACTTTGAACCCCGGCGGTGGAGCACATGGCAACGACAACATGGTGTTCACGTCGTTCCGTTACTACCTGCCGTAAACGCGGCAGCACAATCGAAAGAGAGGGCGTGGAAAATTCCACGCCCTTTCTTTTTGGGTTGACTCAGGAGCAGGCGCACGTGGTCACTTCGGCTTGGACGGCGGCAGTACATCTCAGCGCCTGAAGACGCGGCGTGGATTCAGGCTCGGTTCCCCGGACTGAAGTCAGGTGTCTACCCATGGCGGAGATGCGGCGGGGTTATTTGAGCTTCGCCAACTGCTCGGCGTAGAGGGGGTTGTTGGGAAATTCCTGAGCGAGAGACCCCAGCAATTCGCGGGCTTTGGCGATGTCCTTATCGCGGACCGCAGCGACAGAAAGCAGCAGCTTAGCCAGCGGCTTCAGGTAGTGACCCTGGGCAGCGGTCAATTCCAGATCTTGCTCGCCAACCACCTTGTTGGTTTCTCCGCCCGCCATTTGCAGCAGCCAGCGAACCGGCGCTGGCTTCAATCCCAGAATGTAATTTTCCATGCCGACGGCCAGATAGGCATCGTAGGCGTGGGGATCGACGGCCAGCAGGCGATGGGCGTAGGCGCTACCCTGCTTGGTAAATTGGAATCCGGCGAGGTCACGACGCTCAATCAGGGAAGCATAATCGGCTCGCATGCCAAAGGCGAGAGTTTTCGCGAACAGGGCGGTTGCATCGTTGGGCTGCTTCGCCAGAATCGCGTCGGCCAAACCATCCGCCTTGCTGAGAGCGGCGTCGAACGCCTTCTTTATGGCCGGATCGGGGACAGTTTTGTGTTGCAGGTAATTCGTGTCGTTGGTGAACAACTGCATGTCCAGAACACCGGTGCGATGGAACTCCGAAAAAAGATAGGCGGCGGCATCGGCAACCGGACCCATGGGATCCTCGGGATGCTCAATCATGTACTTGGCGAAGATGACATGCGCCTCCTGGAAGTGGAGGTTGTACATCTCGTGGAAGCCCTGATCCAGCATGGGAGGAGTTTCGACGGTCTGACTTTGAGCCCACAAAGATTGGGAAAAGGCAATGCCGACGCACAAGGCAAGTGCAATTTTGGACAATTTGACCTTCATCTCAGTTCCGTTTAGATTCGGGAATTCCCTTCTGAGTGGTATGACTTCGGCCGCTCAAAAAGCTACAGGCGTTGCTCCGTCCATTCTTTCACTATGTCAGGAAGTCGCCTCAAGTGTACCGCCAGAGGATTTCCACGACGGTAAAAAGTGCGTGTAGGTTTGCCCCATGGAAGTCTGCTAATTATCATCAGGCCATGTTGAAAATCGGACTGCCCGCGAGTATCTCTGAGGATTTCCTGCTTGATTTCCCGAAAGAAAACGTTGAACTGGTTCGGTTGCCGGACAATCTGGATCATCCGGTGGAGGTGGATTTCTGGATCCCGCCAATGTTTGGATGGCTGGCCACGCCCATGTTTCCGTTCCTGCGCGGGGTGAAAGTGATCCAGTGCCTGCTGGCGGGGGTGGACTGGATTTTGCCGTGGCTGCCGAAGGGAATTCTGCTTTGCGATGGGCAGGGGCTGCACAATATTCCGGTGGCAGAGTGGATTGTGGGGGCGATTTTGGCAAGTCTGTGGCGCCTTCCGCATTATCGCGATTGCCAGCGCGAGCAGTACTGGGATGGGCAGGTGTTGCTGAAAGGTGCGGGAGGGACGCAGGCGGCTCCGTCGGATTCGAAGGCGAGCGTGCATTCCTATCGCATCCTGGCGGATGAGTTGCACGGCAAGAAGGTGCTGATTGTCGGATATGGCGGCATCGGCTCCGAGGTGGAGCGGCTGTTGAAGGGGTTCGATGTGGAAGTGATTCGGGTGGCGCGAACGGCCAAGCCGAGGGTTTCAGCGTTTAGCAATCTGGCAGGATTGCTGCCCGAGGCCGATGTGGTAGTGCTGCTGGTACCGCTGACGGACACCACGCGCGGCATGATGAATGCCGACATGCTGGCGCGGATGAAAGCGGGCGCGTTGCTGATCAATGCGGCGCGAGGACCAGTCGTGGATACGAATGCATTGTTACAGCAACTGCAAGCCAGGCGCATTCATGCGGTGCTGGATGTGACGGATCCGGAGCCATTGCCGAAGGGACATGCTCTTTGGAGCGCCCCGAATTGTTTCATCACGCCGCACATAGCGGGTTCGGTGGCAGGATTTTCGAGCCGTGGGTATAAGTTCGCCGCAGAGCAGGTTCGACGCTACATGGCGGGCGAGCCGATGTTGAACCAGGTGAACGAGGCGGGATATTAGTCGCTACGCGCGAGGACCTGGGAGAGATGAACAGCGCGGCGATTGGAGAGTTGCGCGATCTGTTCGCGGCAGCTGAAACCATTTGTAACAATGACTGTTTCCTTTTCAGCGCGTTCGACGGCGGGCATCAATACGCGGTTGGCGAGCGCGGTGGAAATGGTGTATTTTCCCTTCTCAAAACCGAAGGGGCCGGCCATGCCGCAGCAGCCGGAGTCGAGCAGCTCGACCTGAGCGCCGGACGCGCGAAGTAATTCGACCTCTTCGGTCATCCGCGGCTTCTGGTGGCAATGGCCATGCAGCAAAATGCGCTGATCGTGGCGGGCGGGCGGCTTGTAGTTGTCTGCCTTATGCACCAGAAATTCGCTGAGCAGATACGTTTGAGCGGCGAGTTTTCTGGCGGGCTCGGCATAGCGCGGATCGTTGGCTAGCAGACTGAGCGATTCCTCGCGGAAGACGCTTGCACAACTCGGCTCGAGGACGACGATGGGTGTGTTCGACTGCAACTGCGGGGCGAGCGCATTGAGCACGCGCAGCAGATATCGTTTGGCGCGGTCGAGCATGCCGAAATCGTAGAGCGGGCGGCCGCAGCAGAGATGACCACGCGGCACCTGCACGGCAAAACCGGCATCGCTTAAAACCTGGGCCGCGGCCTGCGCGGCTTGCGGATAGAAATAGTTGTTCCACGTATCTGGCCAGAGCAGAACATTGGGGCGCGAATCTTTTTGAGCCCTGGCGCGGGCATGGAAACGGCTCTGAAATGTTCGCGCGGCGAACGCGGGGATGGTTCGCTGCGGCGCCATGCCGATCGCGGCCTTCAAAATATCCCGTACTCCGGGGAGTTGACCTGGAAGATTGGCGATGCGAGGCATCGCGGAAGCCAGATGCGCCCATTGATCCATCATGCCGAAGGCATAGGCGTGGATGGGGCGGCGATGGTGTTCGTAATAATGCGAGAGAAACTCCGCCTTGTAGGTCGCGACGTCGACGTTGACCGGACACTCATGCTTGCAGGCCTTGCAGGAGAGACATAGCTCGAGCGCGTCTTTCACGGGCTCGCTTTGCCAACCCTGATGGCGCAGTTCACCCTGCAGCATTTCCCACAAAAGATGGGCGCGGCCGCGTGTGGAATGCTGCTCTTCTCGCGTCGCCATGTAGCTGGGGCACATGGTGCCGGCGGTCTCTTTGCGGCAGGCCCCGACACCGACGCAACGCAGGGTGGCGTTGGAAAAAGATCCGCCATCGTCAGGAAATTGAAAATGCGTTTTCACGGATTGAACTTCATATCCTGCGCCGAGACGAAGATTTTCCTGCGGGCCATACACGGCGATGGGATCGGCAAGCTTGCCGGGGTTCATCTTGTTGGTGGGATCCCAGATGGCTTTGAATTCGCGGAAGGCTTGCACCAACTCCGGGCCAAACATTTTGTGCAGCAGTGCGGCGCGCGACTGGCCATCTCCGTGTTCGCCGGAGAGCGAACCGCCGTGCGCAATCACAATGTCGGCGGCTTCATTGATGAACTGCACATATTTGGCGATACCGGCTTCGCTTTCGAGATCGAAATTGAAGCGCATGTGAACGCAGCCATGACCGAAATGGCCGTAGATGGGCGAGCGATAGCCATAGCGTTTGGCCGCGGCAAACAACTGGCGCAGGTAGCTACCCATTTTTCCCGGCGGAACGGCAGAATCTTCCCAACCCTCCCAGCCGAGTGGTTCGCCGGGAACGAAGACAGTAGCGCCGAGGCCGGATTCACGCACCTTCCAGACACGCGCGGCTTCCGACTGGGAATATTGGCGGGTGTGCGGAGCGGGAGAGATTTTCTTTGTAGCCTCGATCATGGCCGTGGCTTGAGCCTGGGCGTCTTCGAGGGTGTCTCCCCCAAACTCGACCAGCAAGTGGCCGTTGCCGTCGGGGAGAAGTTGCAGATCGTTTTCGACGAGATGCTTGCGCCGCATGAATTCCACCAGCAGGCCGTCGAATCCTTCCAGACCGATGGGCTTGTGCTGCAGCACGAAGGGCACGTAGTCGGCGGCGACGTAGGCATCGGAGAAGCCGAGACCGACAAGAATGCGGCAGGGTGGACTGGGCATGAGGCGCAGGGTTGCATCGAGCACGGTGACGCATGTGCCTTCGCTGCCGACCAGGGCGCGGGCGACGTGAAAGCCATTTTCCGGAAGCAGATCGTCGAGGTTATAGCCGGAGACACGGCGAGGAATTTTTGGATAGCGCTCGCGAATGAGGTTGGCGTAGCGGTCGCGAAGATTTCGCAGGGCGGTGTAGATTTCTGCGCGACGACCGCCGGCAGCAACGATGGTTTCAAATTCGACATCGGACGTTGCGCCGACTTCAAGAATGGTGCCGTCGTAGAGCAGGACGCGCATGGAATCGATATTGTCGACCGTCTTGCCGCCCATGAGAGCGTGCACGCCGCAGGAGTTGTTGCCGATCATGCCGCCGAGAGTGCAGCGGCTATGGGTGGCGGGATCGGGAGCGAAGGTCAGGTGATGTTGCTCGGCAGCCTCGCGCACACGGTCGAGCACGATGCCGGGTTCGACGCGCGACTGACAACGTTGCACATCGAGATTGACAATGCGATCGACATACTTGGAAAAATCGAGCACGACGGCAACGTTGCAGCATTGGCCGGCGAGGCTGGTGCCGGCACCGCGAGAAAGAATGGGCGCGTTGAATTTACGGCATGCTGCCACGGCGGCTTCCACATCCGCGGTGTCGCGCGGAAGCACGAGGCCGATGGGAAGCTGACGATAGTTGGAGGCGTCGGTGGCGTAGAGGGCGCGACTGCCGGAGTCGAAGCGGATCTCGCCGCGAACGGATTTGCGCAGGGCTGCTTCTAAATCCCGATGGGCGGAGAAATGCTCGTGCGGATGGGGCTGTTGTTGTTCGACGAGAATCGGAAATTGCGGCTCGGCCATTTCATTTCCTCTGTCTGTTGGACTCGATGCAGCGGGTTGGATGCCAGGGCTTGAGCTACGGAAGCGTGGCGGGATGATTCCAATCGTCAACGACGACGCCCATATCCTGCAGGGCGCGAACGGTAATGTCGAGATGATTAGGGAACCAGGCGTGATTTTGAGGCGTGTCTTTCTCTCTACCGATGGCGACCACGCGACCGTACGGCCATGCGCCATTCGGGAGCGAGGAAAGAGCCCGGGGCAGCTCCGCCAGGCGCACGTTGACCACCTGTTTGCGTGCGGAGCTCAAGCGGGTGATTCCGCCGCGATCGATGGGACTGGAGTTTTCATCCGGCAAATAGATGCGCAGTTGAATCATGTTCTGCTCCACGCTGAGAAAGGGATTCTGCCACTGCGGTTCCTGATTGATGTTGAGATAGACGTCTTTCAACGGCGGCGGAATTTCGGTGAGTTCCTGACGGGCGGAGGTTTTGGCGGCCGCCCATTGCGTGGCGTGACGAGACATATCGAAGGTGTTGCCGGAATTTCGGCATCCGCTGATGGCGAGGGATGCAGACATTGCGAGCGAAAGCAGCAAAAAGGATCGAAGACCGGAGAGGCGGAAGCTTGAACGAAGCATTGTCTTCAGAATATCAGCGCGGCATTTGTCGATGACATCAGCGACCTTGCCAAACAGCGGCACGCTTGGCGAGAAAGGCAGCGGTGCCTTCGCCCTTGTCGGCGGTGGCGCAACTGATGCCGAAGAGTGACGCCTCCAGGAACAATGCCTCCTGCAGCGGCAGATCATAGCCGCGATCGACGGCTTCCATCGAGTAGCGAATGGCGAGCGGCGCCATGCCTGCGATGATGCGGGCAATGGCTTCTCCGCGAGGAAGTAATTGATCGGGCGCGACAACTTCATTCACCAGGCCGACACGGAGACAGTCGGCGGCGGAAAGAACTTCTCCTGTGAGAATCATCTGCAGGGCGACGCCTTTGCCGACGAGACGAGCGAGCCGCTGGGTTCCACCATAGCCGGGGATGAGACCAAGCTTGACTTCCGGCTGCCCCATCTTGGCATGCTCGCTGGCAATGCGGAGGGTGCAGGCGAGCGCGAGTTCGCAGCCACCGCCGAGCGCAAATCCATTGATGCAGGCGATGACGGGCTTGCCGCAGGTTTCAATGGCGCGCAGGACTGCTTGTCCGCGTAGGGCGAGCTCGCGGCCTTCGACACCGTTGACCTGAGTAAGCTCCTGAATGTCGGCGCCGGCGGCAAACGCTTTTTCGCCGGAACCGGTGAGGATAGCAACGCGAATGGAGTCGTCGGCCTTGATGGTATTGATGGCGGATTGCAGTTCGCGCAGTGTGGCGGCGTTGAGCGCGTTCAAGACCTTGGGCCGGTTGAGAGTGAGAAAAGCGATGCCGTCGCGGATTTCGAGCTGAATATTTTCCAATGCTTTTTCTGGTGTCATGTAGGTCGCGGACCCTTTCGATCGAGCCTTCACAGAGCAATGGTTGGAAGACTG
>DATJUD010000062.1:0-7017 GCA_035502695.1 Acidobacteriaceae bacterium
GTTCGTCAGATTATTCAGTATTCCCTTGCGCACGCTCGGGCATGTCGTCATCAATTGCCAGAAGGAATCTTCTTCCACCCGCAGCAGTCGGCTGGGTTCGATCATGGTGCATTCCACGCGGCTTGCTGACCCCGTCAGCAACGGCACTTCGCCGAATGTCTCGCAACCATGATGTGTCGCCAGTGGTTTGCGTGTGCCATCCGGCTCCACGTACTCCGCTCGCAACCCGCCTTCCACTAGGATCCAGAAGTATCGCTTGGTCTGCTCCTGGCCAAGAACGCATTCGCCGGACTCGGCATCGATCACGTCGGCGTGCTGCAAACACTCGTTCGTTTTGTCGTCCAGGTTTGCAAACAGAGGGATGCAACGTACCTTCTCGAGCAAGGCTGCTTGCTCCGCAGAAGGCAGATCGGCGAATTTTCCTTCATTCTTCATGGCAGAAACTCGAGCTGTACTCCATTTCTTAAAACAATTGCACAGCCCTAGAAATTTGCTAAGTACTGATGCACAAACTGAACTGCAATCGAACCTTGACCCACAGCCGACGCCACTCGCTTCACGCTTCCAAAGCGAACGTCACCCGCCACAAAAATTCCTGGAACGCTTGTTTCCAATAAATAGGGTGGCCGCTCCAGTGTCCAGTGGAAATCATCCGTCATATGCAGGTCCGGACCAGAAAGTACAAATCCCTTCGACTCCCGCAGAATCGCCGGCGGCAACCAATCCGTCTTCGGCTCTCCACCCACAAAAATAAACAGCCCCGATGCTTCCTCTTCACACTCACCGGTCGGCGTCTTCAATCGAACTGCCTCCAGATGTGTATCGCCGCACGCATCGATCACTTCCGTCCGCGTGCGAACTTCAATATTCGGCAGCGCCTCGATCTGATCCACCAGGTACCGCGACATGCCCTTCTCCAGCGAATCGGCCCGCACCAGCATGATCACCTTCTTCGAGTAATGGGCGAAATGCACCGCCGCCTGTCCCGCGGAATTTGCCCCGCCGACAATCATCACCGTTTCATCCTTGCAACTGATCGCTTCCGTCAGCGCCGCACCATAATAAACACCTGCACCCGTTAACCTGTCCAGGCCGCCGGTTTTCAATCTGCGGTAGTCGACGCCGGTCGCAATCAGCGCGGTGTGGCAGGAAACTTCTCCACCACCGGGTAATTGGATGAAGTGATATTGCCCTTCGGTGCGGATTCCTGTGGCCCGTTGCGACAAAAATTCGGCCCCAAACCGGGTTGCCTGGATGGTTGCCCGCCGAGCCAGGTCTTCCCCGCTCAAACCGGCTGGAAACCCTAGATAATTCTCGATTCTCGAGCTGCTCCCCGCCTGCCCCCCGGGTGCCGCCGGCTCGATGACCAGCGTCTTCAGCCCCTCGGAAGCCCCGTAAACCGCCCCAGCCAGCCCTGCCGGCCCCGCTCCCACAATCACCAGGTCGTAGAAATCCCGCTCCGCCTGCGTCCGTAACCCTACTTTTTCCGCCAGCTGCGAAATCTCCGGCTCGACCAGGCTCTCCCCATTGGGTAACAACACCACCGGCAGCTTGCCGGGATCAAGATGGTACTCAGCCAGCAACCGCGCACTTTCACTGTGCGCTTCCGGCGGGACCAGGGGCTTTCCCGGACGGGCGTTGCCGTTGGTCCCCGCAGCTCCGTTCCCTGCAGCCACCGGATTCGCAACCGTGGGAAGCGTTTCCTGCCCTGGATCGAGCCATTGATAGGGAACATGATTGCGTGAGAGAAATTCGCGAATCTGGTGCCCCGCCGGCAACCACCGCGAACCAATCACCCGAATGCCTTGAAACGGCGGCTTGTAATCCTTGCTCCAGGACTCCAGCAGATCGTCCAGCACCGCGTACAACCGCTCCTCCGGCGGATCCCACGGCTTGGTCAGATAGTAGTGAATTTTGGCCGCATTAATGGCTCGAATCGCGGCTTCCGTGTCCGCGTACGCGGTCAGCAAAACACGCTTCGCAGCCGGAACCAGCGCGATGCTTTTCTCCAGAAATTCAACTCCGGACATCCCCGGCATTCTCTGGTCAGAGAGCAACAGCGCGATCGCTTCGCCGCGCCGCTTCAGCTCTTCCAATACCTCCAGGCCTGATTGGCCGGAGGTGGCGCGAATGATTCGATAGCCGCTCCCATAATGTCGGCGCAAATCTTGCACCAGCGCTTCCAGCACGCTGATATCGTCATCAACTGTCAGGATTACAGGTTTTCGCATAAATCCCTACTCTTGGCACGAATGCAGATTCTCAAAACTAAACCAAGGATGCAAACTTGTTCCAAAATGGATTCGATCTTTGGAATTCGCAAAGATCGATGTACACGAATGTAGCAAAACGCGCTACTCTGTCTTTGCGGGCGAGTTACCAAATGGTCCCGAAAGTTCCAGTTTGTGACGCGACGCACGGTGCTCCACTGCTGTGACCTAGCGCACATTCGAAGTTGTTCGCGGTCTTGCACTATGACTGTAGTGTTGTTGTGTTGTTTTTGCCTTGGTTCAGAGCCTGCCCTACCTCAAGGGTAGCAGGAGTTCGAACCATAGTACTGGCAGTTGAGTTTTCTCGATGACTGCCGATACAAGAAATAGAACACGCTCACATTTTTTGTTGTTCTTCTCGGTCCGTCCTTGCCGTAGGTGCGTCTTTGGCCTCGGTCCGGACTAAAATCAGAAGAAAAAAGTACTTGTGGTTGGAACTCAAAACTATGACCAAAATTATCCTTGCCGATAATCAGTCCATTTTCCGTGCCGGTGTAGCCAAAACTCTCGCGCTACAAGATGATATTCGCATCGTTGCCCAGTGTATGGACAGGGATCGACTCATGCAGGCGGTTCGCACCTTCCGCTCCTCCTTGGTCGTCTTCGCCGCCTCGCTACAGCTGGATATGCCAGACCTCATCCAGTCCGCCCGCGCCGCTGGCAGCCGATTGATTGTGATTGCAGAAAACAGCGAATCCCTCCACACCTATGCAGTCCCCGGCTTTGACGGCGTCGTGTTTCGCGATGTCGCCGGCACCACCCTGGTGGAATGCATCCATGCCGTCGCCTCCGGACGCCCCTATCTGCAAGAAAAATTGGGCCGTGGCATGGCCGAAGAAGCCGACGCCGTAGGCGCGCGCGTACGCGATCGCCTTACTCCCAAGGAAATCAAGATCGTTGCCCTGATTGTTCAAGGGTTTAAAAATAAGGAAATCGCCAGCCACCTGGGCACCACCGAACAGGTCATCAAAAACTACCTGCGCAATGTCTATGACAAAACAGGAGTTTCCGATCGCCTGGAACTGGCCTTGTTCACCATCCATCATCGGACGCTGGCTGACGCCGCCGCCGTTGCTGGCGGTCAAATGGATCTGCAACCGGCTCGCGCCTGACGCCGAACGCTTTTCCAGCCGGGCGCTCTAGTGCAGCAGTGCGCTGATGATCGCCACCAGCTCCGTCGCGTCCACCGGCTTCTCCAGGTAGATGTCCGCCTGCGGCTTGGCGGCGCGAAATGCCTCTGTGCAATATCCCGAAACCACCACCACTGGAACCGGCACGCCCGTCTTCGCAGCCAGCAGAATTTGCCGGCCGTTCTCTTCTCCCAGGTTCCAATCCGTCACCACGGCATCAAACGGTTCTTTCTGCAGTAGACTGATGGCTTCATTCGCAGAGCTGCTTGTCGTCACCGCATGGCCGGCGCGCTCAAGAATTTTTTTCTTCAACGCAACTGCAGCCGGTTCGTCATCGACACACAATATGTTGGCCATCACACGTTCCCTCTGTCTTCTCAAAGTCGTAAGAGAAGTTGGAGAAAGAGCCAGCACGATCCATCACCCAGCGATTTCCAGCCATCCAGGTCCGCTAGCTTAGCTTTTCCGCAACCGATTTCGCCTGAGTAAATAAGTACAAGTAGTCCGGCCCCCCAGCCTTGGAATCTGTTCCCGACATGTTGAAGCCCCCGAACGGGTGTGCTCCTACCATGGCGCCCGTACATTTACGGTTGAAATATAAATTTCCAACGTGAAACTCCTGCCGTGCGACCGCCAGCTTTTCCCGCGACGTCGAATAGATCGCTCCCGTCAGTCCAAACTCTGTGTTGTTTGCAATTTCCATCGCATCCTTGAAACCCTTCGATCGAATCACCGCCAATACCGGACCAAAAATTTCTTCCTGCGCCAGCCGCGCGTTCGGCGCAACGTCAGAAAAAATTGTCGGCTCGACATAGTAGCCCTTCTCCGGCGTTTCGATCGCGTTGCCGCCCGCCACCAGTCGCCCTTCCTGTTTGCCGATCTCGATATAGCGCAGCATCGATTCGTATTGTGACTGGTTCACCACCGGTCCCATCGCCGCGTTGTCCGCAGGATTGCCAACCTTCAACAGCCGCGCACGCTCCCGCAGCCGATCCACAAAAATATCGTAAATTCGGTCATCGACAATGGCGCGCGAACATGCGGAACATTTCTGCCCGCTGAAACCGAAGGCCGAACTCAACACGCCCGTCACCGCCGCATCCAGATCGCAATCATCTTCCACGACGATGGAATCTTTTCCGCCCATCTCCAGAATGGTTCGCTTGATCCAGATCTGGCCCGGCTGCGTCTGCGCGGCGCGCGCATGAATGTCTAGTCCCACTTCCTTCGAGCCAGTAAACGCGATGAACCGCGTCTTCGGATGTTCCACAATCGCATTGCCGAAAGTCGCGCCCGACCCAGGACAGAAGTTCACCACTCCCGGCGGCATACCCGCTTCTTCCAGCAACCCGAAAAATTTGGCCGCAATCGTCGGCGAATCGCTCGACGGTTTCAGGATGACAGTATTCCCCGTCACCACCGCCGCCGATGTCATGCCCGCCATAATCGCCAGCGGGAAATTCCATGGCGGAATTACCGCACCGACGCCCAGCGGAATATACAACAATTCGTTGCGCTCGCCGGGGTATTGAATCGGCGTCGTCGCAGCCGCCAGCCGCAGCGCTTCCCGCGCATAAAACTCCAGAAAATCGATGGTCTCGCCCACATCGGCATCCGCTTCAGCCCAGTTCTTGCCGACTTCATACGTCAACCACGCGCAAAAATCCAGCTTGCGCTCGCGCAGCAATTCCGAGGTACGCAGCAATAACGACACTCGCTCCTCCACGGGAGCTAAACGCCATCCTTCATAGGCAGCCAGCGCTGCCTGCATCGCAACTTCCGCGTGACCCGCGTCGGCTTTCTGATGCACGCCCACCACCTGCGACGGATTGGATGGATTCAGCGACCGAATCTTGCCTTCGGTGCGAATCCTCCGCCCTCCAATCACCAGGTCATATTCCTGGCCCAGCTGGTCAGCAACGCGATCGAGCGCCTGCCGCATCGCGCGTGCGATATCTTCCCGGCTGAAATCCAGGAAAGGTTCATTGCGAAACTCGCCTTTTGGCGAACGAACGGGAATCACTGTCGATAACTCTAGGGTCGCCATACAGCCATAGTGTAGACCAGCCCTGCCTTTCCTGCGCGTGATCTCCGCTACACCCGTGACCCAGCACTCTCTCGCCGTCAACATTCCGCCCCGGCACGGTTCTCCGCCCTGCGCATTCCTCCATGATTCTTTCCAAACTTGCGGTACGATGGTTGGCAAGCATTCGACAAACCTCGGTTGAGGCACAACTTCAATTTATGCGAACCAATCCTGCTCTCAGGTTGATGGTTGGCGTCGTTTTTTTCTTCTTTTCGCTGCCTGGTTTCTCCGGCCATTGCCTCGCGCAAGGCGTGCCTGCAACTGCGCCCGCGGCTCCAACGGAACACACTCTGACAATCCCGCTCGGATCGCACCCCCAGGCCACACCCGCCGCGACCCCTCAAACCACGGCTTCCGACTACTCGAAGCAGGCCTACGTTATCAATCAATACGACACTTCCATGAACTTCCAGGCAGATGGCACTTGGCAGCAGGTCGCCACTGTCGTCGTCCAGGTCAAGTCGCAGGCTGGCATCCTTCAATTCGGCAATCTCTCCATTCCCTATGAATCGCGCAATCAGAAGGTGGAGTTTACTTACATCCGCATCCGCAAGCCCGACGGCTCGATCGTCGAAACGCCTTCCGCGTACACCCAGGACATGCCGGCCGGCGTCACCCTGCAAGCCCCCATGTACAGCGATCTGCACATCAAGCAGGTTCCCATCACCAATCTCAATCCAGGCGACACGCTGATGTATCAGTTCAAAATCGATCAGTTCAAGCCGGAGGTGCCGAACCAGTTTTGGCTTGCAGTGAGTTTCTTCAAGGCGGGAATCGTTCTCGAGCAACACATCGAGATCCGCGTCCCCGCATCGAAACACGTTCAGGTAGAAAGTGCAGAGGTGCAGCCGACAATCCATCGCGAGGGAGAGGTCACCGTCTATGACTGGAAGACCTCGCACCTGCATCCGGAACCAACCGATCGAAAATCTTTGGCGCTCAAGGTCGATGAGAAACCGTCGATTCAGCTCACCAGCTTCGAAAACTGGCAGCAGGTCGGCGATTGGTACCGCGAACTGCAATCGTCGCGCGTCGCCGTCACGCCCGCAATCCAGCAGAAAGAGCAGGAACTCACCAAAGGGCTCACCACCGATGATGCCAAACAGCGCGCCATCTACGCCTATGTCGCCACGCAGTTTCGCTACATCGGCCTGTCCTTCGGCATCGGGCGCTATCAACCCCACTTCGCCGATGAAGTGCTGCAAAATAAATTCGGCGACTGCAAGGACAAGCACACTCTCTTCGCCGCCCTTATGAAAGCCGCGGGCTACGACGTCTCGCCTGTGCTGATCGGCAGTGCGACCAAGCTCGATGAAACCATTCCCTACCCCGGCCAGTTTGATCACGTCATTTCCCTGCTGCGCCAGGGCAACAAGGAAACCTGGCTCGACACCACGGAAGAAGTTGCCCCGTATGGAATGCTGGCCTCTCCGCTGCGCGACAAAATGGCTCTCGTTATGCCTGCCGATGGACGCTCTCCAAAACTGGAAAGAACGCCAATGAATCCGCCGTTTCCAGAGGCCGACAACTT
>DATJUD010000063.1:0-21677 GCA_035502695.1 Acidobacteriaceae bacterium
CTTCCCAGGCCCGTCATAGTTGTGCCGCTGAGTGAAAACATCAACCAGCTTTTGCAACAAGGATATGCAGTTGTAGGAGTGGCGCAGTTCGCCCAGGACAACAACCTTGTCCAGAGAGATACGATCGGCGAGCGATAGATCCAAACATGCCAAAGGGCGAATTCGCTTGCGAGGACTCGCGCCAACGATCTCGATCTTCAAAGATTTGGTATTCCGGACCAGATCTCCAGCCGTTACCCCAGCGCCAAAACCACTTCCTCAGTAGTCCTCACCCTTCCCATCCGAGGAAAGATCGACTGCACCGCGAAGCGATGCAATTCATCGCTCATGCTCGACATCGCATCCTCGACAAACACCAGCTCAAACCCGCGGTCATACGCCACGCGCGCCGTCGACTCCACGCCAAAGTTCGTCGCTACGCCGCCCATCAAAATCGTTCGCACCCCTCTGCGTCGCAATTGCTGGTCGAGCCCGGTTCCATAAAACGCGCCCCACTGCCGCTTGGTAATCAGCAGGTCGCCCGCCTGGTAGCCGCAGTCCGCCACCAGTTCAGACGCCGTCGGCGGTGGCGGCGGCGCATTCGGATCCCGCACCGGAGCATCCACCGGCAGATGCAGCGTGTCCGACACATCCACCCGCACATACACCACCGTGCCGCCCTTCGACCGCACCGCATCCGCCAGCTTCGCCGCCCGCTTCACCACATCGCTCGCCGCATGCGGAGCCAGCGTCCGCCCCATAATTCCATTCTGCAAATCAATCAACACCAGCGCCGTCGACTTCGGATCCAGTTGCACTGCCGCCATTCCGCCCCACTCCTCTGCTCTCTGAAATCCGACTCGACCCGCAGCCTCGCAACCCGCATCGGCCCTATCCGCGCGATCTACGCCAGCGCCATATTCAAGTTGTCGATCGCTTCGTCAATCTCCTGCGTGTTCTTGTATCCCACCGTCACGCTGTCCACGCCCGCATTCCTGAACGCGAACCGCATCGCCTTCTGCCGGTCTTCTTTGTTGAACACGCCCTCACCAATCAGCTTCATGCTGATTACGCCCATGCCCTTCGCCCGCGCCTGCTGCACATACTTCACCACTTCCGGCACATTGCCCAGACCATCGGTCGCGTAATTTTCCGCGTCCATGCGCACGCCCTTGTGATTCATCCGGATCATCGCCACATCCAACCAGGAATCTCCTGGCACCTGCCGCAACGCCGGCAGCCCGTGCACCGACGCACCCCGGGACAGCACCGCCTTTTTCTGCTCCGCCTCATCAATGCCGTCCTGCCACGCGATCGTATCCACCGGCCACGTCGCCGAGTGTTGCCAGTGCAGCAGCATAATGTCGAAGTACTCCGTCTTCGCCTGCCGCCGCAGCTCATCAATCTTTGCCATTGCATTTACGCCCGGCGTGGTCGTCACCTTCGACATCAACTGGTAGCTGTCGCGCGGCACGCCCTCGAGCGCCACGCCCAGCATGTGATGCATATCGTCATACGACTCCGCCGTCTCAAAAAAACGAATCCCCCGTTCATGCGCATATCGCACCAGCCGCGTAAATCCCTTCTGTCCCAGATCGCGCTGCACCTGCCCGCTGAACGTCCCCGTACCAAACGCCAGCCGCGTCACCCGCACGTTCGACTTGCCCAGCGTCACCATATCCGTCGCGGTTCGCCGCTCTGCCTTCAGCGGCAAACTTCCGACACTCGCCAGCGCACCCACCGCCAGCCCTGCCTTTACAAATTCTCGTCTGGAGTAAGGACTCATCTTTCACCCCCACACAGCCATCTCCGGCGCACCCACTCGCCGCTGGAGTATTTATTTTATGCCTCGATCCATACCTCCGACCGCCGCATATTTTTTAGGATTCGAAGATTTGTAACAAAGATGTGCGTCCAGCCAATGTCGCAGAAAGTGCGGGGGAGGATTGTGTTACGGAGCTTCTACTTCCATTCCCAAAACTTTGAAACTGTATTCCCGGAGCTATCCACATCGTACTCAAACGCTCCACATGCATTGTTCATCCGCGCCAGCTTCTGCGAAGCCGTCTTAAAGAACAGCATCCCGCGATAGCTAATCGCCCCTTCCGCTCCAAACTTGCCGACTCCCGTTCCCTTCCAGGTAACGGCGTCGCCATCCTGCGTCAGGCTCACTCCCTGGCCCTCGCCAAAAATCGAACCATCCGCGCCGATCACCGATGTGTATGTCCCCAGCCCACTCGTCGCAACTCCCAGCATGTGGCCGCTGTCTTCAAACGTCACTTCTACCGTTGTTGGATCTGTCGAAGTTACCCGCCTCACCAGTCGTCTGCCTTTGGTTTCACCAAGCTGTTCACCGATCATGCATCGTCCTCTTTTCGCCGAGCCTCTACGTGCGGACCTCGGGCTGGCCAATTGTACGCTCACAGCGCACCACTCATCCGCCGCCTGCACCCACCGCGCTCACCAATCTCAACCTAAAACGTCTTCCAACCATCGACTCCCCATCGAGTAATTCGCGAACCCCAATACCTGCCGTCGGCGCGTAACCCACGAACGCCGCTCCGATGCGAAGGAGCGAACGCCATTGCGAAAGCGTGCCGGTTCCATCTTCGCCTGCCTGCTGATTCTCAGCCACGTTCCACCGCAGCTCCTTTGTCAAAGTGGAAAGGATACGGACACCGCGCCGCCTTCATCTGCGGAAACTTCTCTTCTGGACGCGCTCCGGACCGAAGAACACGCCGGCACCTATCTTTTCTACACACAGTCCTACGTCGACTCCGACAATGAGCATGTAACCTACAAGGGTTCCGTCGATGGATTTATAAAGAACGCAAAATTGAATGGCTGCGCATTGAATATCGAATTCATCGTTGCGGATCGCTACTCCGGAGTGGTGAAGAATCGCCCCACCGGCCCCTTGGAAGATGACGAGCAATATTCTGCGGCGATTCCTCTCACGCATAACATCGCGCTTTCCCTTTCGCTCGTCGAGGCTCCGCCTGTCGCCATCTCAAATGGGACGAACTCAGTCTGCCCCACCCGGCCCTCCTGCGCCTTCACCTGGCTCAAGATCGTAGCCAAGGATCCTTCCATCAAGGAAACCAAAACGACAAACGGCTGGCTGAACTTTGCAGGAAACGCCAAAACATTTTTTCTTCCCATCAGTTCGCCGGATGCCGGTAAAACTTTGATCCAGCAAATCCAGGCCTTCACCGCCGCCCGCTGCGCCCCAACCCCAGCTACCCTCGCCTCCCACTAACCCGGGTGCCCTACATCCCGCTTCCGAGATGTAGGATTGTAGGATGTAGCCATGCTGAAGATAGTAGGTCTGTGTATCGCCATAGCAGTCGGGCTGATATTGACCATCAACGCTGCCTTCATGCTCGCTTCCCCTCGAGGTTGGTTTCGACTGCCAGGTTGGCTGCGAGCACAGGGCACGTTGGTTGAGCAGAAGTATTCGAGCGGCTGGGGAGCGGTCCAGCTTCGACTGACGGGAGGACTGATTCTTATCGCCGTCGCATGGGTCGTGTATGACCTGTTTTTGAGGCGTGTATGAGAAAGGCTTGACCGACGTCCCAACATCCGCCGCTGCGATCTTCTCCTGGCTCGAGTGGCGTCCTTTCCCCGGGTTTTCCTACCTTATATAGGCAGAATTGAATCGTGACCCACCCTCTCTGGACTCGACGAAAATTCCTAAGCCACGGTCCACGCGGCGCCGCGAAGCCGCGTGGAATTCAGTTCGTCTCTTCTACAAGCGCCGTCGCAGTTAGACGGCAACAGTACCGCCATCGACCGGCAGATCGATCCCCGTGATGTAGCTGCTCTCATCGGAGGCGAGAAACACCACCGCAGACGCGATTTCTTCCGGGCGCCCAGTCCGCCGCATCGGGATCATGGCCTTGAATTGCTCCCGCATGGCGTCGGTATTCTCGCCGAACTGGCTTTCAAGAATCGGCGTCTCGATCGGGCCTGGACTGACCATGTTGGCGCGAATCCCTTTTGCCGCGAACTCCGCAGTCCACGTCCGTACAAACGACCTCAATGCCGCCTTGGTGCCGCCGTAGGTCGCATAAATCGGGAAGCCCATCTGCCACACGCAGCTTCCATTCAGGATGATCGACCCGCCGTCCTTCATCAGAGGAAGCGCCTTTTGCACCGTGAAAAACGCGCCACGAGTATTAATGTCGAACGTCTTATCGTAATGTTCCGCGGTCACCGCAGGGGTCGGCGTGGGCTCCACAATTCCGGCATTCGCAAACAGAATGTCGAGCTTTCCCTTCTTCGCCGCGACCTCCTTATAGAGCCGGCCCAGATCATCAAGATTGGAAACATCTCCCCTCACAGCCGTAACGTTCGATCCAATCTCGCTCACAGCCTTGTCCAGTTCTGTCTGCCTGCGGCCAGTGATAAAAACGTAGGCTCCCTCTTGCACGAAGCGCTTCGCTGTCGCAAGACCGATTCCGCTGCTGCCTCCGGTAATGACGGCGATCTTTCCCTGTAATGCTGGCATATTTCCCTCTCCTTGTTCGATCAGAATTGTAGCCCGATTTCTGGACTCATCGTTTCAGATGTCCACATTGAGCGATGGATGCAGAATTTTAAACCTTTCGTTCCAGAATGACGTCAAATGGAGTAGGAGCAGCAGAATGAAAGTCGAATCGAAGATGGGACGGCCACGAGAATTTGATCAGGACGCCGCGCTTGACGCGGCCATGCACGTGTTCTGGCAAAAAAGCTACGAAGGCGCCACCATGTCAGACCTGACCCGAGCCATGGGAATCAATCGCTCCAGCATATACGCCGCTTTCGGTGACAAAGAAGCGCTCTTCCGCCGCGTGATGGCTCGCTACTGGGCAGGCCCCATGACCTACATGCGCGAAGCGCTGGAAAAACCCACCCTCCGCCAGGCCGCAACTAGTCTGCTCTATGGCACAGTAGAATTCCTCTCCCAGCCCGGTCAGCCGCGCGGATGTCTGACCATCCAGGGCGCGCTCGCCTGCGGCGAGGATGCCGAACCCATCAAGCAGGCAGCAATCCTATGGCGCAAAAGTGGAGAAGAGGCCCTGCGCAAGCGAATATTCAAGGCTCGTCGCGACGGCGAGCTTGCAAAGAAAACCAATCCCGCAGAGTTAGCCCGCTTCCTGTTTACCGTAATGGGGGGCCTCGGCATTCAATCCGCCAATGGAGCAACACGCGATCAGATGAAACCAGTTGCCGACATGGCGTTGCGCGCTCTGCCCATCAAAGAATCAACTTCTGTCCACCGCCATTCCTAACCAGGGCTACGCCGCCACTCCCTTCACCGCATCGCTCACAACCTGCCCTCATATTGCGCATCGCTCACCGGCTCCATCCACTCCACCACTTTCCCATCCAGCCTTTCCTGAATCGCAAGATGCGTCATCGCCGTCGTCACCGCCGCTCCGTGCCAATGCTTCTCTCCCGGAGAAATCCAGACCACATCTCCCGGCCGAATCTCTTCCACCGGGCCGCCCCATCGCTGCACTCTTCCGCAGCCCACCATCACAATCAACGTTTGCCCCAGCGGATGTGTGTGCCACGCCGTCCGCGCTCCCGGCTCAAACGTCACGCTTGCACCCGCCACCCGCGCCGGCTCCGGCGCCTCAAAGAGCCGGTCGAATCGCACCGTTCCCGTGAACCAGTCCGCCGGCCCCTTCATCGACGGCTCCGTCCCCACTCTCCTGATCTCCATCCGCCTCCCCCCATTCCTTCTGTTCTTTACCGTCCCACCAGCGATGCGTGGAATGCCGGATACCGTGCGCCTTCAATCTTCACCTCGGAAGATGCCTCTTCCAATTCGCGCACATCCTCATCACTCAGCTCAATCTTCGTCGCTCCAAGATTCTCTTCTAAACGCTCCAATTTTGTAGTCCCAGGAATTGGCACGATCCACGGTTTTTTTGCCAGCAACCACGCCAATGCGATCTGCGCCGGCGTCGCCTTCTTCTTCTCCGCAAATTTCCGAATCACATCCACAATCGCCTGGTTCGCCGCACGATTTTCCTCGCTGAACCGCGGTACGATGCTCCTAAAATCCGTGCTGTCGAATTTCGTATTCGCGTCAATCTTCCCCGTCAAAAATCCCTTCCCCAGCGGACTGAACGGGACAAACCCAATCCCCAGCTCCTCCAGCGTCGGCATCACCGTCTCTTCCGGCTCCCGCCAAAATAGCGAGTACTCACTCTGCAGCGCCGTCACCGGCTGCACCGCATGCGCCCGGCGAATCGTCTTCGCCCCCGCCTCCGACAATCCAAAATGTTTTACCTTGCCTTGCGCGATCAGTTCCTTCACCGCGCCCGCCACATCCTCAATCGGCACATTCAGGTCCACGCGATGTTGATAGAAAAGATCAATCGCATCCACCCTCAACCGCTTCAGCGACGCCTCCGCCACTTCCTTAATGTGCTCCGGCCGGCTGTTCAACGCATTCCACTTGCCTCCGTCCGCGGGATTTCCTTCCCACCCAAACTTCGTCGCAATCACAACCTTGCCTTTATACGGAGCCAGCCCCTCACCCACCAGCTCTTCATTCACAAACGGTCCATACACCTCCGCCGTATCGAAAAACGTCACCCCGCGATCCACCGCCGCATGCAGCACCTTGATCATTTCCTTTTTGTCTTTTGCCGGCCCCAGCCCAAAGCTCATTCCCATGGCGCCGAATCCCAGTTCCGAAACCTTTAGTCCACTCTTTCCCAATGTCCGCGTTTTCATGTTCTCTCCTGTTGTCTGTTTTCGTAGCTAGCGAGTTGCCGCAGCCTCCGCTCTACTCCATGGGATGCCGCCCGCCTCCACTCCGCTTCAATCCCCTCAACCCATCCCATCCTCACATCCCCAACATCGCACCACTCTCTTACACTAGTCTCAGCGAGGATTTTTTTCCCATGAGCGATGGCCGCGAGGAACGCGAAGAACAGGAAAAGCGCCGTCAGCAGGAGCAGCAGGAGAATCGTGAAGACCGCCTGCACCGCGATCCCATCGATCCCTGGCAACCCGAGCGCCCCGACTCCTAAGAAGCCTCCGCGCCCGCCCCACCCCGTCATCCAGGTAATTTATGCGCTACGAATCGGCGCCGGCGGCACCACAATCTCCACCACTCCGGTAGCAACGTCATAGACAAGTCCGGAAAGTAGCCACTCCCCCGGCAACGCAGGCATCGCCTTCAGCGCAGCCACGTCCATGGCAACCGCCGTATAAGGATCGGAGACTGACTTCGACTTCAGTTCCCCTTCCTGCACCTGAAAATAGCGCGTCAGCAGCGCCGGATCGCCCACCAGCCGCGTGATCCCGCAATCGGTGTGCTGCAGCACGATCAGGTGAAACTCCCCGCCGCCTCCAGGAATCTCTCCGGCAACCTGTCCGATTCGTCCCAGCAGCCCCAACTCCTCCAGCAATCCCGGCGTAATTCGGCCGCCAATGTTTCGCATCACCACCGCCTCGCCCGGCTCAATCCCAAGCACGTGCGCAGGATCCACCCGCATATCCGCGCAACCGATGACGATGGCCTTGACATTCGGCAGCGCCCGCGGAAGCCATGGCATCAGCCCGCCCGCAGCCGACTGCTCCGCGGCAAAGTCTTTGTTCCGTTCTAACGTCAAGTCGAGGTAGCTCATGTTCATCTCCTGCCCAAAGAGATGCCCGCCACCCATCCCTCGCTTCCGAAGACATGCGATTTCCTCGAATGTTAAAAGGCTTTTCCATCCCGACTGTGGGTATGGAGAAATGTTTTGTAGGTATGTGAGAAAAGGTTGTCATCCCGACCGCAGTGGAGGGACCTGCTGTTCCTGCTCGCATCACAAGAAATGTGGGTGCCCCACCCTTCGGTCGTACACTCTAAATCAATGACCGGGAATAGTTCGCAGCGAAGAAGGCTTGAGCGAAGAAACCCGCACGCCCAAGAAGGGATCGCTCAGGATCCTAAAGACAAGTCGAAGGAGCTCGTCGCACGCTCAAAAATGCAGAAGAAAAACGAAGCGGGAAGGAAACCTCTCGATCGAACATCCTACGAATCAATCGCTGGCATAGCTGTTGCGATCGGTAGCCTTTTACTTCCGCAGACTTGGATCCTCTCCGCCGTCTTATGGGCGGTTTTGGCAGGCTTAATGATCGAGATTTGCCTTTTTTCCCGAGCTACCATTAAATTTTCCCTCGGACATAAGATTGGGCTCTGCGTTCTTTCCACCAGCTTGATAGTCGCACTCGCGTACCACCCGGTGGTAGCCCGTTACCGGGTCGAACAAGAAATACCACCCAGTCCCGACTATCTAAAGGTATGGGGAAATCCCAGCACGTTTGTGATTAAAGGATGGCCGCCGAAGGTGGTATCCGGAGAAGCTCAAACCGTAATGATCGTAAACGGTGTTCCGTTAGAGAAATACAAATCGCGCTACAAACTGATGGGAATAGTATTCCACCAGATTCAAGGTGAGTCCTATCTAGATAAGACCCAGTTGTGTAAGAGCAGAATCTACAGCATTCGGCCCGAAGAAATTTCGATAGCCGTCAAGTACAACGAAAAATACCTTGAGGAAATGCAGGATGGCGCTTCCATGGAAAGTTACATACTCCTAGCAGTACCGATCGGCATGAACTCGGAGGAGTTTCAAACCCTCAGCAACGCCGAAGATATGGGTGCAAAGATAATCGCCCGAGTAGCGGCGGCACGGCCGTTGATTCGAGAGTAAAGGACGCAAGCGCATCTGATATGCTGGAGGCCGGAGTTCCGAATGGCACTTACCCACAATAACCACTTTGTACCGTGCTTGTATCTCAAGAACTCCGCATCGAGTCTCTAGCATTGTTTCCTATCTTTCCTTGCACTATCCTCATCTATAGATCGCTACCCAAGCGAGCACGGTTCCTAATTTCCAATCCTTGGATCAGGACACCCGTCTTGCGTTACTCCGCTACTGTGCCGTCTCAAGGTCGACGTGATAGGTTTCAATGTTGCTGCAAAGTCTCAATCCCAGATCAGTCAGACGCCCGTTTTGAGTGCTGATTCCGCTACGATCACCATACTGTCGGGGCGTGAGTAGAAACAGCTCTGTAAGCCGCTTCTCGTGCAAATCGACGAGCGACTGAGCCATGAACCCGGTCTTTTCAGATAAATATCGTGCCCAAGCCTGATACCCGCCATTATTTGGAATTTGATTGATATTTTCCTTTATCACTTTCAATAAATAAAGTTCCCCCGATCCCAGTTGTTTGGTGAGATTCCAGAGCTGATACGCTTGAATCCTCTCCCAGTCTGCCGCCGTAGCTTTGTTGACGGCATAGAACATCGCCTTCAGCGCTTCCAGACGATCAGCATCGGGGCATTCGTCGTCAATTATCGCCATTAACTCAGCCCACGTGTAGAAACCGTTCTTTTGGTCAGCGAAATCTTCTGGCAGTTTTCCGGCATCTCTCAACCGCTTGAACTCCTCGGCAAACTGTTTATACATTCTCCCTTTGAGCAAGCCCAAAGCCAGATTCTTCCCGGAAGCGATCAAACCAGACTTCCCCAATTGGAACGCGCCCATAATCGTTTCAACTATTTCAATCGCAGGCCTATCCAGAAATTGCTCTAAAATTCCCGGTTCGGTGAGCTTGATAATGTTCGCGTAATCACGCGGCTCGAATACTAAAGATTCGCCATCTGGCATGAAGTGCCTCCTCAACGGCTTAACGGTCTCAGCCATCCATTGTGCACCTTTGGAGCCTGAATCAATGAATTTTCGCCGCAGGGATATCAACGAGTGCTTTATCGCCAAATCCCTCGTCCCCTTGCACTATCCTCTCTATAGATAAGATCAATCGCTCTCGCCATGCCTTCACCCACGCGAGCACGGTTTCATGATTCCCCTCCTGACCCTCCTCCTCGTCAGCAGAGCAGCCCCGTCCGCGCCCAGCAACACCAGCGCAGAGTATGCCCGTGCGGCCAGCACTCGCGGCACAACCCCGGAGCGCGATACTGTATGTCGCACAGCACCAACACCGAATCGCCCGCCACCAGCAGACGAATCCTTCAACTCGACACGCCCCCAGCACGCTGTGAATTCACCCACACCCGCAAGCCCTCAAACATTCAAGCTGTCTCCATTTGAGCGATAATGATGACGCGGAATAGGTCGCTCTACCATGCACCTGGCCACGCGAGCACGATTCCTCGTTCCCTTCCTGGCCCTCCCACTCGTCAGCGGAGCAGCCCCCGCCCGCGCCCAGCAATCATCTCCACCCACGCAACCTCCGCCCACTGAAACTCAAAGTGTGCCTGTGCAGCCAGCACCAACTGAGCCAGCACCACCCGCCATCAACACGCAGCTTCCCGTCAACTGGCTCTACGGCGCCTACATCCCCAAGGACGCCCCTCTTGTCGCCTTGAATGCTCCCGAGCGTTTCAAGCTGTATATCCGCCAGACTTACACCACGCCCGGCATTTATATCAAGACAGGATTCTTCGCCCTGCACGATCAAGTGCGAGACACCCCGCCGGACTGGGGAGATGGATTCCCCGGTTTCACCAAACGCATCGGCTCCAACCAGGCGACCAATATCATCCAGAATTCGTTCACCTCGCTCGGTCAAGGCATCGTCGGATGGGAACCGCGCTATGATCGCTGCCGCTGCACCGGCACCGGCCCACGCCTTCGCCACGCGTTCATCAGAAACTTCATCACCTATGCCCACTCGGAACAATCCATCCGACCCAACATCATGCCGTTCGCCGCGGCCTTCGGCGCAGGAGCCATCGGCGCAACCTGGAATCCAAACAAAGTGGATATCACAGTCAAGGGATATCAGAGCGTCATCACGCAAGCCTGGGTCGGAGTCGTGATCAACACCATCGGCGAATTTGCTCCTGAAATAATGAAGAAATTCGGCCGCCACAAAGATTGACACAAGGATGAACTGGCGAATCCCTGGTTCTACGGCAGCCGTGGCGCTTCGACCACTCCGAACTTGGTAAAATGGAGATAAGCCTCCCACCGCCTTCCGGAAGGGTATGTATGTTCCGGATCGCACGGATGGGACCATCCAATTTTCGTTTTTTTCTGAAAATCCGCAGCGGAAGCCGAATTTACATGAGGTTTGACCCTCATAAGGCTGCAACCAAAATACTTGCCGCAAAAGGCACGCTGCACAATCCTTCAATTAGCCTGCACAATCCTTCAATTAGCCCGTATAATCCTTCAATTAGCCCGTATAATCCTTCAATTAGCGTGCACAATCCTTCAACTGGCCTGCACAATCCTTCAACTTTGCCCACGCTCCTAACGTATGCCCGTGCGGCTAACACCCATGAACTATCCTCATCTATAGATAGGAGAGGAATTCCAATGCCGCGACGAGTGATGACATGCGTTCTGTTCCTCGCCTGCCTCCTCGCCCTCGCAACCACCGCCCCCGCCCAGCAATCACTGCCGCAGCCAGCATCCGCGCAATCTCAGCCCGCGCAGCCAGCACCACCCGCATATACATTGCCGCCCGCGCTGCTCGCCCAGGCCATCACCCTCACCCGCCTGCGCACCATTCTCGCCTTCGGCGGCACGGCGTGGACCATCCTCGTTCTGTTGCTCATCCTCGCCTGGCGCTGGCCCGCCGCCCTGCGCAACTGGGCCGAGCGCATCAGCCCCAACCGCTGGCTCCAAGCGCTCATCTTTCTTCCCATCGCCATCGTCTTTCTCACCCTGGTCTCGCTTCCACTCGACATCTACAGCCAGCACATCGAGCGCGCCTACGGCCTCTCCGTTCAGTCCTGGCCCAGTTGGTCCCTCGATCAGCTCAAGGGCCTCGGCCTCTCGGTGCTTGTCATGACGCCGCTGCTGCTCCTGCTCTTCTGGGTCATCCGCGTCGCCCCGCGCAAATGGTGGCTCTGGTTCTGGCTCTGCACCATCCCCGTCATCGTCTTCGCCGTCTTCATTTCGCCCATTTGGATTGACCCCATCTTCAACCACTTTTCACCGCTACAGAAAAGCGACCCCGCGCTCACCGCGCAACTGGAGAAACTGGCGCACCACGCCGGCCTCGACATTCCTCCCTCGCGCATGTTCCTCATGAAGGCCAGCGAAAAAGTCACTGGCATCAACGCCTACGTCACCGGCATCGGCGCCACCACCCGCATCGTCGTTTGGGACAACACCATCCGCAAGCTTCTGCCGAATCAGATTCTCTTCGTCGTCGGCCATGAAATGGGCCACTACGTCCTCCACCACATCTATAAGGGCCTCGCCTTCACCCTGGCCGTGCTCGTCGTCCTGCTCTGGTTCGCGTATCTAGCCGTCAACGCGCTCGTTCGCCGCTTCGGCCCCCGCTGGCAGATTCGCGCTCCCGGGGATTTCGCGGCACTCGCCGTCCTGCTGCTCGTCTTCACCTGCATCTCGTTTCTCTTCTCCCCCATTGCCAACGCTTTCAGCCGATGGGAAGAGCACCAGGCCGACGTCTTCGGGCAGGAAGCCATCCACGGCCTCGTTCCCGATCCGCAGCAAACCGCGGTCAAAGCCTTCGTCGCTCTCGGCGAAAACTATCTCGAGGCGCCCAACCCCAACCCCTTCGTGGAATTCTGGCTCTACAGCCATCCCTCCGTCTCCCAGCGCGCCAACTTCGCCGCCCACTACAATCCCTGGCTCCCAGGAAGACACCCCAAATATTTCCCCCGCTAAGTTTTGTGCGAAACTCGAAGGCATGAACTGTCTATTTTGTCGGATTGTTTCGGGAGAAATTCCCGCCAAAAAGATTTTCGAAGATCATGACTCGATCGCCTTCGCCGACATCAACCCGCAGGCACCCACACACTTTCTCGTCATCCCCAAAAAGCACATCGACTCGCTCGCCCTCGCCACCGAAGCCGACAAGGAAATGTTGGGTCATCTGACGCTGGTCGCGACCGACCTAGCGAAAAAAAGCCTGCCCAAAGGTTTTCGGATTGTCATCAATAGCGGTCCGGAAGGTGGTCAGACCGTCGACCATTTACATCTGCATGTGCTCGGCGGCCGCGCCATGCACTGGCCCCCGGGATGAGCAAATCGCCAGTGTTAACGGGGTTGTTTCGCGGCCGCAATGATTGCGGGAAATCATACGGCCCCTTCTACTATGTTGAGATTCTCGGCAGAATCTCTGCGCGCAACAATTAGGCTTCGATCACCTGCGCCTGATCGTCTTCGATCTCGACTTCGATCCCATATCGTCGCAGCAGGTTCGGCAGCGTCTGCGAAAATGCCGACCTCGGCATGACCGTATCGCACCCCGCCTCAATCGCTTTCGCCTTCAGCTCACCCTGCAGATGCGACAAAAATCCCACGATCGACGTCGCCCGCTTCAACTTCGTTTTCAGCTTCGGAATCAGCGCCAACGGCTTCGCCGTGTTGCTGTTCAAATCAAACACAATCAAAGTCGGCCGCGCCTCTTCCGGCAACGCCAGCAGGTCCGCAATCGTGTCCTTCTCGTTTTTAACGAAAGCAACTTTAATTCCCAGCTTGCGCGCAGTCTCCTGAATTTTCGCGATGAAGAACAAATCGTCAATGAAGCAGTAGATGCGAACCGGAGAATTGTCGGATACAGCTGCGCCGCTCGCCGAGCCTTGGATGTCGTCGACAGCACGGCCTCCATTCACCGGGCTGGAATAGTCAGCATTGAAATTTCCGTTGCCATTGCCGTTGTAGTGGGCATTGGTAAATCCGCGCTGCAACTCAATTGTTGAGGGTGGTGCGTCGGAATAATTTCCGTTCACAGCACGATAGCTGTGATCCATGGGACCGACAAAAACTTTTGGACGGCGCTGCTTGCTGCCACCACGACGCTGTTGTTGCCCGTTGGAATTTCCACGCGAGTCGCCGCGCCCGCCGCCGGCATTGGCCCGATTCTGGTTCTGACCCTGACGCTGATTTTTCTTGAAGAAGCGCTTCTTCTTCCGGGGCTGGTTTTCATTACGGGGAGCATTGCCCTGGGCTGCCGGTGCCGCGGAACCGTTGGCCTGGCCATTCGCGGCGGCCTGTCCCGGGTTTCCGCCCTGACCGGGATTACCACCTGATCCGCGACGTTTGCGGCGACGACGAAAGCTTTGCTTTTGCCGGGGAGCATTCTGTCCAGCGGCTTGGGGATTCGCTTGTGGAGAGGGAGATGGATTCTCCGATTGCTGCGTTGAATCTTCTGTCATTCAGACACTTCCTTGTACCTTGCGTTGACTTGAACTGCGCGAGTCGCGATACACGACAACTGGGATGATCTCAGTTCCGTCCTGCGAGGACGCTATCGAGCAGCATGATGGAATTTTTGTCTCAAGCTAGTTTCATTTGCCTGGCAGGATTCTGCCTCTGAGCGATCCGGCAGCCTGCTGGCGTGACAGTTCCTACAGCGTTACCGCTATGGGAGCGCATTCTTGAAGCGCTTCCGAACTGTTCTGTATTATTCCTATCCGTAACATGGTATCGGCGAGCCGCGGGTCCCAGAAAGGTATGCAGCTTCAGCCAAACGATGAGCAAGACTGATGCTACTCCGGAGAAACAAAATCGGCAAGTGGCACGCGAAAAAACCTGTAAATCAGTAACCGCTGGGCAAAACTTGCTGAATTGATTCGCCTTGAAAATTGGCTGTGGCTGGCCGGTCACTCGGCTGTTCGTGCCACTCTACCCATTGCAACTCTTGCGCCCTCATCATTCCATGCGCACGTGAACGTGCGCATAATGAAAGCTGAAAATTGGAAAAGGGGCTCTTTGGGGGATAGGTAGACTCAGACGCTACACTCGCAACTAGAATCGGGTCACTGGCCTCCCGGATTTGGGTGGACCCGCTTCATGGTGCATGCTACGATTCGGTTCGGGTGGAGCCGACTGGTTTCTTTATCAACTGCCCAGAAACTCTGCTGACGGCTCTCATTGCCTGAACTTTTTTATCGACTTAAGCCTTTCGGCTTACCGTGCGTTCACTAGCTTGCCCTAATACAGTGCAAATTTGATACCAAAGTCATTCGCCACAAAGCAAAGGAGTTACGAAAGAAAACCATATTGATTTTCTGCAATTCCATAGGAAAAGTATCGATCTCATCCACAAAATCATAGGTCAACGCCTTATCGCATCGGATCAAGACCGACCTCAGCGCGAAATCATTCCGATCGTCACCAACCAGGTATCCACCAGCGCAGGCCAATCCGTGATTGGTTCGTTCGTGCGCCGCAGCCCAAACGCATGACCACCATATGCATATAAGTGCATCTCGACCGGAACCTCGGCGTTCTTCAGGACGATGTAATACGATAGCGCATCGTCCACATTGTCCACGTGATCATCCTCCGCCTGCAGCAAGAAGGTTGGCGGCGTATCGTGGGTGACTGGAATCGCTGGATTCAGCGTGAGCTGCGGGTCGGCATTTGCCGCGTGTGGAACCACGAACTTCCGGCGGCTCTGCGTCGCATCCCACTCTGCGGCGGCCAGCGACAGATGCCCTGGATACAGCGCCACAGCAAAGTCGGGGCGACAGCTCTCTTGATCGGCGGCATCGATGGCCGAATATAAGCGCTTCTGATAGTGCGTGCTGATCGCCGCCACCAAATGCCCGCCCGCGGAGAATCCCAGCACTCCGATCTTGTGTGGATCGATGTGCCATTCCGCCGCATGCAACCGAACCAGGCCTATCGTCCGCTGCGCATCTTCCAACGCAATCGGCGATTCCGGATAAGGCCCCGTCTTCGGATAGGGCGCAGGCTTCGGGTATTCGCCGTCGGGCGGCACGCGGTACTTCAGCAGCACACAGGTGATTCCCTTCGACATCAGCCAGTCGCATACTTCGGTGCCTTCCAGGTCGATCGCCAATCCTTGATAGCCGCCACCAGGAAACACCACCACCGCGACCCCCGTGTTGTTGCCGTGCGGCGAATAGACCGTCATCGTGGGCTTCGAGACGTTGTTGATAAACAACCACGGCCGTCCGGCGACCAGATCTTTCGTATCTGTCACCATCTGCTCCCGGCCGGTCGTCGGCTGCGTATCCGGCCCAGTTCCTGGCCAGATCGGAATCTGCGTATGTCCGGGTGAGGGCTGCCAATCCGCAGTCTGCGCATGCAGACCGCCAATTGCAAACACGAACCAGATTGCCAACGTCAGTCGCCTCATCCCAATCTCCCCAGCGTTTTTTCTCGCCCACGCATGCACGGCTACGCCGAGTGTACGAGGGATGGAGAATGATTTTTTCCTCTCGTCGCATTTGGAATCGAATCAGGCAATAAGGATGAGACTGCCTCCCTATCAGGCGACCACGGACGATGGTCTGCGAATCAGTGCTGGCAATGCGGGCAGAAGTGAGTGCCGCGGCCGGCAACAAGGATCCGGCGAATCGGCGTTCCGCAGACCAGGCAGGACTCGCCGGTGCGCAGATAGACCTTGTGCTCCAGCTGAAAAAAGCCCTTCTCTCCGGAAGCATCGACATAATCGGAGACGGAAGAGCCGCCCAGGGTGATCGCCTCTCGCAGCACAGACTGGATGGAGGTGCGCAGCCGCTCGAGTTCCTTAGCGGTAAGGCGACCGGCCTGGCGGCGCGGACGAATGCCGGCGCGAAATAGACTTTCATCCGCATAAATGTTGCCCACCCCGTGGAGAAGCTTCTGATTCAGCAGCGCGGACTTGATGGGCGTTCGCCGTCCGCGAAAGAGGGCTCGAAACGCGTCTGCAGAGATGTCTAATGGCTCCTGTCCGGGCCCAATAAATCCCTTGTCGTGCGCGGAAACTCCCGAATCGCGCCTGCCAGTTTTCGACGTGGCCTCGGTGGAAAGATCGAGCACAGACAGGCGGCCAAAACGGCGTGGATCGACGAAGCGAACTTCGCGGGCATCGTCGAGTTGCAGAATGGCGTGGGTGTGCTTCGGCGTCGGCTCGTCGGGCTGGCAGACGAGCAGACTACCGGTCATACCGAGATGAACGAGCCATTGTCCGCGCCACGGCTTTGCCTTCCGAGACGCAGCGATCGAGCGGCGGCGGGTGGCAGCGGCGTCTCGTGTCAAATCGACAACAATATGTTTTCCCACGCGACGAACGTGCTCGATCGTGCTGCCGGTCAGAGCTTTCACCAGCTCCGCAGGCGTCGAACGGAAAGGTTCCGGCTTCGAGCTGAGCCAAACGGATATTATGGTGCGTCCGCGCACTCGCACGTCAACGCCATTGGCTATGGTTTCTACTTCCGGCAATTCCGGCATAGATACACTTCTTCCTCTGCACGAAGGTTTGGGGCGTGTCCGCTTTCTGCTTTGATCGCGTCCCTCGGTAGTATAGGATTCTTGTTGAGCACATGAAGCGTTGGCGAATCGCCAGCAACCCTCCTGCACAACATTGTTGCCATACCAGTCGTGGCCGGACGTAGTTGGAGCCGCCTTCTGAACCATGGAAGCCTCCGCGTGCCCGGGCCCCGGAAACGAGCGGAATCGAGTCGAAATGCAAGCGAAGACGGCAGTAGTTTTGGGCGCCCAGTGGGGCGATGAAGGCAAAGGCAAGATTGTCGACGTTCTATCCGGACGATTTTCCGTGGTGGCGCGCTATGCCGGCGGCCACAATGCAGGACACACCGTCATTATTGGCGGTAAGCGGTTTGTATTGCAGCTGGTGCCCTGCGGAGTGCTGCGTCCCGACTGCCGCGCTGTCATCGGCAATGGCGTTGTCCTGGACCCGATGGCGTTTCTGAGCGAAGTAGCCCGGCTGAAAGAACTGGGAGTCGACGTAGCCGGACAGCTATTCGTGTCTGACCGAGCGCACGTGATTCTGCCCTACCATCGCATGATTGAACTGGCGTCGGAAAATGCTCCGGGCCGGATGAAGATTGGCACCACCAGCCGTGGCATTGGACCGGCCTACGAAGACAAAATGAAACGCGGCGGTCTGCGGGTGGTTGACCTGCTGAATACGGAACTGCTGCGCACGCATATCAAGAACGCCTGCCACGAGAAGAATACGATCGCGCACGCGTTGTTCGCCAGTGAGCCGATCGATCCTGAAAAGATGTACGAGGAATATGCTTGTGCTGCGGAAGCGCTGGCGCCATTTGTGGCCGACACCTCCCGCATGCTGAATGACGCGCTGAAGGCGGGCGAAAGCATCATGTTTGAGGGCGCGCAAGGCACGCTGCTCGACATCGATCATGGGACATATCCGTTTGTGACTTCCTCATCGGCGACGGCAGGCGGAGCGGCCACGGGAACAGGCGTGGGGCCGACGAAGATTGGCACGGTCATCGGGGTAACTAAGGCGTATGTGACGCGAGTGGGAGAAGGACCGTTCCCGACGGAAATTCACGATGCCCAGGGTGAGCTGATTCGAGCCCGCGGCCAGGAATATGGTGCGGTGACGGGACGGCCGCGGCGCTGCGGGTGGCTCGATCTGCCGCTGCTGCGCTATTCCACGCAGATCAACGGTACGGAGTGGCTGGTGGTCACCAAGCTGGACGTGCTGGACACGCTGAAGGAAATCCCAGTGTGCACTGCCTACAGAATTCACGGAAAGATTACCGACACGATTCCAGCGGATGTGCGAGGCTTGGAAGCAATTGAGCCGATATTAACCACGATGAAAGGTTGGGACGGAGCTACCGAGAATGTTCGGACCTTCGATGCCCTGCCGTCCGCGGCAAAAGAGTATTTGAAGTTTCTGGAAGCGGAATCCGGCGCGAAGATCGGAATGATTTCGACCGGACCCGACCGCGACCAGACAATTGTGTTGCCGGAATTCGCGGCGATGCTCGAGCGCATGTCGGCGAGCCCAAAATGATCGACCCTATCAAAAGAGATTGCAATTTCGCTTTGTGAAACTGCAATCCGCAGAGGCCTTGTCGCCAGTTCGCCTGCGACGCGATCCCCCACGTAACGCGAATTTCGGGAAGCCTATCCCGAGGAGAAGCCGGAATGATTTCATTTATCGTGCGTATGCGATTTGCCCAGGAAGATCGCAAAGAGGTTCTGGAAGCCGTGCAACAGCTGGCGGCCGCCTCTCGCCAGGAACCAGGATGCATCAGTTATATTCCGCATGAATTGGCGGGCGATTCCAGCCTGGTGATGATCTATGAGCAGTATCGTGACGAGGCTGCCCTGGAAGCGCATCGTGCATCGCCACACTTTCACAAGTACGCTATCGGCGGACTTTTTCAGTGGATGAAGGAACGCAGCGTCGAGGATTTGAACGCGCTGGCGTAAATTGGATAGTGAGTAGCCGGGGTCATCCGCTAAATTTTTACGAATTACCCTTTGACTCCGGCGAAGGCTCGAACTAACATCCCGATACAGCCATGCGAGCGCAGTTTCATTCCACGATTCGATATTCCGAAGCGCAGGGCCTCGCACGCGGCAGCGTCGGAATTCTGCTGCTGTTGCTTTGGCTGCCTGCGGCGAACGCCACGTCCCTACCTCATCCTCACCCGCAGCCCCGGCAGATTGTCCACATCATTGAGAAGTTGGAAGCCATGTGGCAACAGGCAGAACTGACCGGCAATACAGCCACCATGGCAAACATGCTTGCTGAAGATTACCTGGGGATTTATGGGGATGGTACGCTGGCGACCAAGGCTGAAACCATTGACAGCTTCAAAAATGGCACGACAAAGTTTAGCCATATTCATACCTGGGATCGCAAGATCCGTGTGTATGGCAGCACAGCCGTCGTGGTATCGAAGGCGCAAGTCACCGGGGAGCACGACGGTGAAAGTCTAAATGGTTACTATCGCTACACACGCGTATATCACCGTCACAATGGGGTGTGGCAAATCGTAAGCTTCGAAGCCAGTGCCAGCCATGCTCCCAAGCAACATCAAGCCGCAGCGCCGGGCACGGAATCGACACCGACAACGGCACCAGTGCCGGCGGCTCCTCAGCAATAGCGTGACGCGTTAGCGCCGTTCTTCCAGCAGTGCCGCGTGCAGGCGATCCCAGGTAATCTCAAGAGGCTCCGGTAAAACGCGCGTCTCGCCAATCACCGTCATAAAATTTGTGTCGCCCGACCAGCGTGGCAGCATGTGCATGTGCAGGTGCCCAATCACTCCTGCGCCGGCGGCCTTGCCCAGGTTCATGCCGAGATTGATGCCTTCAGGACGATAGATTTTTCTTAAGGTCCGCTCCACTTGCTGCGCCATCGCCATCATCTCCTGCGCTTCCGCAGGCTCCAGCTTGCCCAGTTCCGCAGTATGAGCGTAGGGCAGGATCATCACGTGACCGGAGTTGTATGGGAACGCGTTCAGGCAGATAAAGCAGCGCTCGCCACGCGCCACGATGTTCGCGGCACGATCCGCCTCGTCGGGTGACAGGCCGTTGGCCACTGCATGAGCCGACGCTCCCAGCAAATTGCAGAAGACACAGCCGGTATCTCCGGGCCACGCTGCCAGCTCCGATGGCACGCCCTGCCGGGTAGCGGTGTCCACTGTGCTGACATAGCGATAGCGCCACGGAGTCCACAAGATATCCATACGGGGAAGTATAGAGCGGATTTCCCATGCCCATTTTGAATTCAAAGTTGAGCGTCTCTTCGTAAGGAAAAGCCGCGCGAATCGGTATCATTTCGACTACACGTAGAGGAAATCTGCTGGACTCCGATGACCCGCGATATTCAGACATGAATCACAAGCTTGCCGATGTGCAAATCTCCCGGTTCAAGCAGGGAGATGAAAGCATCCGGAGCTTTTTCAATGCCATCGATCACAGTCTCCTGATGCAGCACCTTGCCGGCACGCAGTAGCGGGATCATTTCCGCCAGAAATGCGGGCATGCGGTGAAGATGATCCGCAACCAGCAGCCCCTGCATTCGCAAGCGGCGAATGATGATCTGGTGCAGATTTTTTGGGCCTGGCGAGGGTGAGTTATACCCGGCGATAGCACCGCACATCACGATGCGACCATGGTTGCGCATGGAAGACAGCGCTGCCTCCAGCTGCGGGCCGGCGGTGTTATCGAAGTACACGTGTAAACCGTCCGGCGCAGCAATTTCCAACTGCCGCAGCGGATCCGCTTCGCGATAGTTGAAGGCGTAGTCAACGTGCAACTGTTTTTTCAGAAATGCCACCTTGGCTGCGGAACCGGCACTGGCAATGACATTGCAACCCTGCAATTTCGCCAGCTGGCAGGCAACGCTGCCCACGGCTCCCCCTGCGGCGGAGATGAAAACAGTTTCTCTTCCTTTGATTTTGGCGATGTCGTTGAGGCCGACCCACGCCGTCAGGCCGGTCGCTCCCAGGACTCCCAGATAGGCGGAAGGCGGCGCCACGGTAGCGTCGATCTTCCGCAACTGCGATGCCTGGCCGATGTAGTAATCGCGCCAACCGCAGAAACTTAATACCCAGGTGCTGGGGCGAAAGGCGGCGTCTCGCGATTGCACCACCTGTCCGACAGCGGCGCCATCCAGAGCTTTTCCGACAACGAACGGCATGATGTAGGACTTGCCCTCATTCATGCGGCCGCGCATGTAGGGGTCGATGGAGAAAAAAGAATTTCGGACAAGGACTTCTCCCGGTTGCAGCTCCGGCAATTCAACTGTCGTGAGCGCGAAATTATCCTGTGTCGGCTCTCCTTGCGGACGAGAGGCAAGACGTATTTCCTTTGCCTGAATGTTCATGGTCGGCATGTGAGGCACCCTTGCATGCGATGATCGCGGACGCGAATTTGATTCGCGACAGTGCATTTCTTGTACTACCGCATTATCCGCTGTTCACTGTGGTCATGGAAACCGCGGAGAGCAACTTT
>DATJUD010000064.1:0-5363 GCA_035502695.1 Acidobacteriaceae bacterium
AACTGCGTGCTCATGCAGGCGAGCCATTCAGGTTAGGGATGCAGCGGCAACTCAGTTCAGGGGAGTGCGTGGATCGCGCGGGCCCTACAATTCGGCGATCTATGCAACTACAAGATAGCATGGCTTGATACCGTAACAATACCCCAAATTACTTGCTGGAAGCCTTGTCTGGGCTACATTCTGGCCGCCCAAGGTCGTCTGGAGCAAATCCCCGATGCGGGTCCATTCCCTTTGCGAGCCAGTCGAATCATGCCGGAATCTCTTCGGCCCTTGGAATCGGAATCCGGTTCAGGGAAGGGAAGCCCTGTCTAAGGAGAAATAATGAAATTGAATCATCTTCGTCATCTATGCCTGACCTTCGTAGTTGCTGTTGGTTTCTCGGGAGCAATGTGCGCGCAATCGATCAGCTACTCCACCTTTGACGTGCCGGAGGCCGCGCCCGCGACCCCGGGATCGTTAAGCGTCGAAGGTATCAATGCGGCTGGCCTTATCGTGGGCTATCTGCTCGATGCATCGGGAAACACCGACGGATGGATGCGCGACACCGAGGGCAACATTACCCTGCTGGACGATCCCTTGAACACATCCTCGCCGTTCGTCACGGAAGCCTACGCCGTCAACGATCAGGACATGATTGCAGGCTATTTCTTTGACAGCTCCGCCAGCCTCTATTACGGATTTTTCTATGAAAGCGGCCGATACATAACCTATAGCGCACCCGGTCAGCCGACGGGTACCGACACCGCCATCGGCGCCATCAACAATCACCGGCAGTTTTGCGGTTTTGTGTTGAGCCCACCCTATACGACGTATCAGGCCTTCGTCAGCATTAACGGCGCTCTCACGCTATTTAGCGTAGATGGCTCAAGCGACACGGAATGTGTGGGAATCAACAACCTGAACACTTCTGTTGGTCTTTACACGGATTCTTCCGGTGTGTATCACGGTTGGTCTCGCGATGCTTCAGGCGTCATTACTACGTTCGATGTCCCGGGCGCAGCCTCGGTCCTGGGCGCTGCCCCCTGTACCGGAGGCAACGCAGCCGGAACGGTACCCGATGGCATTAACGATAAGGGCTATATTTCCGGGCACTATTGGGATGCCTCATACAACGAGCATGGATTCGTGCGCTCGCCCAACGGCAAGTTCGTCCCCTTGAATGTTCCCGATGCTTACCAAACCGCCGGCGGCGGCATCAACCTTGGAGGAACCGTGGTGGGGCATTATTCCGATACTTCCTGCAACAATGCCGGCTACACGGCGACGCTACCCTAGGACGCTGCCCATCGCAGTCTACGATGGCCACGGCACCGGTTGTACCGTGCCTGGCCCCAGGCTGACTCGAATCACGTTCAGCAATTCGTCGTTATCCGCAGGCTTTTGGAAGAACGCGGATGCCCCCGCTTTCAGGGCGCGTTCTTCATTGGCCTGCGGATCGCGCGCGCTCAGTACGATCACGGGAACGCCGGAGAGCGCATCGATGTTTTGCAGCCGGTCGAGAACCACAAAGCCGTCTCCAACCGGTAGACCAAGGTCCAGAATGATCAGGGCAGGGCGTTCTTTTTGCGCCTGAGCGATCGCCGAGTAGCCATCGGAAGCTGTGGTCACTTCATAATTATTGGCCCGCAAGCGCAAGCGCAGCGCTCTCACCAAATCGGGATCGTCGTCCACTACTAGAATTTTCGATTTTGCCATGGTCATTCTCCTTTTTGATTGTGAATTCGTAATTTCCGTTACTACGCTAGTTGGCAAGCGGCTTGTCCTTTCCGGCGGTCGATTGCTTTCGTTCCATGTTCGACAGGATCATCTGCGACACGCATTCGGACACAGCTTGAATCTGCTGCTCCAGAGTTTCCCCAGGTTGCGCCGCCTGCACCGAAATCGGAAGCGCCGAGATGGTCAGGTTGCACTTCATCTTCAAGTCTTTTACCCGCTCCACCTGCTCGCGGATACGCGTGGTCATAATTCCGGAGCGCTCCATGTCGGTGGACGCCACCACGAAAAAAGTCTCTGACGCTCCTGAGGTTCCCATCGGCGGCAGAACCAAATCCTTGTCGAGATAGACGCAGCGCCGCAAAGTTTCCAGGCATTGCTGCCAGGTTTCTTTCCAATTGCCGCGGGGAGGACTGGAAAGCGGTGTCAACTCCACCCGCACCAGCACGAAGGATGGCCGCAGCCGGTCCTGGTACACGATGACGGGAGCCAACTGTTTGGCCAGGGAATAAATTGGGAGGGTAAAGGTGAATGTGGTGCCTTGGCCCAGTTCGCTCGCGACCCAGATGCGTCCTTCGTGCAGGCGAACGATTTCGCGGCAAATGAATAGTCCCAATCCCAGTCCAGAGCGATGGTCGTCGACCGAATCGGGATCCTGATAGAGGCGCTCAAAAATCAGCGCCTTGGCGTCCGGGCCAATGCCGCGGCCGGTATCGCTTACCGAGATATAGACCGAAGAGGGGTCGGCATCGACCAGCGTGGCCTGCAGCATAATCGCGCCGTCGGCAGGCGTGAACTTGATGGCGTTATCCAGCAGGTTAATCAGGACCTCCAAAACGCGATCTGGATCGGCGAACACCAAAGGCAGACGCTGATCCAGGCCGATCTCGACTCCGATCCTTTTTCCTTCCGCGGTCGGCCGTAGCATCGCAACCGCCTGCTGAATCAGTTCGCGCAGAGCCACGGCGCGAGGCTCGATCCGCATCTTCCCGCTGTCGGCGCGCGTCGCCTCCAGCAGATCGCGAATCATGGCATGCAACTGGTTCACGCTCCTCAACACGGTTTTCAAATGGTCGGATTGGTCGGGCGCGATCGGTCCGGCAAGGCCGTCCAAAAGCAGCGTCACATACTGATGAATGCAGGTCAGCGGCGTGCGCAGCTCATGCGATACGTGGGACAGAAATTGATTCTTGAATTCAAGTTGCTGCTTCTGGCTGATCTCGAGCGCGCGCAGCAGTCCCTGGCGCTCGACCGCATAACGCATGGCGCGTTCCAGATTCTTGCTCGAAAGGTTGCCCTTCACCAGATAATCCTGCACGCCCTGGTGAACCGCCTTCATCGCGAGCACTTCATCATCCTGTCCGGAGAGAACCACCACCGGAACGTCGGGAGAATGCTCCATGACGCGGCGAAACGTTTCCGCTCCGTGGCTGTCGGGCAAATTCAAATCGAGCAACACCAGCGTCGGTGTCTCTCTGGTTAGGCAGGCCAGCCCGTCCGCCAGTCGGTTGACGCAGTTCACTTTCACCGGCGACTGGCCCTCGGTGAGCCGCAGCCGTACCAGGTCCGCGTCTCCCGGATTATCTTCAATAAGCAGTATGTTCGTGGTTGGATTATTCATTACTTCGATTCCTCTCCCCGCGATGGCAGGCTGGCAAAGTTGAACCAGAATTCTTCGATCGACTTCATGGTCGAAAAAAAATCTTTAAGGTTTCCCGGCTTGGTGACGTAGCAGTTCGCGCCCAGTTCGTAGCTCCGCGAAATATCTTTACGAAGCCGCGACGTGCTGAAGATCACCACGGGAATGCATCGCAACTCCGGCCCCGCCTTCATGGCGGCCAGCACCGCCAGGCCATCGCGCTTGGGAAGGTTGAGGTCCAGAATTACCAGGTCGGGCTTGAGCGCGTTGGCATAGGTTCCCCGCCGGTTCAAAAATGCCAGAGCTTCCGCACCGTCCCCCACACTGCTGATTTTGCCTTCATGCGCTCCACTTTTTAGTGCCTCGCAAGCCAGGGCAACATCCGCGGGATTGTCGTCGACGATAAGAAGCTCCGAAGTTGTTTTCATGATTTTTTTTCTTCCGTCGAACTTCCTTGCGTCAGCGCTTCTTCCGTCGAGCCTTCCAGCGGAATCGTGAACTTAAATGTCGAGCCAACGCCTGCTTCGGACTCGACCCAAATCTTGCCGCCGGTGCGCTCGATCACTTTCTTGCAAATCGAGAGTCCAATGCCGTTCCCCGGATATTCGCTGCGTGCGTGCAAGCGCTGGAACACGACGAAGATATTTTCCGCATACTCGGGCGCAATTCCGATGCCGTTGTCGCGCACGCTGAACATCCACTTCCCATCGGATTGTTCCGCCTGCACCGATATTTGCGACGGCTCGCTTCCGCGAAACTTGATCGCGTTCCCGACTAGATTCTGAAATACCTGCGTCAACTGTGTGTGGTCGGCCCACACCGATGGCAGCCCGGCATAAGTCACCACCGCGCCGCTCTCCTGAATCGCCGAATCCAGCGTCTGCAAAACTTCCCGCATCACCGCATTGCAATCGACAATTGCATAGGCGAGGTCGGCCCGGCCCACGCGCGAAAACGCCAGCAGATCCTGGATAAGCACCTGCATGCGCAGCGCTCCCTCGCGCGCATAGCCAATAAACTTGTCGGCATTCTCATCCAGCTTTCCGGAATACCGTTCCGAAAGCAGTTGCGTGTAAGCCGCCACCATACGCAGTGGCTCCTGCAGGTCATGCGACGCCACGTAGGCGAACTGCTCGAGGTCCGCATTCGACCGCGCCAGTTCATCCACTTTGTGCGCCAGCTTTTGCTCGGCCTGCCGCCGCAATGTGCGCTCATTCTTCTCCCGCAGTGCCCGCCGGATCACCTCCGGCAACCGCGATAAACTGTCCTTCAACACATAATCCGTCGCGCCCTGCTTGATGCATTCCACCGCCGTTACATCCCCCAGGGCGCCCGACACCAAGATCATCGGGATATCCAGCCCTTCCCGCCGCAGCACGTTCAACACTTCCATGCCTTTCCAGTTGGGCAGGTTGTAGTCGGCCAGAATAATTTCCGGAGGGTCGGCGGCCAGCGCTTGCGTAAATCCGCCCTCGTCCTGCACCACCAGCGCGCTCACTTCGAAGCTGTCTTTTTTCAGCGCCCGCAAAACCAGTTGCGCGTCGAGCTGGTTGTCCTCCACCAGCACGGCCCGTAGTTTGGGTTTGGGCTCGACTGGATTGGCCGTTGCCAGCTTGGTTGCAGTGCCGCTCATTTTGCCCGTCCAGCCTGCGTCAGCTCCGAAGTGTGTGCGATCGGAGGTTGATTCGTCACCAGCCAATACAAGCCCAGCAGTTTGACCATTTTTCGGAAGCTGTCGAAATCCACCGGCTTCTGTAGATAGCTGTTGACGCCCAGGTCGTAGCCGGTCACCCGGTCACGCTCTTCCTTCGACGAAGTCATCAGCACCACCGGAATAGTTCGCGTGCGCTCATCGTTCTTCACTTTTTCGAGAACCTGCATCCCATCCACCTTGGGCAACTTCAGGTCGAGCAAAACCAGCTTGGGCGGCTGATCGAACGACCGCCCGGCATGGGCTCCGGTGCAGAACAAGAAATCCAGCGCCTCTTCACCATCCCGCGCCACAAACACT
>DATJUD010000065.1:0-11062 GCA_035502695.1 Acidobacteriaceae bacterium
ATACGGAGATTCGATAAAGCCATACTCGTTAATGCGCGCAAAGCACGATAGCGACGAGATGAGGCCGATGTTCGGTCCTTCCGGCGTTTCAATCGGGCAGATGCGGCCATAGTGCGTCGGGTGAACGTCGCGCACTTCAAACCCGGCACGCTCGCGGCTCAAACCACCCGGCCCAAGCGCGGACAGACGCCGCTTGTGGGTAATTTCCGACAGCGGATTGGTCTGGTCCATGAACTGCGACAACTGCGAACTGCCGAAGAACTCGCGAATCGCAGCCATCACCGGCTTGGCGTTGATCAGGTCATGCGGCATCGCGGTCGACATGTCCGGATACACGCTCATCTTTTCCTTGATGGCGCGTTCCATGCGAACCAGGCCGATGCGGAACTGATTCTCCATCAACTCGCCCACCGCGCGCACGCGGCGATTGCCAAGGTGATCGATGTCATCCACCACCCCGATGTTCTTGCGCAGCTTCAGCAGGTAGCGAATGGTCGCGTAGAAATCTTCCGGCGTCAGCGTGCGATGGTCGAGCGAAGTGGCATCCTGCTTGTCGTACAGCTTGATGTTGAACTTCAAACGGCCCACGCGCGAGAAATCGTACTTGCGCGGATCGAAGAACATGCCTTCAAACAACGCAGTCGCCGTGTCCAGCGTCGGCGGATCACCGGGACGCAGCTTGCGATAAATTTCGATCAGCGCTTCTTCCGGCTTGTGCACCGTGTCACGGCGCAGCGTGTGAGAAATCACGTTGCCCACATCGTCGCGCTCCGGCAGGAAAATCTCGAGCGATGTGACGCCGCTTTCCAGAATCTGCGCCAGCTTTTCTTTCGTCAGTTCCTGGTTCGCTTCCAGCAACAGATCGCCGGTGGTCGTGTCGACCACGTCGGCCGCCGTCATGGCGCCGTCGAGCTCGGATTCTTCTACCTCAACTTCGCTGATCTTGGCCGTACGCAGCGCTTTCAGAATGCTGGCCGTAATCTTGCGGCCCGAATGAGCGATTTCCTCGCCCTTGACCACCACTGCATGAGCCGGCTTCACGCCCAGCAGGTGGGTTGCCTTGGTCTCATCGGGGCTCAATGTCCAATGCAGCTTGCCACCCTTCAGCGAGATGGTATCGATGGTGTAGAAGCTCTTGAGAATTTCTTCGTCCGACTTCAACCCAAGCGCGCGGAGGAACACCGTTCCCAGGAACTTGCGCTTGCGATCGATGCGAACGTACAGCGTGTTCTTCTGGTCGTACTCAAACTCCACCCATGAACCGCGATAGGGAATGATCTTGCCCAGGAAGTAGGTACGGTTGTTCGCCGTCTCAAAGAAGACGCCGGGCGAACGATGCAACTGGCTGACGATGACGCGCTCGGTGCCATTCACCAGGAAAGTCCCGTTCTTCGTCATCAACGGAATATCGCCGAAGAAGACCTCCTGCTCCTTCATGTCGCGGATCGTCTTGACGCCGGTTTCCGGGTTCTTGTCGTAGATCTTCAGCCGGATCGTGACCTTCAGCGGCGCAGAATACGTCATGCTGCGCTCTTCGCACTCGCTCTGGTCGTACTTCAGTTGCAGTCCGACTGGATCGCCGCACTTGTTGCAGAAGTCCGGCGTGTTCTTGTTATAGGTGCCGCACTTTCCGCAGAGAACATCTCCCGGATGAAACGGATCGGTGATCACCATGGCGCCGCAATGAATACAAGTGGTGCGCAGGTGATGCAGTCCCTTCAAGTGTCCGCACTTGCACTCCCAGTTGCCGATGGAAAAATCGACAAATTCCAGCTCCGACAGATTGCGAAAGTCGGTGATGGGGAATACGGAAGCGAACACGGACTGCAGACCGAGATCATCGCGCTCGGTCGGCAGCTTATCCATCTGTAGAAAGCGCTCGTAAGAACGGCGCTGCACTTCAATCAGGTTCGGAATCTGGATTTCTGTTGGAATTTTGGAAAAATCGAGACGGCTACGGATCGCGCGGTTCTCGTTCGACATGCTTCACTCCTGGCTGTTTTGCCTTTTGCGGCTATTCCCGGCGGCAACCCGAAAATAGTTCGACGACCCTCTGGCCACTTCACAGAATGTCCGTCGATTCGACGTGGTTTAAAGACAACTGTTCAAGTTCGCTGCTGAATTTCACTCTTCGTTTCGCGCGTTGCATCCTGTTCGTCTTCGTCATCCATCTCCACAACGACGCGATTTTGAGATACGCTTTTTCTGGTTCTGTCTGCTTCCGAGCCGACAACTCTCGACCGAATTTTCGCTTCCAATCAAGCACGTGTCCCCATCACGGCTCATGTTTCTCCGGGAGCTCCCGCTTTGCAAAGTTGTTCAAAAACAGAGAACGGCCCGCGAGAGACAGTAGGTCCCGCGAGCGCCACAACCGGATTGTGCACTATTCGAATAGATGGGTTTTTGCTTCCGCCTGCGCTGAGGATCACTCCGGAGCGCTGTTAGACCAATCGAAGTCGGTGAAGCCGAACTGCCCAATCGACAGGAACTTCACGAGCCATCGAGCCTGCGGGGCGAATGGCTCACTCTGTTACAAGAGTAACGCACATACGCCCAACAAGCAAGGACAGTTACTTTACATCAACAGCAGCGCCGGCGTCAGTAAATTTCTTCTTGATCGCCTCTGCCTCGTCTTTGCTGATGCCCTCTTTTACCGTCTTGGGAGCGCCATCGACCAGATCCTTGGCTTCTTTCAGGCCCAGGGCTGTGACTTCGCGTACAACCTTGATCGTGTTGATTTTATTGGTCCCCGCATCCTTCAGGATGACGGTAAACTCCGTCTGCTCTTCCGCCGGCGCCGCTGCGGCACCCGCACCACCACCCGCAACCATCACCGGCGCGGCGGCCGCGGCAGATACTCCAAGCCGCTCTTCAAGCTTCTTCACCAGAGCTGCCGCATCCAGCAGGGTCAGCCCGACAATTTGATCCTCAATTTGCTGTAAATCCGCCATGTCCATTCTCCATATCGTTGCTAAAAGCGAGTGATAAAGCTAAATTCCTGTACTACTTGCGGGACTTTCAGCGTTCCGTCCCGATTGCCGCCGCGTTGGTTTCCGTTGTGTCCAGACGACACCCCAGCGCGATGCAGCAGATCCTAATCCAGCGTTACCGAGTAAGTTGGGTGCCCCATCCTAGCGTAGCTAGGGTGGGATTGAACACAGCCCGCATTACAGTAACTGTGAAAAATCCTTTGAATCTACCCAGCCGCTACGACGCAGCCGCTTCCGAAAACTTCTTCTGCTCGACCGCCTGGCCCAGCACCACCGCAAGATCGCGGCCCGGCGCATTCAACACCGTCACCAGTCGTTGCGCCGGTGCGCTGATGAGGAACAGCAGCTTCGAGTACAGCTCTTCGCGCCCTGGCATCGAGGCCAACTGCTGAATCTCAGCCACCGAAAGCAGCTTGCCGTCAACAATCGCCAGCTTGAATGAGAATTCCGCATTCTCCTTCACCCAGGTCGTCAGCGCTTTCGCCAATGCCACCGGATCGCCGGAACTGTACGCCACCGAGCTAACGCCCTTCAGACCCTGCAGCGCCTGCTCGATCTTCGTACCCTTCGATCCGCGCTCCGCCAGCTTGTTCTTCAGCACGCGGTACTTGCCGCCCGCATTGCGAACCACCGTCCGCAGCGCAAAATCCTGCGATACCGTCAGCTTGGAAAAGGTGCCCACAATCGCCGTCGTGGAATCTGCCAGCTCCGTCGCTAGATACTGAATCTTTTCAGCCTTTTTGGCTCTTGAAATTGCCATCGCAAGTATCCTTTATCTTTCGCACCCCTGGTTGAACCGGGTGCCGGGTTCGATCGCTCTATGTTCTACCGGGTTACGACTGGGCTTTTCCGGCCGCGTCCACAACCGCTTGATCCAGCTGGATTCCCGGGCCCATCGTCGAGCTCAGCGTGATTCCCTTCACATACTTGCCCTTCGCGGCGGAAGGCTTCGCCTTCACCACGCTGGTAATCACCGTGGTGGCATTCTCGATCAGCTTGTCCGGCGTGAACGACAGCTTGCCCACTGGTACGTGGATCAACGCAGTCTTATCCGTGCGAAACTCGATCTTGCCGGCCTTGATTTCCTTCACCGCAGCCGCCACATCCGTGGTCACCGTCCCCGTCTTCGGGTTCGGCATCAGGCCGCGCGGTCCCAGGATTTTGCCCAACCGGCCCAGTGCCTTCATCATGTCCGGCGTGGCAATCAGCGCGTCAAAGTCGGTCCAGTTCTCTTTTTGAATTCTTTCCACCAGGTCGTCGCCGCCCACGAAGTCTGCACCCGCAGCTTCCGCTTCACGAACCTTCTCGCCGGAAGCAATCACGGCAACCCGCTTGGTCTTGCCCAACCCATGCGGCAGCACAACCGTGCCGCGGACCATCTGGTCGGCATGCTTGGGATCGACGCCCAGACGCAGCGTAATCTCTACCGTCTCATCGAACTTGGCGTATTTGACCTTTTGAAGAAGCGGAACCGCTTCGGTCAGGGAGTAAGGGCGGACCTCTACAGCGGCGCGCGCCTTTTCAATATTCTTTCCTGCTTTTTTCGACATATTTCCTCTGTCTCCCACCGCGCGGACCTATATGCAGCGCTGTTTTCGCTGAACCGCCCCGTATTGCTTGTATTCAACTGCTTGTTACGGCATTCTCTCGGGACGGCCGTCCGGCCGTGGTATGGCGCGTACATAGAGCAACGAATTGCTAGTGGACGCGTCTTCTCATTATGCCAGAATCTGCCAGGAAAATGCAAGAAGGAGTCCCGATCCGTCTTGCTTTCCAAAGACTGGAGAGCGCATAATTATTCTCCCCCGATCCAAACGAAAAATCCTTGTTGCTGTCTGGAAGGAGCGAGAATCCGCCATGCAAATCCTTAACGATAATCAAGGCAACCCCGTGCAAATCTGGGTGGCGCCTCCCGCGCTTGGTGTCACAGTTGACTATTGGATTGGTCCGGCGAATCCATACTTTGGAACAACAGTACCCCCACCGGCGGCAGGCTATTTTTGGGTGCCCCTGCCGATACAAAACGATTATCCGGAGTTTGGAGCAAACTACACGGATTGGATATGGCTGGATACAACGGACAATCAGTTGCAATTCGGCAAGTCTATTACTGTTACCGCGTCTGGCAATCAATTGGGGGGTAATGGCGCCGTGTTCTTCTTTTACTATGCAACCCCGTAAGGAGGTGTTCGCAATGAAGCTCCATGTGGTCTCCAATTCCGAAGGCAAAATTGTCGCTGCCATGCGCTTACTCGAGGATGGTCCTGTGCGTATCGGGCTTCGCGCAAGAGAAAAACAATATCTACATGAGGTTGAGGTGCCGCTCTCGTTGCACGGACTCACTCATGCAGAAATGGCGCGGAGGCTGGTGGTCAAAACCATCGGTAAGGCTCCAGCATTTAACCTCGACGTAGAAAAGAAGGGCCCGTGATCGTCTGCCGGGTGCCCTATTCAAGCCTTCTTTTGGCTTGAGTGGGGGAAATGTCGCACGATGGTCAAGGTGTTACCCCACATCGGAAGCGGGATGGACAGGCTGAGCCACTAGTCGCACACCGAGCGCGGCGCAAACTCGGCTCACGGTATCGAATCGCGGCGCGCTATCGGGGCGCAGCGCTTTGTACAGCGCTTCCCGCGTGATCCCCGCTGTCTTAGCGATCTCCGTCATGCCCCGGGCACGGGCGATGTCTCCCAGCGCCGACGCCAGCAAAGCCGCATCGTTGGCCTCTAGAATGTCGGTCAGATAAGCAGCGATGGCGGTCTCACTGTCGAGATAGTGTGCTGCGTCGAACTCAGGCAGGTCAGCAACCTTGATGCGTTTGCTCATATTTTTCTCCGCTCAGTCCAAGAATGCGGCCAGTGCCTTGGCCCGTTGGATGTCCTTTTTCTGCGTTCGTTTCGAGCCGCCCACCAGCAGCACAAGTAGCTGCGTCCCGCGTTGGGTGAAGTACAGACGCCAGCCCGCGCCCAAGTGGATGCGCAACTCCGAAACGCCCTCACCCACCGGCCGAACGTCTCCCATCAAACCGCGTTCCAATCGTTTGATTCTAGCGACGATCACACCGCGTACCGTCTCATCCTTCAACCCGTCCAGCCACGCAGTGAATTCGGGCAAAGGACGAATCGAGAACATAGATCAAGTGTAATCGAACGATTACATAACCGTCAACTCACGAGGTGTTCGAGATACAGATTGTTTCGGCGCTTGTATGCCTTGCAGAGCGCGGTTGGGACTGGATTGTCATCCCGCCCTAGCGGAGCTAGGACGGGGCACCCAGGGCCATGAGTGAACCCAATTGGCCGAGGGTTTAGGCCGGGCCACCCGCCTAGTTATTGCAAGTGAGGCACACCGGGGTGGTATTCTAGGAGTGTGTTGCCGGCGTCGAGGGTATCGTGATATCGGCTCCAGGGCTTGAGGCGAGCAGCATCATAATTGATTGCCCATGCGGTGAAGGAACCTTTTGGACATCGAAACGGAAAAGACAATCCTGAAATATGATTGGTCCACCAGGTAATTCTCCACCGTTGTAAATAACAATGCAGTTTACGAATTGATAGGTCGCCGGATGTCCGTTGATAGCGAGGTTCTGGTAATTCCTCGCAACTTCCTCCAACGAAATCTGGCAATTCGAGAACAGAATAGTCGTCCGGACCTTCATACTGCATGTTTGATTCTGCGCAACCTGCGAAATGTGGGCTGCATCGGGAACTATGACCTCAGATTTGTATTGAATGAACGTGCCTGTTGTTTGCCAGACTTGGGGCAGTTCCGGATAGGTCCGTGCTAGAGAGGCGAGCCTGTCAGACACCGGGGTTAGGGCGGATGGCGATAACCGGTGTTTCTCGGACGGGGCGGTTTTGAGGACCGCATTTACCGCGGCTAAACTAGTGGCCGCCTGCTCCGGCGTCTTGTTCGGGCTCCTCAAGAGCGCCGTGGCAATTTGTGCCGGGGCGCCAATCTGCGCCTTCGCAACCTGACTGACATTGGACCGGGTGTTGTAAACGAGTGCAGCTAGGGCACCCATGCACACGAATCCTGCGGCGGCTATAGCCCAAAAGAACCTGATGTGGTTGCTCACCCGCTCTTCTAGTCTGTCTAAGCTTGATACTCGTTCGTCTAATTTGTCTAAACGTGTTGTTAGTTTGCTTAATTGTGCTGTCGGCAAAGATGGGTTCGCCATGTCGTTTTCTTCCAAAAATATCAGAGGGGAATGCTAGAACTTGCATCGGGCGAACTCCAGCTGTCCGCTCACGGCAGCGTCGCTCGGCGCAAAATACCAGAAGCAAAGCAGCCCGCCGGCAAGCGGGCTTTCTCGTGTCTGGATGCTACTCCTCCAAGCGGATTGGAGCAATTCCGTCAACATCCAAACATGATTAAAAAATCTACCCTGTATCGACGAGCGGCACAGATTTTGGAACACGTTAACTAAAAAAATCTGGGTGCCCCGAGTCTCGCTTCTGGGGCCTGGGACGGTTCCACCCGCCGCGCCGCGGGACCGACCGCATCAAACTCAAACGCCTCGAATGCGCCTAGGCCTGTTACTGTAGGGCAACGAGCAGGGAATCGTGACCACTCGCAAACCCAGGCTTCAACCGCAACCCGGCCAATCCGCTTCCAGGATATTTGCCGTCAATGAGTAAATGAACCAGCTCGTCATCGAGCACCTCGACCCGGCCGCGTGGAAAGCCAAGCCTCCCGGTAACGTCCGCAGCATCGCCGCCATCTTCACCCACGTGCACAACGTCCGCTGCAAATGGATCCGCCTGACCGCTCCGCACTTGAAAGTTCCTTCGCAAATCAGTCGCGCCAACTGCACCCCGCAGCAGGCGAGAGACGCCTTGGCCGAAAGCGCATCTCGCTGCGCCGAAATGCTCGATGAGGCGCTAGGGACCGGCTCACCCCGGATCGAAAAATTTCTCAGAGACGGCTGGGCCAAGCCCTGGCCCGTTGGCGTGGAAATGCTCTGCTACATGATTGCGCACGAAGCGCACCATCGCGGACAAGTGTGCATGCTGGCCCATCAACTCGGATTCCCGCTGCCGAACAAAGTAATGTCTGGAATCTGGGATTGGGAGAATATCTGGAAGACAGGTGGGGGCTAGTAGCCGGGTGCCCCATCCTTTGCAGTCTTCATCGCAAAGGGTGGGAAAGCTAAAAGCTAGCAGCTAGTAGCTGCTCTGAATCGGAGGCAATGTGGCCTATCAAATCCCCTGGATTTGATAAACTTACGGTAGGATCTTCTTCTGGCCCTGCCGCCCAGATCGCGTGGACTACGGTTTTTTTTACCATTTTCACGCGGAAAACCGACCTGAACCCGCATCCGATTGCAGCAAAAGCACTTAGCTGAAATCCGCCCCGTATAATCCTTCAAATAGCGCGCACAATCCTTCAAATAGCCTGCATAATCCTTCAATTAGCGTGCATAATCCTTCAAATAGCCTGCATAATCCTTCAACTATCCCGCGTCGGTTGTGCCCTGCTCCCTGCTCTTCAACTATCTCTGCTTCAGAACTCCCGCTTCGCAGCCGCCTGGTCCGCGCCAACGCGTCCCGCAGTAATCCTGGCCACAGCATAATTCTCTCCCTTGATAGGAGCACCCGCCAATCGCCGCATCATCGCCAGCTGCCCGACGTGGGTCAGCGCATCCGCAATCGGACCCTGAAATAACTTTTCAGCAGAAGCATGTAACGGTTGATCGGAAGCGAGGTATGCGTCGAACGCGGTGAGCGCAGCGTGGAAGCGATTGACATCCTCGTTCCACGCCTGAGGTTTGGAGGTGTGCCACTGGGAGTCGCCGCTCGCCATCGACAACGCCCAATCCAGCAAGTCGCCAATGTGCGCCAGAATGGCGCCCGCCGAACGGCCTTCACCGCCCGGAGTGAATGCGGAAAAATCCGCCGGCGCATCGCGCAAAGCTTTGCTGCCGCGATAGGCCAGCGTAGCCACGGTATGGCGAAGCAGGGCTCGACCCGAATCAGAAGAAGGCGAAGATGGTGTTGCCGGTAGATTCGTCACGGCAGTAGCTCGCTTACGCGACGACTTCGATGCCCATCGAACGCGCCGTTCCCTTAATGGAGCGAATTGCCGCATCGACCGAGGCCGCATTCAGATCCGGCATCTTCTGCTTGGCAATCTCGGCGACCTGCTTCTCCGTCACCTTGCCCACCTTGTCCTTATTTGGCGTGCCTGCACCCTTGGCCACACCCGCCGCCTTCTTCAGCAACACGGCTGCTGGAGGCGTCTTGGTGACAAAGGTAAAGGTGCGATCCGTGAAGACCGTGATGACGACAGGAATCACCAGCCCCGCCATCTCCGGGGCGGTGGTGCGCGCGTTGAACTGCTTGCAGAATTCCATGATGTTCACCTGCGCCTGGCCCAAAGCTGGGCCGACCGGCGGCGCGGGCGTTGCCTTGGCGGCAACGATTTGCAGTTTCACCTGCGTCTGTACTTTTTTTACTGGAGGCATCGTTCAATCCCTTTCAATCGCAGCGTTCTCGCTGCTTACGCAATCTTTTCGACCTTGCTGAATTCCAACTCCACCGGCGTGGAACGTCCGAAGATGGTCACCATCACTTTCAGGGTTTCGCGATCTTCGTTCACTTCATCCACAACCCCGTTAAAGTTGGCGAACGGCCCTTCGGTGATCTTCACCGACTCGTTCTTTTCAAACTTCACCTTCATCCGCGGCTTGTCTTTCGACACATCCGACCGGAAGATAATCGAACTGATTTCTTCTTCCGTCAACGCCACCGGCTTTTCCCCCGTCCCCAAGAAACCGGTAACGCGAGGCGTGTTCTTCACCAGGTGCCAGATCTCGTTATCGAGGTCCATCTCCACCAGCACATAACCCGGAAGAAAGACGCGCTCGATGGTGTACTTCTTGCCGTTGCGAATTTCTGTGACCGGCTCCGTCGGAACCATAATGCGGCCAATGCGGTCATGCAGGCCATAGGCCTGGACGCGGCTTTCAATCGACTCGCGCACCTTGCGCTCAAATCCTGAATAGGCGTGGATGATGTACCAGCGAAACCGTTCGTTGACGGGAGGCGCTAATTCGGGCTGCGCCTCAGTGGGCGCCTGTTGCGCTTCAATTTTTGCTTCTTCTGCCATCCATCTCACCTTCTACGCGTGCCACGTTCCCAGGGCATTGCTTTTAGTGCGTCAGCCAGGCAATCAATGTCTGGATGATCCGGTTAAATATCGAGTCAACCACCCAGAAATATCCAGCGAACAGAAACACCGTAATGATCACGACCGTCGTCGTCGACTGCACTTCTTTGCGCGACGGCGTCACTACCTTGTGCAACTCGCTGCGAACTTCCTTCAGGAAGTTCCAGAACCGCTCCGGCTGCTGCCGCCACTGCGGCGTCGTTTGAGTCTCGGTGACTGCAATTGCCTTTGCCATAACCTTACTTCCTTCTAAATACATCTGATGCGGCCCGGCCACAGGTCGCCGGAATCACGATAGGTCGCCACTGCGACCCGGCCCAACAAAAGAAGCTGGCAGGGGCGGAGGGATTCGAACCCCCAAGTCCGGTTTTGGAGACCAGCAGTTTAACCGTTGAGCTTACGCCCCTACAAATGCAGGAGTCAGAGATCTGTGGTCAGTAGTCAGGGACCCGTCGGCCATGGCTGCTCCCTGCTCTCTATTTCCTGTTCCCTGAGCCCTGTTCCCTAATCCCTGTTCCTGCCTTACTTCGTTTCTTTATGAGCCGTATGTTTGCGGCAACGATTGCAGAACTTCGAAAACTCCAGCCGCGCTGTGGTCTTCTTCTTGTTCTTGGTCGTCGAGTAGTTCCGCTCTTTACAGTCTGGACATTGTAGTGTGATAATTTCGCGCATCTTTCTATCCTATCCGATTTTGGCTGCATTTGCTTGCCAGCCGCACTCAACGACTCCCGGCGAGAACCTCAATTCGCACCGGGGATCTCTAGCCTTCTACTTCAAAATCTCGGCAATGGCGCCGGCGCCCACCGTGCGTCCGCCTTCGCGAATCGCAAACCGCAGGCCCTTTTCCATCGCCACCGGAGTAATCAGCTCAATCTCCAGGCTCACGTTATCCCCCGGCATCACC
>DATJUD010000066.1:0-4843 GCA_035502695.1 Acidobacteriaceae bacterium
GCCCCAGGCACGATCGCTCCCGAGGGATCAGTGACCGCGCCAGAGAGAGTTGCCGTTGTGGTGGCGATTTGTGCGTGGCCGCAGGGAGCGATGGCTGCCATGACGACCAGCAAAATGGCGAGCCCACTCCAATACCAAAAATGGTCCAGTTTCCGTTGTCGATTCGTTTTCAAGGTGTAGCCTCCATCAATTGTTTCGGTGCGATGGTACCTGCTCACGCCACGCCGGCATGAGCTTCAAAGCCCGAAGAGCTCGGACTTGAAAATCGGATCATTCTAGGCGTGCTGCTCGGAGCCTTGCCAAGGTACTTACCGTACCCGGCAAAAGTCCTTACGGAAAAAGGCGTACTCTTATCCTGATAAGGTATCCATCAAGCCATTCATTATCAGAGATTTGAAGAATGCTTCCCGGAAGAAGGAAAAGTTTTTTCAAGGGAAGGGTATAATGGCTCTTTTCCAATCGGAGCATCGCATGGGTGAAGCTTCCCAGGATCAGGAGCGCAGGGACACCACCCAGTTGGGGCGGATCGCCATCGACGAACAGCTCAACCGGCTGCTGGCGAGTCCCTACTTCATCCACAGCAAACGTCTTCCCGACTTCCTGCGCTTCGTGGTCGAACACACGTTGGACGGTAACGTCGACAATATTAAGGAAAGGACCCTCGGGGTCGAGATCTTCGGCAGAGACGCTGGCTACGACACGTCCTCCGATCCCATTGTGCGTGTCACGGCCGCCGAGGTTCGCAAGCGCACGGCGCAGTATTATCAGGAGCCGGCGCATCAGGATGAGCTGCGTATCAGCCTCCCATCCGGTTCCTATATTCCCCAGTTCCACCATTCGCCGAACGGCAACGGTAAGCAAGAGCATTCGATTGGGGAGCCGGTCGCGGCGGAAGCGTCGGGAACTGCGCTCACGCCTGCGGCACACGGTCGTTCCTGGATGCTTGTGGCCGCCGTTGCCGTGGCTGCAACATGCCTCGTGCTGGGGGGAGCAGCCATCCTCTGGCCGCGGATCATCCGGTCGCCTTTCGATTTCTTTTGGCAGCCGGTATTAAGTTCCAAAGAGCCGGTCCTGGTGTGCGTTGCCGATCAGCTCGATTACTCCACCATCGCCTTGCGCGATGCCGCCGATCCCACCCATCAGGTCCTGCTCAAGGACACGCTGACAGCCATGGTCATCGATGATCTGAACCCCACTGTCAAAGTGGCCAGCACTCTACAGGCCAACGGCAGGCAGTACTCGCTGAAAGCCGAGGGCGCCACCACTCTGGATGACCTTCGCCGCGGTCCTACGGTGTTTATCGGCGCCTTCGATAATGCCTGGACGCTGCGGCTAACTAACCCTCTGCGCTATCACTTTGCCAACGATGCCGATATGACGCACCTGTGGGTCGTGGATAGTACGGCGCCGAATAAGGTGCGCTGGATACTCGATCGCCGCGTTCAAATGGCCACCAACAATTACCGCGATTACGCTATCGTCGCCCGATTCACAGACAGCAACACCGGCAGGCCGGAAGTGGTGGTGGCGGGAATCGGTCGCGGCGGCACGCGCGTGGCCGGTGAGTTTCTCACCGACAATGCCGACCTTGCTCAACTGATGCGCGCGGCGCACGCGGCTGGCGACAAGAAAAATATGGAAGTCGTGTTGAGCACCGAGATCATCGAAGGTGAACCCGGCTCTCCCAAAATGGAAGCCGCTTACTTTTGGTAGCAGTCTCGCAGTCGCGTCAGTTTTTGCCGACGATGACAAGGGTTACGCCGATTGCCACCAGCAACACTCCGAGCCAGCGCCAGAAATTAATCCGTTCGTGAAGGAAAACAACCCCACCCAGCGCCCCGGCGATGTAACTGAGCGCAGTAACGGGAACAACGAAGCTGACGTTGTAAATTGACAGGGCGCCGAGAAGCGCAAAAAATGCGAGGGCCATCATGCCGACGCCGGCCCACATCCATGGCTGGCGCAGGGCCCGCAGCACGACTGCAACGATGTGCGCGGGATGGAAGCTGGTGGCCTCGCCAACTTGCTTCATGGCGCGAGAGACGCAAAGCTCGCCTCCTGTACCTGCCAATACGATTACCGAAAATAGCAGAAAATTCGCCAAATTATTCTCGTCCTGCTGGTTCCGGGTGTGTGGTTCGTGGACTGGTACGGCTTACGACGAAGACGCCCAGGCAGATGATCGCGATTCCTACCCATCGCAAAGGAGAAACACTTTCGCCGAGCATCAGGTATCCGAGCAATGCAACGACGCCATAGGCCAGAGAGGAGGCCGGCTGCACAAAGCTGTAATCCGCCCAGGAAAGCACCAGTGCATAGGCGACAAAGAACACGAGCAGCGATGTGATCCCCATCCAGATCGAAATGGATGTGAAGACCGCAAGCGCAGTGGTCAACAAATGGGAAACCGGCCAGACTCCGAGGGTACCGACGTGCTTCATTCCCTTGCCCAGAAGGACATTGCCGAGCGGGCCGCAAATCACCATCACCAGAATCATGAGGAAGGTTTTCGGCTTGAGGCTTCGGTCGGATTTGGAGGACTGTCCAGTTGCAGATATTTTGGCAATTGGCTCTTCAGGCACTCCTTCATTTTATAGAAAGAGGTCTTCGACCGCGTGATTTCGTTGATGAGTCTGTGTCTTCCCAGATCTCAAACGTGAGCGCCCTGGGGCATCTGCGAAGTTTAAAACGAGGCGGCAGGAGACCCACGTGTATCCAGATCCGGTCTCTGCGTACTAGACATCGGTGTGTGCTACAGTAAAGAACGCCGCTGGCGAGTATCCTCCGCTGGGGTGCGGAATTCTAGTGTTGGGTTAGTTGCTTATGCCCCTGATCGGTCTTCCCGCAACGCGAGTGGTACTCCTTGCCATTGCCGCAATCCCTTTTGTTTACTACGGAATAGCCATCTTCAGCAGCTTGCGGTTTTTTTTGAAAGCCAAGCCACAGGCACGGCCGTATCTGCCGCCGATCAGCATTCTGAAGCCGGTGCGTGGGCTTGATCCGGAAGCTTACGATAACTTCGCCAGTTTTTGCCGGCAGGATTATCCGGAGTACGAGATTCTGTTCTGTGTCGGGGACTCTCACGATAGCGCATTGCCGCTTATCGAGAAGCTGCGAGCGGATTTTCCCGATTGTCTCATTCGCATACTGGTTGGTACAGGGCGCAATGCGACCAACGACAAAGTGGCCAAGTTGGCACGGTTAGTAGAAGAGGCGAGCTTCGAGCACCTGGTTATCAGCGACAGCGATGTGCGTGTGGAACCGCAGTACCTGCGCCGGATTGTCGCGCCCATGGCCGACCCGGGGACCGGTGCGGTCACCTGCTTCTATGTGCCCACAAAAGATACGAGTTGGATTCAACGGTTGCAGGACGTAGGAATGCTGTCCGATTTCTATCCGGGCATCCTGGTTGCCTGGCAACTTGATGGCGTGAAATTCGCCCTCGGTCCTACCATCTGCACGACTCGATCGCATTTGCGGGAATTTTCCGGGTACGCCTCGATCGAGAACAAACCTGCGGACGATCTGTGGGTGGGACGCCTCATCGCGGAGCGGGGACACGAAGTGGTGTTGCTTCCCTATGCGATTTCGACCGTTCCCGATTACCAATCTTTCCGCGATCTATTCTCCAAGCGTTTGCGCTGGATCACAGTGATGCGTCATATGCGCCCGTGGGGACATGCCGGCCTCATCTTCACTCTGGGACTTCCCTGGGCACTGTTCGCAGTAGCGATAGAACCCACTAAGATCGCGACGGCCGTTTACCTGGGAGGATACTTTTTGGTTCGCTGTGTCCTCATGCTGTCGGTAGGTTCCTTGGGCCTGAAGCAGCGCGGAGTATGGGCTAAACTGCCACTCATTCCGGTGTGGGATGCGCTGGCCACTCTAATCTGGCTGACGAGTTTCGCACGCAAATCGATTCTCTGGCGCGGGCACAAATACGCGATCGTGAATGGAAACCTGGTCCCGGTCGAATCGAATTCAGCCTAGCCCAGTTCAGGCCGGAAGTTGCAAGAGGAGTTCCGCTCAACTGGCGTGAGGCGAGATGGGCTCGTTGCCAACCAGCATTTCACGGTCCACCGTACTCACCGCGGTGCTGCGCTGATTTCGCCCGACACGCCAATTCACCTGGGGAGTGAACAACGCAGGATTGATGCGATGGCGGTAGCGGATTGCGACTTCAATGAGCGAATTCACGAGCGCCTCGGAGAGCAAATGCGGCTTCAATCCAAGGTCGGTCAATTTGGAGTGCTTGGCGTTGTAGTAATGCGCTTCTGCCTCTACGCGCGGATCTGGAAGATGTTCGATTGCGACCTGCAGGTCCATTTCACTGCCGACCCGTTGAATCAATTGCGCCAGCTCCAGGACTGAAAACTGTTCGGTGAACTGATTAAACACACGGAATTCGCCGCGCGCGGCTGGATTGAGGCAGACCAGTTCAATGCAGCGCACAGTGTCCCGAACATCGAGAAAGCCGCGCGTCTGTCCCCCCTTTCCGTAAACGGTCAGCGGAACCCCGATCGCGGCCTGAGCGCAGAATCTATTCAGAACTGTACCGAAGACTTCGTCGTAGTCAAAGCGGTTGATGAGTGCTTCATCGTATTGAACTTCATCGGTAATGGTTCCGTAGACCACGCCCTGGTTGAGGTCGGTGGCTCTCAGCCCCCAGATCTTGCAGGCAAACCGGATGTTGTGACTGTCATGCACCTTGGAGAGGTGATAAAACGAGCCCGGTTGCATGGGATAAGGAAGCCTATCGCGGCGACCATTGTGTTCGATGGTGATGTAGCCTTCCTCGATATCAATGTTCGGCGTGCCGTATTCCCCCATCGTTCCCAGTTTG
>DATJUD010000067.1:0-66542 GCA_035502695.1 Acidobacteriaceae bacterium
TACCGGGCGTAGAAGCCCTGACGGAGAAGACCGCGTGAGCACTCGCAAGCCCCTGATTGCCGCGAACTGGAAAATGTACAAAACCCCCTCCCAGTCGAGCGAATTTGTAACTGCCTTTCTTCCTTTGGTTCACAATCACACCCGCGACGAGATTGTTCTCTGCCCTCCCTTCGTCGATATTGCCGCTGTTGTCGCAGGCGTCCGTGGCAGTCACATCCACGTCGGTGGACAAAACATGACCTGGCACGAAGAAGGCGCCTTCACCGGCGAGATCTCCGCGCCAATGTTGGTCGCGTGCGGATGCACGCACGTCATTCTCGGCCACTCTGAGCGTCGCCAGTATTTTGGCGAGACCGATGAGACCGTCAACAAAAAACTGCACACCGCTTTGAAGCACAAATTGACGCCCATCGTTTGCGTTGGCGAATTGTTGGCCGAACGCGAAGCTGGCCAGACAGAAGAGGTTCTGTTGCGGCAGACCTCCAAGGCGCTTCATGGCATCGCGCACGACGCGGCAGCTTCCATCGTGATTGCCTATGAACCCGTGTGGGCCATCGGCACCGGCAAAACAGCCACGCCACAAATGGCCGCAGACGCCCATCACATTATTCGCGAGCAAGTGGCACGCTCGCTCAGCCATGAGATCGCGGACAAGATGCGCATCCTCTACGGCGGCAGCGTAAAACCGGACAACGCCAGCGCGTTGATGAGTCAGGAAGACATTGACGGCGCATTGGTCGGCGGTGCAAGTCTCGATCCACACTCCTTTTCGAAGATTGTCCTCTACTAGCTCAAAGGACTTTTGCTGCATGTATCCTTGAATAGGAATGCCGCGCAGCCATGTTCGCCAATGGTTGCGCTGGTCAGTCCGCTTCGATAGTTGCAACCGGCTCTTCCGTTCTTCACAAAAACTTCATGCCCCTACGCGCTGTCATTTTCGATTATGGGATGGTTCTGTCCGGTCCGCCGGAACCGGGAGCACGCGCGCGCCTGCTTGAAATTTCCGGGCTTTCGCCGGAGATTTTCGATGCGCATTACTGGCGCTATCGACTGGATTACGACCGTGGCACATTGAACGGACACAGCTACTGGCCGATCATTGCTCGCGAAGCTGGAGTATCTTTTTCTCCGCAACAAATTGAAGCACTGATCGAGCAGGATGTTCTGCTATGGGCGACCCTGGACCCCATCATGCTCGAGTGGGTGAATCGTGTTCGCGCTTCCGGAATGAAAATTGCCATCCTGTCGAACATGGGCGAAGAACTGCTCGCCTACATGCGAGAAAACTTTGGCTGGCTGGACGGCTTTCATCACCTCACCTGGTCCTGCGAGTTGAACCTGATCAAACCCATGGCGGCAATCTACGAACATACGCTGGAGAAATTGAATGTTCGCGCCGACGAAGCGCTCTTCATCGACGACCGTCTGGAAAATGTAGAGGGCGCGCGAGCCGTGGGAATCCATAGCCTTTTGTTCCGCGGCGTTGGCAAGCTTCAGGAAGATTTGCAGCAGGAAGGTTTAGCCGACCAGCTACCGCCCTTGCCGGCGCACGAGATTCACGTCTAGTTGTCAGCAGTGCGATTGGAACGCGACATTGATTGCAATCGCCAGCCACTACACCAGCGACGGTTTTCCCATAGAAATCGGAACCTGCTCCACAATCTCAACATTGAAACCCTGCAGCGCGGGAACATGCGTCGGCGTGTTCGTCAGTAGACGAATTTTGTGAATTTCCAGGTCGGAAAGAATCTGACCGCCAAGCCCTACCTGGCGAAGGATTCGATACTGCCGATCTTCACTGCGCTCATGCGTGCGCGGATCGCGATGAAATACCAGCCTCGGCTCCGCGCCTTTGGTATCGATGCCAAAACCTTTCGTGTTGTTGTGCAGATAAATCAAAGCGCCCCGTCCCGCTTCAGAGATCATCTGCAGCGATCGCCGCACCACCTGCTGGCAATCGCACAGCGGAGTACCGAAGACATCGCCCGCCAGGCAATGAGTGTGCACCCGTACCAGTACGGGCTCGCCAACTTCCGCAACATCTCCGTAGACAAGCGCGACATGGCTTTCGCCCCCATCCACTTCGCTCTCGTAAGCGATCATGCGGAACTCGCCAAACGGCGTGGGCAGCATCGATTCCGCCACACGATAGATGTTGCGCTCATTCTGTAGGCGATAGCGAATCAATTCCGCGACCGTCAGCAACTTAATGCCATGCTCTCCACAAAATTCAATCAGGTCGGGCACGCGCGCCATGGTACCGTCATCCTTCATGATTTCGCAGATCACTCCTGCAGGAATCAGCCCAGCCATTCTCGCCAAATCGACTGAGGCTTCCGTCTGGCCGGCCCGCACCAGCACTCCGCCACGACGAGCGCGCAAAGGAAATACATGCCCAGGCCGCGCCAGGTCGGCAGCTCCCGATTTCGGATCGATCGCCACGCAAATGGTATGCGCACGATCATGGGCGCTGATTCCCGTGGTCACTCCCTCGCGGGCCTCAATGCTCTCGGTGAACGCTGTGCCGAAGCGCGAGGTGTTTTCTTCTGTCATGGGACGCAGGCGGAGATGATCCGCTCGGTCTTCCGTGAGCGCCAGGCAAATCAAGCCCCGTCCAAATCGCGCCATAAAGTTGATGGCTTCCGGGGTGACAAACTCTGCCGCCAGGGTCAGATCGCCTTCATTCTCGCGATTCTCATCATCGACCACCACAATCATGCGGCCGGCACGAATTTCTTCGATCGCGACTGGAACATCGACGAATGGAGTGGGTGTAACCATTGCACTTATTGTACCGAGACACATTGTTGCGAACATTTTCAGGCAAAAGAAATGCCACCCCGATTGAGGTGGCATCTCCAAATTTGAACTATTTTTTTAAAGCGAAGATTCGATCTCAAAACCCCAGGCTTCCAGCAGCGCTTCCGGAATATACTTCGAATTTTTGTTCCGGCGTGCCCATTCCCGTAAGCGAGTGGACCGAATGTATTGATCCGGGGTCAGTTTATATTCCTTGACAACCTGTTCAAAAGAAGTCACCGTAGGCACAACCGGACCGATGGGTTCGGGTTTGCCCCAGTTTGGATTTCCGCGGCGTTTTGCCATGAATTCGCTATTCCTTTGCTGGCTAGAGTGTGTGCGGTTCAACGAGAGAAGACTGCGATCACCCTTGCAGAGGGGTGCGAAGGCGTGAACCTTTTTCAATTTTACGAAGAAACGCTCCAAAAATCAATAGGAAGCGTGGATTCTTCCCTTCCGCACTCGCGTCTCCCTCCCACGCCAAGTCCAACAAAAGAAAGACCGCCATACTACCTTACCCGTGAATTCGGAGTGCCTCCCGCAGCAACACCTCGGCGCCTCGCCAGAAGATTTGCACTCCGATCGCCAACAAAATAAAAGAGATGATTCGCAGGATTCCATGAACGGTCTGGCGGGATATTTTGCGCGCCAAGGCTGGCGCGTATCCGTAGGCGAAGTAAATCATCCCGCACAACACCACCACCGCAAGGAAAAGCCCAAGTTGACTAAAAATGCTGTCAATGGAGGTCGGCTGTTCGGCATGCGCGGCCAATGTCAGAGTCACCACTACGGCCCCGGGACCAGCAGTCAGGGGAAATGTAAAGGGATAAAAGGCCTTGGCATCGAGCTCTTCCAGCGAACTGGAATGTGCCGCGCTCGGCTGCGTATCCGGGGCGTCCGGTTGGTTCAACAAATTCCAGCCCATGGAGGCGAGAACCAACCCGCCCGCAACCTGAATCACAGGAAGGGATATGCCGAAGAATGTCAGTACCAGGGCCCCAGCCAAGTCCACAACCATCAGGAATAAGACGGTATAGAGCGCAACTTTACTGGCAAGGCGCCGATACACAATCGCGTCAGCCGGACCCACCATCCCCAGGAATAACATTGCAGACCCAAAGGGATTGAGCAGAGGAAAGAGCGCGCTGAACGCAATCGTAAAAAAGTCAACCAGTCGGACTATCAGCGGCAAGATGCGGGCGTGCATTCTAGTGCTACTGTAGCAAAGCAACCGGTCGGAAGGATTTGAATTCAGCTGCGATTCAGAGGGCAATTTTGAGGGCGGCGCGGACCCTTCGATGACAGAATCCGCACCGCCTCCGGGGATAGAATGTGGCGAGTCGCTAGCGGTTGTCGTTCTTATGCGATTGGGAGCCCGCCCTTGCGTGTTCTTCAGGACTCAATGATTTTCCGCCCTTAGAACCAGCTTCGGCGCGGCTCATCTTAGAACGCTCGTGCGCATCGTTCGAACTTTGATGGGCTCGTGTGGAGTAATCATGGGCTTGTGTGGAATGTTGAAAACCCTGCTCATGATCTCCGCGTCCATGACTTTCGGCTGCGTTTCGATGGAACTTCGCAGCGCTTTCATGGTGTTCGGCGGCTCTGGTATGTTCTTCTTTTGGCATTTCTGACTCCATTGGGGATGTATCCCTTATCTAAGTCAGATGGATCACGAATGCGCATCGTTGTCCCTCTCTTCACGCCGGGATTCATGCGCCGAACAAAGAAAAGGGTTTCAGTCAGCAATCCCGTACAACCGAAGCTTTGCGCGCTGAAACGTCGCAATGTTACTAACCGAGCAATTCTTCCACGCGGGCCTGCAACCTTTTCGCATCTCTTGGCGCACGTACTTTAACGTCGTTGTCGAAGTACACAAAGACATCTCTTTTCGAGCGTCTTACCGCCTTCCTGGTACTGGCATAGTCGCCATCGTTCGATTCGCCGCCCTTCGCCCACACAGCCACACGCCACGCCCATTCTTCGATCGCAGTCTTGTTATAGCCGCTCGAATACAAAATCTTTGAACCATGCAAGCGGCAGTAAATAAAGTCGGAGGTCACATCCATCAGACGCGGCCACTCTACTGTATCCGCACATACCAGCGCAACTTTATATTTGCGCAGTAGCCCGATGAACTCTGGCAGCACAAAACTATGGTGGCGAATTTCCAGGGCGTGACGGAGCAGTCGATTTCGATCTGTCTCCAGGAAAGCTCTCCCCTCCACCATGCGGTCGTGTTTCTTCCCCAGCTCAACCGCCTCTTCAGTATTTCTCGGCAGCAGCGCGAGGAAGCTTTCCATCAACTCATTTGAGTATTTGAAATTGGGCGGAAGCTGCCACAGAATCGGCCCTAGCTTCGCGCCTAACTTCAGAATGCCGGAAGCGAAGAAGTTTGCCAACGGAGCTTCGACGTCTCGCAGACGGCGCATGTGGGTGATAAATCGCGACCCCTTGACGGAAAACATGAAATCTTCCGGTGTGCGATCAGCCCACGACTGGTAACTGGATGGCCGCTGCAACGAATAAAACGTCCCATTGGTCTCGATGGTTCGAAAAATGTTCGCAGCGTATTCCAGTTCTCGGTTTTGCGATAACTTCTTCGGGAAAAATACTCCCCGCCATGGGGGATACGTCCATCCAGAGATCCCGATCCGAACTGTGCCGGCAGCACTCATCCATCTATCCTGGGCACATCTATCTCCGAATAGGATCGTTAAAATTCTAGATACCAGGCTGGCATCGCCATAGTTGTGAAGGGCACATCAGCACGCCGCGTTGCTCCTCGCGGCTGAAGCTATGTTCATGCGGCGGTGCTGTCTCGAAAGCCACGAATTTTATCGTGAGCTTCAAGAATATGAGCCTGTTGCTCGCGCAGCAAATCGGCGATATTTCCCGGCAGCGTTTCGTTCAAGGCTTCTGCGTATTTCTCTTTGGTCTCGTCCTCTCCCTCTTCCGCTGTCTTCAACAAAGTGTGATCGCCGCCGCCCAGCTGCGCCTTCAGGTCCGCCCATACGCGGTGCACAACCCCGGCCGCAGTGCCGCCTTCTTTCACATCGTGAACTCCCAGGCGATGGAGTTCGTTCTCCAGCTCCGCCGCATACTCCGCCCGCAACTGGGTTTCTTGTAGAAAATAATGTTTGGCCGTTTCATTCTTCAACTCGGAGCCGATGGCCGCCATGCCTCGTTGACCATCGTGAAGTACCTGAATGACCGACCGCACAGTGCGAATTGCATTGTCATTGTTCGACAAGATGATGTCTCCTCTGTCATTTCAGATGGTGACAATCGATTTCCTGTTGTACCCTCGCCTCCACGCGTAAGTCTCTGTCGTGACAATCGAATCAATCGCTGCCGTGGCTGAGAATTGCTCCCCACGCAGCCCTCGCCGATAGGCGAAATCCGCAGTCCAGATGGTATAGTTGGTCTAAGCGCATTCCGCGGAAGTGGTGAAATGGCAGACACACCATCTTGAGGGGGTGGCGCCGAAAGGCATGGGGGTTCAAGTCCCCCCTTCCGCACCAGGAACCAGGCGTTTCGTCGCCATTGCGCACAGTTTCCTACTCGAAAGTGACACAATGATTTATCTGTTTACCGTTCTTCACGTCGTCGTTTGTTTTGTTCTGATCGGGATTATCCTGCTGCAACCGGGCAAGGGCGCGGATCTTGCCGGCGCGTTTGGCGGCCAGGGCTCGCAGACCGCCTTCGGCCCCCGCGGGACCGTCAATATTCTCACCAAGGTGACCACGTGGTGTGCGATCATCTTCGCGATTACGTCCATCTCGTTGACAGTTTTGGTCGCTCGGCACAGCGCAGGCCATTCCGTGTTGCAGGGAATTCAGTCAACGCCGGCGCAGAGCACTCCGCACAAGAAATAGATGATTCACGAGATTTTTCCGGTCGGCCCGCTCGCCTGCAACTGCAGCATTCTCGCGGACGAGACTTCCCTGCGGGCTACGGTCATCGATCCCGGAGCGGAAATTGACCGAATCCTTGCCATCCTGAAACAGCACCGTCTCACTGTAGAGCAGATCATCGTTACCCATGCCCACATTGACCATGTCGGCGGCGCAGTGCTGCTGAAGCGTGCAACTGGCGCCCCAATCTACATGAATCAGCACGATCTGCCTCTGTTGAAAATGATGGATATGCAGGCAGGTTGGCTAGGCGTACCCGTGCCGGAAGTGATGGCCCCGGATGTCGACGCCTCCGATCTCCTCGCGCTCACCATTGCTGGCGAACCTGCGCAAGTGCTGTATACGCCCGGGCACACAGAAGGCAGCATTTGCCTGCACATGCCCAGTTCGCAACTCCTGCTGGCGGGCGATACCCTTTTTGCAGGTTCGATTGGTCGCACCGACCTTCCCGGAGGCAACCTCCGAAAGATTTTGCACTCCCTGAAAGAGCGTCTGCTGCCCCTACCAGATGCCACACGAGTGATTCCCGGCCACGGACCTGCAACAACCATCGGCGAAGAACGGGAAACCAATCCATTCCTGATCAACTCATAGCGCGTCGCCTGCGCACCGTCTTCCACTCACGTGATCGAACGAAGCAGCCCCGTCACTCCTTCGGAGAATTCGACCAGCGGCGGCAACAAGCTCAGAACAATCCACCCATCCCCGTCGAATCCGTAAAAATGTCCCGGATGCACCACCACGCGCTCCCGTTCCATCAGGCGAATCGCCAGCTCGTCCCCGCTCATCAGCGCAGGCACTCGCAAAACCGCATACCACCCGCCCTGGATTTGCAACCGCGACACCGCCGGCACCTCAGCAAGCTGCCGATCTAATTCCGCCAGATTTTCCCGCACGCGCTGCCGAATTTGTTGCTGCACTCCGCTGCGATTCGCCAGCAAATAGGGCATGGCGTGCTGCACGGGAGCATTCATCGAGAGAAATGTATCCACGATCATTTCCAGCCGCGCCGCAGCAGCTTCCAGTAACGGCTTTGGGCCAAACGCAGCAATCCAGGCTGCCTTCATCTGGGGCAATCCCGCCACCTTGCTCAATCCGCTGAGTACGTAAGTCAGCACCGGGTGTTCTCCCACAGAAAAACTTGTATGCGCATTCCCGCGCGCGTCTGACGTATCAAGCGCATAATCGAGAAACACTTCATCGACAATCAACGCCAGACCATGCTCCTCGCAAACCCGCTCCAGCATGTTTCGTTCTGTCGGCGAAGTGTAATGTCCGGTTGGATTGTTAGGATGAACCACAACGACCGCACGAGTCTGCGATGTGATACGTTCCGTCAGCGCCGCTATATCAACGTGCCATCCGTGATCGTAAAACAGCGGATACGGCACCAGGCGCACATCGTCGAGGTCAGCCAGAAAATCAAACAAAGGATAGCTGGGTTGCGCGATCAGGATCTCCGCGCCGGGGTCGCAGTGCAGCCGAAATAGATAGCTGTAGGCCTCGCTGGTACTGGTGGTCAGGAAGATTTGCTCTGCCGAAATGCCGGTTGCGGCGGCGGCATAGTAGTCGACGACAGCGGCACGTGCAATCGGCAGCCCGCGTGGATCCGGTTCATATTCCAGGCATTCTGGCCGACTCAACCCCCCAAGAATCCCAGCGCGATCGTACTCGAATCCGCAAGTCGTCGGATTCGATGCGGTCAGATCGAAGATCGGCTTGCCGTCCGTGTGCAATCGTTCCAAAGCCGTTGCATACGCGGTCTTTTCCAGGTTCCAGCGGGTACGTCGCGAAAACTCGTGCATCATACTTCATGTCTCATCTTGACCCTGTCCGGGCCCGGTAGAAATGCTGCCTGATACAGACTATGCTGAAATCACGGCGGCGCGGTCGCGTAAAACGCCGTGCGAGAACGGCAGCGCATTCTCTCGCATCCTGCGCTTTGGTCGAATCCAACCAAGGAGGAACCCATGGAACGTCGAGATTTCTTGAAGCAAGGAACATTCGCAGCCATTGCCGCCTCCAGCGGAAGCTTCTCTCCATCCTGGGCTGCATCCGACTCCTTAAAAAATACCGACCCGATTGCGCGACGGCGTCTGGGCAAGACAAACGTTCACCTTTCTATCATTGGCTTCGGCGGCATTGTGGTAATGAACAGCACTCCCTCTGCTTCCAAAAATATTGTTGCTGAAGCTGTCGACCGCGGCATCAATTATTTTGACGTTGCCCCCAGTTATGGTGACGCCCAGCAGTTGCTTGGTCCCGCGCTGGCGCCCTATCGCGAAAAGAGCTTTCTCGCCTGCAAGACGAGCAAGCGTGACAAAACCGGTTCGCGAGCGGCTCTGGAAGAATCTCTCCAATTACTCAAGACCGACCACCTCGATCTCTATCAGTTTCACGCCCTGACCAAAATGACGGAGTTAGACCAGGTGCTGGGACCAGGCGGCGCCATGGAAACCTTCGAAGCGGCGCGCAAGGAAGGAAAAGTTCGCTTCATCGGCTTCTCCGCCCATTCAGTGGAGACGGCCGTCGCCGCGATGGACAGGTATCCGTTCGACACAGTCCTCTTCCCAATCAACTGGGTGCTGGTATCGCAGGCGAATTTCGGCCCCACGGTCATCCAGAAGGCGCAGGAAAAAGGCGTGGGCATGCTGGCTATCAAGAGCATGGCGAAGACAGTGTGGCCGGCGTCGGAGAAGAAAGATCATCCGCACCCCAAGTGCTGGTACCAGCCAGCGAACTTTCCTCATCAGGCTGCGTTGGGCCTGCGGTATACCTTAGGCCACTCCATCACGGCTGCCATACCTCCCGGGGACGAAGCGTATTTTCGCCTGGCCATGGACGTCGCGCAAAACTACAAACCGCTCGACCCCCAGGAAGAACAAGCGCTGCTACATCAGGCATCCGGCGTACAGCCGTTTTTTCATCGTGGCAATGACGTCTAGACTGGATATTGCGAGCGGATTTGAACCAGCTATGGAACTTTCGCAGAAACAATCGCAACTCGAAGATCGCATCCGAGAACTAGGCAGCGTGCTCGTCGCCTACTCCGGAGGAATCGATTCGGCATACTTGGCGTACACAGCCCATCGCGTTCTAGGCGACCGCATGCTGGCAGTTCTGGCTGACTCCGCCAGCTTGTCACGCGCGCACTTTGCCGATGCGTTGCGTTTTGCCGAAGAGCATTCCATTCCGATTCAGGTTCTAACGACTGCGGAACTGGACAATCCCGAATACATTAAGAATGACGCGACTCGCTGCTTTCACTGCAAAGACGAACTTTTCTCTGTGATGGAAAAGGCGCATCGCGGGTCCAGATTTCAGCATTTGGCGTACGGCATGAACGTTGACGATCGCGGCGAGTACCGTCCCGGCCAGCAAGCGGCAACCGCGCACGGCGTGCTGGCTCCGTTGGCCGAGGCTGGCCTAACGAAGCAGGAAATTCGCACTTTGGCGCTGCAGGCGGGATTGCGCATCTGGGACAAACCGGCGTCCGCCTGTCTTTCTTCGCGTGTGGAATATGGCCGGCCAGTCACCCGAGAAGTATTGCAGCAGATTGAAGACGGCGAAACATTATTGCAGCAGATGGGATTTCGTCAATTCCGCGTTCGCCATCACGGTGAAATGGTTCGAATTGAAATTGCCCGCGAAGAAATGCCGCGTGCCCTGAACATGGAAACCATGGATCGCATGACGTCCGCTTTTCGTAGCCTCGGCTTTAAATATGTCACGCTGGACTGCGAGGGATATCGCTCCGGATCCATGAACGCCATCCTTCCAGTGGAGGCTATTCGTTCCGTCGACCTGCAATAGACTTGTCGCGTCTGCTGTCAAGCGCTTACACCAGCGGCAGCCTTGGAACTTTTGAATTTTATGCGAATTGCTTATCTTGAATGCTTTGCCGGAATCAGCGGCGACATGTTTCTGGGTGCGCTCGTCGATGCCGGCGTCGATCCAAAATTATTCCACGACGCAGTTACCGCATTAAACATTGGCGCAACTCTCGAAATCGCAAAGGTAGATCGCAGCGGAATCAGCGCCAGCCAAGTTCGCGTGCTTGTCGATGGAACCAGCGCGGAAGCTGCAACCAACTCCACGCATACGCATTCTCATTCTCATCACGAGCACCATTCTCATGGTCGCTCGCTCAGCGTCATTCGCAAACTGATAGAACATGCTCCGCTCCACGCAGTAGCGAAGTCGACAGCCATCCGCGCCTTCGAGTTACTCGGCGAATCGGAGGCGAGGATTCACAATGTTCCCATTGAAACCATCCATTTTCACGAAGTCGGCGCGGTCGATTCCATTGTGGACATCGTGGCCGGAGCGGTCGGTGCGCACGCTCTTGCCGCTGACTCCTGGATATGCTCGCCCTTGAACGTTGGTGGAGGTACGGTGGAATGCGCGCACGGCACCTTTCCCGTTCCCGCACCGGCGACGATGGACTTATTGCAGGGAGCGCCAACCTATTCTTCCGGCATCCAGATGGAGTTAGTCACTCCCACCGGCGCAGCCCTGGTTCGTGCGCTCAATTGCACCTTCGGACCAGCGCCATCGACGCGTGTCGACAAAATCGGATACGGAGCCGGATCGCGCAATCCGAAACGCTTTCCGAATGTCTTGCGCCTCAGCATTGGCGACACCAGTGAACTTGCGTCGATCGCTGGAGACACAGTAGTCGTGATGGAAACTGCCGTGGACGATCTGAACCCTCAAGTGTTGGGCGATTTCATAGAGCGCGCGTTGCAGGCCGGAGCTCTCGACGTGATGTGCTCCTCGGTGCACATGAAGAAAAACAGGCTGGCGACGCTGATTACGTTATTGTGCGACCGCGCGCACGCCGAGCCGCTGCAGCAACTTCTGTTTCGCGAGACCAGCACGCTTGGAGTTCGCATTCGCGAGGAACGCCGCGCCTGCCTCGATCGCAAATTCGTCAGTGTGCAAACCGAGTGGGGCGAAATCAGAATAAAGATTGGCTTATTAAACGGCGTTGAAGTCAATGCAGCGCCAGAGTATGAAGATTGCCGCCGTTGCGCAGCGGAACATTCCGTCCCGCTCAAGGTAGTCATGCAATCCGCGCTCGCGATCTACCAAACCACGCCGCCCGAATAATTCAGGAAGAGTGACCATGGATCAAGACACGCTGCTGCGCCTGCTCGAAGAGGTTAAAAAAGGAACCGTGTCGCCGCAGGACGCTTCGGCAAAGCTGGCGCATCTTCCATTTGAGGACATCGGATTTGCCAAGGTCGACCACCACCGGCCTCTCCGCACCGGCTTGCCGGAAGTGATCCTCGCCTCCGGCAAAACGTCGGAACAAGTCGCTGAGATTTTCGAGCATATGGCAGCAAGCGGCGTTGAAGTCCTCGCCACCCGCGCTGATGTATCCACGTTCGATGCCGTTCTGCAGCGAGTTCCAGCGGCAAAATATTTTCCGGTCCCGCACGCCATCACTCTCCGCCAAAGAGAAAAACGGGCTGACCCGAATCAACCGCGCATTGCCGTCGTATGTGCCGGTACCAGCGACATTCCCGTAGCCGAAGAAGCCGCCGTGACCATCGACATTTTCGGCGGCGAAGTCGACCGCTTCTACGATGTCGGCGTTGCCGGTCTGCATCGTTTGCTGGCTCATCGAGACGCGCTGCAGCAGGCGCGTGTGATTATTGTCTGCGCCGGAATGGAAGGCGCTCTGCCGAGCGTGCTGGGAGGACTCGTCAGTGTTCCGGTCATAGCCGTGCCAACCAGCATTGGCTATGGCGCTTCGTTTCACGGATTGGCCGCATTGCTGGGAATGCTGAACTCCTGCTCCCCCAACGTCGCCGTTGTAAATATCGATAACGGTTTCGGCGCGGCGTACGTCGCCACCATGATTTGCCGCGGTCCCATAAAATAACCTCGCCATCGCGAAATGGACGAGCGCCACCCGCCGAACGTCGAGAACAACGCCCGCTCCTGCCCCGAGCACAATGCGCGAAACGGGTTCGCGTTGTGCGTCTCACGACACCGCGAATATAGTGTTCCGTATGGCAGAATTGAGGCCGACCACCGTTGCACTCTATCCGTAACAAGCGACCTGCCCTGATCTCATCTAAAAATATCCGTCGATAGCAGAGAGAGGAAACATGCCCACACTTCGGAAAATGTCCGCCTGGTTGATTCTCGCGTTGGCCGTCATCGTCTTCGGCAGCGCTGCAATGAATGCGCAGACGGCTCTACCGGCGCCCGTCGAGCTAAGTTCTGGATGGCAACTGCAGGATGCCGCCAACGTTTCCGCCGCAGGCGCCGCGATTTCTTCTGAAAGCTTCCAGCCCCAAGGCTGGTTAGCGGCAACCGTGCCGGGCACGGTGCTGACCAGCATGGTCAACGATGGGTTATATCCGGAACCGCTCTACGGCGAGAATAGCCGTCCCATCCCCGAGAGCCTCAATAAGACGTCCTACTGGTACCGCACGACCTTCTCCGTGCCGGCAAAATACGCGCACCGCTATGTCGCGCTTCACTTCGATGGGGCAAACTTTCGATCGGAAGTCTGGGTCAATGGAACCCACGTAGGAACAATACAAGGCGCATTCATTCGCGGACGATTCGATGTCACAAAACTTGTGAAGCCAGGCAAGACCGCCGTCCTGGCGGTGCAGGTGTTTCCGCAACCGCATCCTGGGGTTCCGCACCAACACACGATCGCCAATGGAGTTGGCAAGAACGGTGGCATCACAGCCATCGATGGACCCACATTTTTGTCCACTATCGGATGGGACTGGCTGCCTTCTGTCGCTGACCGCGATACCGGCCTGTGGCAGAAGGTGTGGCTGTCCGCATCTGGGCCGGTGCTGATCGAGAATCCGTACATCACGACCGATCTGCCGCTGCCACGCCTCGACACCGCCGATGTATCCGTGAAGACGACCGTCGAGAATACATCCGAGAAGCAGCAGAAGGGCCTGCTCGAAGGCAGCTTCGGCGACGTGAAGTTTTCCCGGAAGATCACGCTTGCGCCTCACAGCACTCAAGTTGTGGTATTCGATCCGAAGACAACTCCAGTCTTGCACGTGGCCGATCCAAAACTGTGGTGGCCGAACGGCTATGGCCCGCAGAACCTGTACACGTTACATCTCCAGTTTGTGCAGCGCGGGAAAGATTCCGATGCCAAGGACATGACGTTCGGCATTCGCAAGATCACTTATGAATTGCCGGGATCAGACAACCTTGCCATCTCTGTCAATGGTGTGCCCATATTCATTCGTGGCGGTGACTGGGGTTTGGATGAAGCCATGAAGCGAATCCCCCGCGCGCGACTCGATGCGGAAATTCACATGCACCAGATGGCGCACATGAACATGATCCGCAACTGGGTTGGCCAAAGTACCAGCGAAGACTTTTACGAGCTGTGCGACAAATACGGAATTCTTATCTGGGATGAATTCTTCCAGCCGAATCCAAGCGATGGGCCGAATCCAGACGATCTGAAAATCTATCTGGCGAACGTCAAAGACAAGGTTCTGCGAGTGCGCAATCATCCTTCGATCGCCGTGTGGTGCGCAAGAAATGAAGGCTACCCGCCGCCGGAGATTGCAAGCGTTCTGGACAAAATGATTCCGGAACTCGATCCAATGCGCCTGTATCAACCGAGTTCCACCGCAGGTCGAGGAGTTGTATCGCACGGACCGTACTATTGGCGCGTACCCAGCGCTTTCTATGTGTACGATGCGCCTTTCAAAACAGAAACCGGCAGCGTCTCTGTGCCCACGCTCGAGTCCATTCACGCCATGATGCCGAAGAAGGATTGGGAGGTGATTAACAATGACTGGGCTCAGCATGACCTGGCCAAGGGAGCGCAGCATGGCGATACGTATCCATACGTTCTGGCGGGGCGATATGGACGCGTGGTGAACCTTGCCGACTTCGTTCGCAAAGCGCAAATGATGAACTACGAGGCCTTCCGCGCTATGTATGAAGGGCGCAACGCAATGCTCTTTCATCCCGACACCGGAGTCATTACCTGGATGAGCAACCCGGCCCATCCGAGTTTCGTGTGGCAGCTCTACGACTACGATCTGGAGCCAAATTCCTCTTTGTTCGCGGTGGAGTCGGCGTCAAAGATGGTGCACATCCAGATGAATGAAGCCAACGGGACGCTGCAGGTCATCAACAATCAGCCGCATCCGATCTCCGGAGACAGCGCCCATCTTTCGATTCTGAACCTGGATGGAACATCGGCGCTCGAGCGCGATTATCCGGTCGATGGACCGGCGGATACGGCCATCAATCTGGGAGCAATTCCCCTCCCCGAAGACCTTTCAGCGGTGTACTTTGTGCGGCTGCAACTGCGAGACGCAAGCGGCAAGGTGCTATCGCGAAATCTCTACTGGAAGCCAAATCCCTCCCAGGGCGAAGATCTTACCCCGCTCGATCAGATGCCGGTGATGCATCTGACAGGCACGATCACTCGCCACGATGCGAATGGCCGCGTATTGCTGGACGTTACGCTCACCAATCCCGGCGAAACGATGGCGTTGATGGCGCACCTGCAACTGCGACGGAAAAGTTCCGGAGAGAGAGTGCTGCCGGTCTTTTACTCCGACAACTACATTTCCCTTGCGCCCGGCGAGAGCCGCACGGTGGCCATTGACGCATCGGAAGCCGATCTGAAAGGCGACACGCCTTTGGTGGTGTTGGATGGATGGAATGTCGATGTCGCCCCGGTCACAAACGCCGACAGCGCTCTCGCAACCAACGTGGATGCACAAGTCAGCCATTGGCCCGCTACCGGCCTTCCGATGATTACAGCCGGCCTGGGAACAGCACAATAAGCAGCGATGTACAGTTTTGTGCGAATAACGATGGTGGACGCGGAAGGAGTTGAATCCATTTAGAGAGCACCATCCGATACCTGAAGCCGGCCCGGAAAGAAGCGACGCAAAAAGGTACCTTCGCATGAGAGCGATAAAAATCAGCGAGGTGAAGTCTAAATGCCCTCGAAGAATGGTGGATCGTCTTCTTCGCGCGGAAAAAGTGACTTCGGCAAAATTTCGATCATGCGCTCGTTCACAGCAAGGGTTGAATAACCGTACTTGTGATCTGCCGTTCGCGTCAGCAGGCTGTTTTGTTCCAATGGACCACACAGACCATTCAACTCCAACGCGTTTTTCATGGTGCGGGCTCTGGCTATAACGTCCGCGCGAGCGATGCCGCCTTTGAGAAGCAGAAATCTCAGAAGATCGCGTTGCAGACAACCGACGGATCGAAGCAATTCATCTACATGGTTTTTCTGGGGCTCATCGATCACAGCCGTTTCGATGATCGGCGTTTTAACGGGAGCTTCGATGACAGGCGTTTTAAGTGGGGGAACTGCTGCTGTTCTATCCGAAACATCCAGCCAACGATATCTTGGATGGTTCATTTCTAAGGCAAGATGATGCTCAAAATCGTCCCTGAACTGCTGCATACCCTGATAAGTCGCAGATAGACCGCTGCCGTTCAACTCTTCCCGGAATTTCTGAACCAGGGCGTATTGGTTTTGGTCGACTTTTTTTTGAGCAACCCGCACTTCTGAGAAATAGACTTTAGCCGTTTTCCCGGCGGCAACATGCTTTTTGATTTCTTCGACAGTACCACTGATAGATTGCTCAGTTGGCGTTCCTATGGGTATGCCGAATATACCTATCACGATGTCTGCGTCGTCAAGAATTTGGCGATCGATGACAGCGTGAGCAGGAACCCCGAGTTGCGGAGTGCTGTGTGTCTCCCATTTGATAGGCAACAGAACCAATCGACGCACTGAGGCGTTCGTATCGTTCCATCGATAAATTGCCCCAGTCACGATCTTTCTCTCCTCTGCAGCATCGTCTGGGGACGCGATCATGACCTTTAATACGTTGGCTTGAAAACTCATCTTCCCGACCTTTCTTACCTTGCCGAACATCTCAATACATAACGGATGTGCGGCAGAGGTGGAATGATGTCTGACCTCATGCAGAGTTCGGCGCAGTTTTCCATTTAGTGCTCAATCCCGGCTCGTTGTTTCTGACGCTGCCGACTGGCGGTCGACCTCCCACGCCTTCATCCACAAGCATCGTATGTAGGTATCCGCACCATTAAAACATATTCGGTGACGTGGTGAAGGCTGGCGGGACAGAAGCACCCGGCTACACAGGGGGACCTTGTGCTCAATGGCACGGAACGTTGCCTAACTTATTGATAATTGGTGGACGCGGAAGGAATCGAACCTTCAACCTGTCGATTAAGAGTCGAATGCTCTGCCAGTTGAGCTACGCGTCCTGGAGGGGTGATTGTGCGGTGGCGAATGACCCTGCAAGGCCAAATCGCAAGGGCTTCAACGCAAGAATATCACAATCGCGCTGCGCTTTTTGCGGCCTGCCTGTGGTCTCAGAAAGAAAACGCCAGGCCGCCGGTCACCAGACGCGGCGCTTGCGCAAAATACAACGTCTGGCCGTCGACGATATAAATCGGCCGATAGCCCTGCGCCAGAATGTTCTGCATCACAAATTCCAATTCCAGCCGATCGGGTGAAGAATTTCCCGTGCCCAGCGGTTGTCGCAGCATCACACTGAGATACGGCGCATTCATTCCAGCGTTGAACGGGTCGACAGCAGTAATGGTTTGTTCCGGCTGCCAACGATAGCCTGCATTCCAGGTGGCGCCTGACGTACCGCGGACCCGTCCGTGCAGACTCACCAACACCGACTGCGTGCGGGTCGGCGCAACATCCGACAACGCATCGGCAAACGTATCCTGTCCGGCGAAGCTTGTGGTCGGCAATTGAATTGCCGGCCCCTCAGCATATTCAACCGCCGTCCAACAATTTCCTTTCAGCTTTCGTGCCGCAAAAACTCGGAATCCCCCACCGGAATAGTTGGGGCCGACAGAACGAAAGGCGCCAGTGACGGGGTCGAGCAAAACATCTCCAGAAGAAAACTCCGCCGCACTGGCATCGCCGTAGCCATTCAAAATGGGATCGACAAAATGGTCATAAAAATAGGCCGCTTCCAATTGGACTCCGGCCATTTTTCGCTGAATGGAAATTTCCTGATGCAGCGAATGCGTCAGTCGAATGCTGCCGTCCTGCATTGCCATCGCCGGAACCGCGCCGGACGAAGCCAGGTCCGTCAGACCTTGCAGGTCTGTTGCGGTCGCCAGGCTGTATGTGACATCATTTCCGGCTTCCTGCAAATGGACCGCCATGAATGGCAACGCTGCGGTCGCGTTTTGTTCCGCTTGCACCGCTTCTGTTTCAGCGCCAAATTGCGCCACCACTGCATCGCTTAATGCCAGTTGCTCTCCGCCGCGTACTTGAAAAATCTGCAGCCGGCCCAGCCCGGTTCCAAAGTCCACAGGCAGCGTGCGGAAGGAAGCGACCGCTCGCGTGGTATCGCCGGGCAGCGGATTTCTTTCCATGCCGGCGGCAACAAAACCCGCTCCGCTTGCCGAGGATTGTACATGCACGACGGCTTCGCCGGAATTGCCTTCCCGCATGCGGAAGAAGGCCTCCTGACGAAACCCTCCTTCGCCAAACTGCGAAGAGCCGGCAGTCAGCGCAGCACGAACGCGAATCGGATGGGCCGCATCCGGTTGATCCGCCGTATCATCGCGGTCAGCATCTTCCTCACCCGAGCGCTGCATACTCCGCGAGTCCGCAGCCGGCTGCTCGTTGGCTTGATTTGCGCTCGACTGATCTGTCCATCGCAGGATCGGCCGATTCACACCAGAACGCAGCAACCACTTCCAATCGTCAGGCGATTCATCCGCGCTGCGCGGAACAGCAGGAAACCACTGCGATACATCCATCAGCGACATCAGGCTCAGGTTGATGATGGCGTGGGTTCCGGTGCCGACCTGGATATTCTTCCGATGTGCCGGAAGCGAATATGCCTGCAAAACGCGAATGCTGTACCGGCCTGGCGCCAGGTTAGAGAATTGATAATGCCCATGAATGTCGGTAAACGCGGTCAACAGAGGAAAGGCTTCGACGGAGCCAAACAGCTCGACCACGACGCCCATCAATGGGGCATGATTGGAATCCTGGACAACGCCGCTAACGCTAGCCGGAGCCGCGGCAAGCGCGGGAACAGCTAACGACAACATTGCTGCCAGTACGAATTGAGACGCAGATCGAATCACCGATCGTTCAGCTACTCACTCGAGGTTACCCTCTCTGCCGCGGCAAGGTCGTTGGGGGGAACGTACCTTACCACGCACGAGATCAATATGCCTGCGTTTTAGACGCAGACCATTCTATTGCGTGACCTCAAAGGGTGCGGATTGCGCCAGTTGTTGTTTCGATACTCCATCATTCACACTTATGGTGATTTCGTAGTTTCCTGGTTGCAGACTTGCCAGGGGCATGGATTTCTCCAGCGTCACCTGGTCGGAGTTGGGATTCAGCTTATTGGCTGCCTCCGTCGTTTCAAACAAAGTTTTATGAGTGCCAAGATTGATCACTTGATAATGAACCGTGGCCTCGTTTTGCTTGGTCTTCGGATTAATCTTCAGATTGTACACCTGCATCCAGAAGTCCAGGCTCTGATCCCGGTTGAAGCTTACGGGCTGAGTTGACGTTGCACTCACGCGCGGGCGGATAAAGGTGTTTCCAATCACGAATTGACCCGTCCCGATGTCCTTGGCCGGAACCAGCTGCATCTTGTCCGCCAGAATCAGCGAAGATGCGGCAAGCTTATCGTCGTCATACTCCGGCACGACGAATGAACGGGCATAGGTGCCAATGTGATCTGGATTGTTCACGTCCTTGATCACAATGTCCAGACGGTAGCGTCCTGGACGCAGCGGCAGGGCCTTCCAGTAGACTGACTTGCTGTTGAGCGTTTTCGGCAGCAATTCGGACGGTTCGTCGACTTCCACCGTGTCTTCAAAGGTCTGGGCAATTCGGCCGGTAATGGTCGAGACACGCCCCAGGATGTTGACAACTCCCTTGGCAACTCCATCCGTCGTTTTGTATGTAATGTCGCGATTGCGAATCTGCAGCGTAATCGGGACCAGCACGGTGTCGTCAGTCACGCGAACAAAATCCGTCCTGACATCGAAGGGGAAGAACGGTCCAGTCAGCACCTTGTGGCTGGTCATGAATTCATCAAGGTCTCTGAACTTGATAGTGGGAGCCGCTTCCAGTTTCGCGTACTGTTCCAGCCGGTCAAATTCCTTCGAACCTTCCATCCCGGACATTGGTCCCTTGCCCAACTGCTCAAGGCCGCCGTTAAACCGATCTCTTTTGGAGGCTCTGCCCATTTCCTCATCCAGCGTTGGACCACCCCCGGGAACATGCAGCAGCGCATCTTTCTCGGCGCGATTGATGGTCATGTGGTAGTCGCCGCACATGCATGTGTCGACGAACTCAATATTGATGTTTTCGCCTATTCCATCCAGATGGCGATAGTTCCATATCTCGAACGGGTAGGTTTCCGTCTGTCCGCCGCCTTCATCCATGGGTCGGTTGTACGGTCCACCGGCAGGATGCGAGTCAATGCTGTCCGGAGGTCCCCAGGCGATGTACATGTGACCGCGATCGGTCATCCAGCCCGGTTTCCCGGCTGCGAAGTGTTCGTTGGCATAGGCAATGCGCCGATAAATCTCTTCGCGATAGCTGTTGTCGGGTGATTCAGGATCGGGATTGCGGCGGCGCCAGAACTGCTCAATAAACGCGTCCCGCTCCTCGTCGTTGGAAAGCGACAGAAATGCACTTCGTTCCTGGTCTGTAATAATCCAGCGAACGTCCTGATCCAGCCATTTCTTGTATGGACCTTTTAACTCCTGGCGCAGCTCCTTCTGCTGCTCGCGAATTTCCTTATCGCTCAACTTTCGCTTCAAAGGATTAGGTTGCTGGGTGGCCGCGTCGGAAGTATTCAGGGATGTATCTTGCGTCTGGGCCGCTTGAGCACGTACTTCGCTGGCCGGATATCCCCAAAAAACAACCAGGAATGCAAGGGCGATAATAAAGCGTATCCGGGACATGTCTGGACCTCAATTTCTGTATTCTGATTGTATGGTGTTGATGTAACACTTTCAAGCGGTACAGCGTAACTGAATTCATCGATAGGCAACACGAAATCCGCTAGTTAAGATTGCACAGCGATTGTTTCAATTACCTCCGCCCTGGACCGCAATTCCCAGGCCGAAATCATAGAACGGAACTTTATCAGCGCACCATCGTACATATAGAGAAAGGACTCGCCGGAAGATGTCAGTGAGCTTCTGCGTGATCCCAACAATGATGGAAGAGATTGCCGAATGAAGATCAACAAAAAGATGATTGCCATTGTGGTCGTGGTCCTGATTGGCTGTGCTGCCCTGGTCGCTCTGACCGTCTATCGCAGCGATGCCGATGCGCAGAAAGTGCTAACTGCCAAGGTGACACGCGAGAATCTTTCCAGCATTGTCAGCGGCACGGGTGAAATCAAGCCGCTGCCCCAGAACTATGTCAATATCGGCGCCACCGCTTTTGGCCCTATTACCCACCTGTATGTCAAAGAGGGCGACCATGTCAAAAAGGGCGAGGTCCTCGCGGTCATTGAGAATGTCGGGCTGGAATCCGCAGTAGGAGCGCAAAAAGCCGTCATCAGCGGAGCGCAGCGTGACATCACCGCTGACATTGCTGCACAGCAAGCTGCGAAGGCGAATGTCGATCACGCCCAGGCAGACCTGCAACAGAAAGAGCTCGATTACCATCGTGGCCAGGAACTCTATAAAGACGCCTTGATCTCCAAACAGGACTACGACGCCGATAAGGCAGCCTACGATATCGCTGTGGCGACTTTGGCCCAGGACCGGGCTTCATTAACGCAGGCCAATGCCACCACGGCCTCGGCCCGCGCCAAGCTGACCAGCGCGCAACAGACGCTGCTGGGCGATGTCAATTCTTACAACCTGTCGATCAGCATTGCACCCTTCGACGGCATCGTGACCAATCTGCCAGTGCACGAAGGCGAGACGGTAGTGGAAGGCATCCAGAACGCCGTGGGCAGCACCTTGATGACGCTCGCCAATATGTCGGTCGTGACGGCTGAGGTCAAGGTGGACGAGACTGACATCACCGGGGTCCAGCTCGGCCAGCCGGCGGACGTCACTGTCGATGCGCTTCCAGGCAAGGTTTTCAAGGGTCATGTCACTGAGGTAGGCGACCAGGCATTGCTGCGATCGACCGGCGTTTCCACCAGCCAAAGCACAACCGGCACGGAAGAGGCGAAAGACTTTAAGGTCGTCGTCACCCTCGACAATCCTTCCCCCGAACTGCGCCCTGGCCTCTCTGCAACCGCCAAGATCACCACCGCACATAAAAATGACGTGGTCGCTATTCCGCTGCAAGCCCTGGTGATGGAAGTTCCCGACACCGGGAAAAAGGGTGTCAAGAAACTGAATGCCAGCCTGTCCACCGGCCCGAAACCACAGCCGGTGCAGGGGGTTTTTGTCTTGAGAAAAGAAGGACGGAAGCTGCGAGCTGTTTTCGTTCCTGTCCAGACAGGCATCACTGGAGCGTCGGATATAGAGGTGACCAGCGGCGTCAAACCCGGCGATGAAATCATCACAGGGCCCTATCGTGTTCTTCGCATATTGAAAAACGACGCAACCGTGAAACGCGATACGACTCCGGCAGCGACAAATTCGGCAACATAGGCTGCGGAGAATGAACCTGATACCCTGAACCTCGACGACACATCGGCGCATCAATGATAGAGCGCGGACGAGGCGGCATCGGCTGCACCCCAGCAGCCGGACCTGATCGGGTGCAGCCATCAACTCTGCGCGCGAAACAAGACGCCGCGATGTTCGACAAATAAACTGCTGGATGACATCGGCTTTGCTGGAATGACTGGAGATTGTGCATGACATTCGAGATTTCAACTGAGTCGGCCCCAACGAGTCCGGCAACCCGGCCCGCGGCGGCGAAGCCAGAGTCGGATGAAGTAATTGTTGTCGACAATCTCTGGAAGACTTACAACATGGGCGCCGAGCAGGTGCACGCACTGCGTGGCGTGAACCTCCGCATTCGACACAATGAGTATGTGGCCATCATGGGACCTTCGGGCTCCGGCAAGTCCACGTTGATGAATCTGATCGGATGTCTGGATACGCCCACGCAAGGGAGTTACTGGCTGAACGGCCACGAGGTCAGCGAACTCAACGACGATGAACTGGCGCGCATCCGCAATAAGGAAATTGGATTTGTTTTTCAGACCTTCAATTTGCTGGCCCGCGCGACTGCCCTGCACAATGTCGAACTGCCGCTAATTTATAACGGGACCCCCGCGGAAGAGCGTATTGAGCGTGCCAAAGCTGCCCTGACGGCCGTCAATCTTGGCGAGCGCATGTATCACAAGCCGAATGAGTTATCCGGTGGCCAACGCCAGCGCGTCGCCATTGCCCGCGCACTCATTAATCATCCCTCGATCATTCTGGCGGACGAACCGACTGGCAACTTGGATTCCAAAACTGGCGCTGAAATCATGGCTTTGATGGATGAACTCCATGCCAAAGGGAACACCATCATTGTGGTAACACACGAGCCGGATATCGCCAGCTACGCGCATCGCATTGTCCACATCCGCGACGGCGAAATCGCCTCCGATGAAGTTTCCCCGCACCTTCACGCTTGATCTGACCCCTGGATCCTAAATCCTTCAGGGCTCGATCGGCTGCTCGTTCTTCCAGACATAGAGAAAATCGTTGTCGCTGGAGGTCGCGATGTCGATGCCCCTTTGCCGGGTGGCTCGACTCAACGCCGCGCGAACATTCTCCTTTGTGTCCGGCAGGGCTGAAAGAGGAACTTTCAAGGCTAAGCCTTTCTTCAACTGGCTGATGTCACTCATTAACAACTCCACGATTCGCTTGTGTTTCCCATCGCGCCCTTTGGGAACATTGGCCTGAAGCATGGATTCAAATTTCATGGCAGCCCTCTTTCCGCTAGGGGTTCGCAGGCACAATATAGCTTTTTCACATAATCGTCACAGTAACGTGACGGCAACGTGAAGACAAATTAACATAGTCATCATTTATTTGCAGAAAAAAATACAAGAAAATAATCACTTGCTAAATGCCGCTCTCTAAAACATTTAGTAAAGAATCCGCCGTTCCTGTTAGTTTGAGTGCCGTGGAGTGTACCTGGTGAGTCCATCTGAAAATTTCGCCGCAGTCCCACTCACCGAATTACGCGCGCAAGGCATTACCGCGCAGATGGCTCCAAGAAATCCCGTGGTTTTGGTCGTCGATGATGAAGTGGTGATTGCCGACACGCTCGCTACCATTCTGGCGCAGCATGGCATTGCAGCCATGACCGCCTACAACGGATTCGATGCGCTTGAAATCGCGCGCGTCATTCCTCCAGATCTGCTGCTGGCCGATGTCGTGATGCCCGGGATGAGCGGTATTGACGTGGCCATATCCATCAAGAAAGACATTCCTGATTGCGCCATTTTATTGTTCTCCGGACAGGCTGCAACCAGGAGCCTATTGGCGAAGGCCGGCAAAGCGTGGTGCGATTTTGAGGTCTTATTGAAGCCGATTCATCCCGAGAAATTAGTGAAATTGATCTTTGAACGCCTGCAAATAGACTCGACGAAGCTACCGTGTCGACCCGTCGAAGAAAATAGTAAGCCGCGATTGAAAGCCACCTCCTGACCTTAGAAGTTCTCGGTTAACCTTTCTGGCAAGCTCGTTTCATCTCGCTCGCATCCACCGCGGAGCTGGGTGCTATACTGGCGGCCATCCCCTGAATCGCAGCGAACCTCCCGTACCCAGCCAAGGAGCCGAACCGTGATATTTGAGCTTTCGTCGCCGCGTCGCGCACGTACCGGCGTTATTTTCCTGTTCTCTGCCTTCATCGTCCTGACGACGTGGTCCTCTCTTTCCGCGCAACAAACGACTCCGACAAATTTAGACCCGCTGCACGCATGGGCCGCGGGGAGCGACCCGGCGACGTTCGAGACGTGGGTCAATCAGCGTCTGGCAGCCGCGCAGGCCGACGTCGACAAACTTGTCACTGTCAACGGACCCAGGACAATTGCAAATACCCTGCGCCCATACGACGATGCCGTCAATGAACTGGCCATCGCCGGCAACGAGTCCTACTTCATGTTCGCCGTGGGCGATACAGCGCCGCTCCGGAACAAAGCCCAGGCCATGTCCTCTAAGGTTTCCTCCGCCAGCACCGATTTGAGCCTGAACCAGAACGTCTATCGCGCGCTGGCTGCCCTGGCCCCACCGACCAATGACCCCGCAACCAAACATTATCTTGAGCGCACGCTGCTGGAATATCGACTCTCCGGTGTAGACAAGGACGAAGCAACCCGTAAAGAGATTCGTCAGCTGCAGGACAAAATTACCGCACTTACCCTCACCTTCAATCGCAACGTAGACGACGACGTTCGAAAGGTGACGGCGACGCGGGAGCAACTCGATGGTATGCCTGCCGACTACATTGCTCGGCATAAGCCGGACGCACATGGAATCTATACTCTGACCACCGACCCTCCCGACAGTTTTCCGGTACGCAGCTTTGCCAGCAACTCTGACCTGCGTCTGCGGATGTTCCTCGCCTACAGTCAGCGAGCCTACCCCAAGAATGATGCAGTCCTGATGGACCTGCTGAGCGCACGCCAGCAGCTCGCAACCACACTGGGATACGCCACCTACGCGGACCTGGCCACTGCCGATCAGATGATGGGTTCGGCGAAAAACGTCCAGGCGCTCCTGGATCAGGTGGATGCCGCGTCGCGCGAACCAGCCGCGCGGGAGTATGCCCGGCTGCTCGCCTTCGCCAGGCAACGGCAACCCGGTCTCACCAACATCTCCATGGCGGATTCAGGCTATTGGACGGAGCAGTACCGTCGCACAAGGTATGACTTTGATGCGCAATCAGTCCGGCCCTACTTTCCATACAACGAGGTGCAGGCCGGTATTTTGAAAACTGCCGCGCGTCTCTTCCACGTCGAGTTCAAAGCGGTCCCGGATGCGAAGGTGTGGGATCCGTCCGTCTCAACCTTTGACGTGTACGACAATGCCGAGCCAAACAAAGGCAAGCGGCTGGGTCGCATTTACCTGGACATGCACCCGCGCACCGGCAAAGACAAGTGGTTCTCCAGTGCGCCTCTGGTTCCCGGCATCGGTGGACGCCAGCTGCCCGAGGGCGCTTTGATCTGCAACTTTCCCGGTGGAACCTCCGGCGATCCCGGCCTGATGCAGTACAGCGACGTCGTCATCTTCTTTCATGAGTTCGGCCACCTGATGCATCATGTGCTCGGCGGACAAAACCAATGGGCGGGCGCAGGCGGGTTCAACGTCGAGGGGGATTTTATCGAGGCGCCCTCGCAAATGCTGGAGGAGATGTTCCACGATCACGCCATCCTGGCATCCTTTGCAAAAAACTACAAGACCGGTCAGACCATCCCCACCGAATTGGTTGACCGCATGAATGCCGCCGACGCCTATGGTCGTGGTAGCTGGGTTCAGTTCCAGCTCTTTGCTTCCACCTATGCTTTGCAGTTGCATGACCGGCCGCCGGCCCAGGTCAATCTGGATGCTCTGCTCCGGCAGGACTCCGCGAGATTTTTGCCGGAAACGTTTGTCAATGGCGATCGCTTCTACGACTCCTTCACCCACCTGACCGGCTACGCTTCCAACTACTACACCTATGTCCTGGATAAAGTGATTGCGCTGGATTTCTTTTCGCAGTTCAACAAGAACAATTTGCTGGATGGACCGACGGCGATGCGCTATCGCCGCACCGTTCTGGAACCGGGCGCGACCAAGCCTGCAGCCGAGTTGGTGAAGGATTTTCTGGGTCGACCGCAGAATATCGACGCCCTGAAAGCGTGGATGAATGTGGAGTTTCAAACGGTTCCCGCCGCCAAATCGAAATCAGGCCAATAGAAGCTGTCTCATAAACTCGAAATCTCTCGATGCGTCTAGGATGAGACCTGCAATCAAAGCGGGTCTCAGGTTGTTGGCCGAAGCCACGAGGCCATATATGAGACAGCTTCTAGCACTCGGGGCCTTTCGCCCCTTGGTACACTAGGGTCTGAGCCATGTTTGAAAACCTGTCAGAAAAACTTCAGCGCGCCTTCAAAAACCTGCGCGGCCAAGGCACCGTCACCGAGGAAAATATCGGCGAGGCGCTTAAAGAGATCCGGATCGCGCTGCTCGAAGCCGACGTCAACCTGAACGTCGTCAAAGAGCTGATCGAGCACATCCGCACCAAGGCTTTGGGTCAGGAGGTGCTGACCGCACTTTCTCCCACGGAGCAAGTGATCAAGATTGTTCGCGATGAACTGGTCGCAATGCTGGGAACCGACACAGCCCGGTTCAAATTTGCATCACAGCCGCCGACTGTCATTCTGATGGCGGGGCTGCAAGGTTCCGGCAAGACCACGACCTCCGGCAAGCTGGCTGCCTGGCTGAAAAAGGGTGGACATCGCCCGTTGCTGGTTTCGGTCGACGTGTATCGTCCCGCCGCGCGTGAGCAGCTCCAGATCGTTGCCAAGTCCATCGGCGCCAATCTGTATCAAGGCGATCTCAAAGGTGAGGCTGCAGGTCCCGCGCTCGTGGAGCGTTTGGCCAAGGAAGCTCGCCGCGAAGCCATCATCTCCGGTTGCGACGTCATGATTGTCGACACCGCTGGTCGTCTGCACATCGATGAAGGCCTGATGACTGAAATGCAGTGCCTGAAGTCGCTGCTGAACCCGCAGGAAATCCTATTCGTCGCCGATGCCATGACCGGCCAGGATGCGGTTCGTTCGGCGAAGGAATTTCACGATCGCCTGGCGCTCACCGGTACCGTGCTGACTAAGATGGACGGCGATGCGCGCGGTGGCGCTGCACTTTCCATCCGCCATGTCACTGGCCAGCCCATCAAGTTCATCGGCATGGGCGAAAAACCCGACGCCTTCGAGCCCTTTCATCCAGACCGTATCGTCAGCCGCATTCTTGGAATGGGCGACATCATGACGCTGATCGAGAAAGCGGAAGAACATCTCGATCGCAAAAAGTCGGAGGAACTGGCGAAAAAGGCGTTGCTCGGCGATGGCTTTTCGCTCGAAGATTTCCGTGAGCAACTGCGCCAGATCAAGAAAATGGGCTCGCTGCAAAGCATTATGAAAATGCTGCCCTCGGTCGGTCCGTTTCAGGGAATGCAGCAAGCCGCCGGCAATGTTGACGAAAAACAATTCGTCCGTATTGAAGCCATCATCAACTCTATGACTGCGGCGGAGAGAAAAAATCACGAGCTCATCTCCGGTAGCCGTCGCAAGCGCATCGCACGCGGCTCCGGAACCAGCGTGCAGGAAGTAAATCAAATGTTGCGCCAGTATGCGCAAATGCGCAAAATGTTTAAGTCGATGGGAAAGGGCGGCGCTGTGCAACGCCGTCTCATGGGCTCGCTCGCCAATATGCGCGGCGGCCGCTAAGGAAGCAGACACTCTCGCCGGTATGCGCACGGATACGTGAAGGACTAGCTTGCTCAAATTACAGGACCAACTCGACCAGATCAGCGAACAGACGCGAAGCCTGGTTCAGCCCGAGCGCCTGCAGCCCAGCGAAGATGCCGTTGCAGAATTATTTTCGACCGGCATCGAGCAGCAGATTCTTCCGGTCGGAAGTATGGCGCCGGAATTTTCTCTTCCCGATGCGAATGGTCGCATGGTGCACTCTGCGGATCTACTGGCGTTGGGACCCGTGGTCATCAACTTCTTCCGCGGGCGCTGGTGCCCGTACTGTCTGACGGAATTGGAGGCGTGGAACAATCTCTATCCCGCTTTGCGCAAACGCGGTGCGCTGCTGGTGGCAATCTCTCCGCAGACGTTACACCAAAATGATCTGTTGCTGCAGCAGCACCCATTTCCATTTCCGGTATTGAGCGATCCGGGATTGGTGGTCGCGGAGCAATTTCGCATTGCCTACCCCATTCCCGCATATCACCAGAAACACTACCGCAGCATCCTCGTGAACATTCCCTTTATTAACGACGATCCTTCCTGGCGCCTTTTGCTGCCGGCCACCTATCTTCTACGTTCGAATGGAAGCATCGCATTTGCGCAGGCACACGCAGATTTCCGTGTGCGTCCGGAGCCGGAAGAGGTGTTGGCTGTGCTGGATCGCGAACCGTCGCGCTAAAAATTCAAGCCGAAATGCGGGTTCGCGTTGGTTCCTGTGATTTTGATGGGAATTTCCGTACCCGCGCCGTTCTTGGAAAAGAACGGATCCAGCGGTGTCAGCAACTTCCCTTTCCACCCGCCCACGATCTTTGAAACAGAAGCCTGCATGCGCGCATGGCCCGTAAAGTCGAATTCGCTGCCGTCCAGCGCGTACACTCCTGCCAACTGAATCTCTGCGCCCGGCACAGTGCAGACAAGCTTGGGCAGTCTTAGCTTTCCGTTTGCAAGGTCAAAAACCCCGTTCATGTTCGCTTGCACGTCTTGTTGCCCCGGCAATTGCACTCCGGTTTCGTTGTCCAGGTCTTTCGCTTCAGCCGCCTTTCCGCGACTTCGCAAGCTCAACTGATCCATCTTCTTTTGGATGTTGTCATTGGTAAATGAAATATCCTCCACCGAGAATGTTCCATTCAACTGCAGCTTCTGATTCACCGGTTGATTTCCAGGAGGTAAATAGAACTTCGTCTTGAGTTGTACACTTCCCGTCATCACGGGAGGATCCGTCTTCACGCCCAACTCCAGCAGGTCCTCGATGCGCCCCTTGTTAATCGTCACATCGAGATGGATGTCGTGACCGGGCTCGCCTTGGGCGCGCACCACATCCCCAGTTGCGGTGACATCGGTGTGCAGAAAATGGGCCTTTACCGGCTGTAGATAGGTGTTTCCGTTCGTTCCATTCACGATGGCGTGAAACTGCGTGGTCAGGTCCACTTTGTGCCCGCTCACATCAACGCTGAAGTCTGGTGTATCCGTAGTTCCGTCGACGTTGATCGTGTCCAACTGCCCGGAGTACCTGCCCTGAGAAGACAGCATACCGGCGATTCCATGAGTCGTGCTCAGATCCGCGTGGGTAAAAGAATAGCTTCCATTCACTGGCGTATCGGAGGGTTCATCCGCATTCCAGGGACCGAAATTCCCGCTGGTCGCAATGTTCCCTAACGGTTTGGGATTCACCAGCTGCGCCACAAAATGCATCGGCTTATTGTTGCCCACCCGCGTCAGCGTCAGAGAGTGAATCTGGAATTGTAGCGGGACCTTGTTCGGCTTGTCGGTCATGATCGTCAACGTTGTTTCGTCGCACGTAATCTTGTCGATAAAAATCGAAATTTTTCCATGACTCTTTTTCGATTTCGGCATCGCGGAACGCTGTCCCTTGGGCGGAATCATGATCTGTAGCCCACGCAGCTGCACTAATCCGATGTGCATCGGCGACCGGAATACATCCAGCAAAGGTGTGTGAAAGCTGAACTGGGCTACTTGGATTTGCGGCGGCAAGCTGGGATCGAGATTGGATCGAAGGCTCAAATTCTTGCCTTCCACATTCAATCCGTGAAGCACGGAAACGTCGAATTCCCCGAGCTGCACCTGGCTGTCGAACCGTCGTGAAAGGGTTTGAACGACGCGCGCCCGCAACATGGGCTCCGCATGGTGGATCGCATATTGCGCCGCTATCAGGCCAGCGACAATAAGTCCAACAACGAAGGCGAGAATGATGAGAACAATGTTGCGACGGTGGTGCAGGTTTTTTCTTTTGGGTACGTTCGGATCTTTCTCCACTCTTGCTCCGATGCAGAAAAAGCTCGAGAAGATTCTTTGGAATCAAATTTATAGCGCTTTAGAACCTCGCGCCGGCATGTGCCGAGCGGTCCACGCTGTCCTATCAGTAGAAATCAAAAAAATAGCGCACCGCTGGGGCGCGCTACTTTTCTTCCTGAGTTTTTCCTATGCAGGTGTCAGCGCCTGTGCGGGCGTGTCGACCAGCGCAGTTCCGATGTCGGCAGCAATCTTCTCCGCCGTAAAGGCTTCCAGAACATCTCCAATTTTGATGTCATTGAAGTTTTGTATGCTGATGCCGCACTCCATGCCATTGCGAACTTCGCTCACGTCATCCTTGAAGCGCTTCAGTGAAGCCAGCCGCCCCTTGTAGACTTGCACTCCATCGCGCATCACACGAACTTCCGAATCGCGCTTGAACATGCCGTCCGTCACGCGACAACCAGCCACCGCACCGACCTTGGGAATCTTGAAGACATTGGCCACTTCGGCGCGCCCAAGATAATTCTCCTTGATCGTCGCCTCCAGCAATCCCAGCATGGCCTTGCGCATTTCATCCTGCAATTCGTAGATGATGGAATGCAGTCGAATGTCCACGCCCTCTTGCGTGGCCAGCTCCGCAGCTTTCCGCTCCGGCCGCACGTTGAATCCGATGACAATCGCATCCGAAGCCGAAGCCAGCAGAATATCGCTTTCCGTGATCGCGCCCACTCCAGAGTGAATCACCTTCACGCGCACCTTCTCGGTCGAAAGCCGTGGCAACGATTCCGCAAGAACTTCGACAGAACCCTGCACGTCGCCTTTCAGGATGATCGGCAATTCCTTTACGCCGGCCTGTTTGATCTGCTCCGCAAGACCTTCCAGCGAAACGCGTGACGACTTCGCCAGCTGCGATTCGCGCTCCTTCATCTTGCGGTATTGCGCGACGTTCTTGGCTTTGTCGCGATCCGCAACCACAGTGAACACGTCGCCGGCATCGGGAATGCTTTCGAGTCCAAGAATTTCAACTGGCGTTGAAGGCGTCGCTTCCGTCAGAGCGCGTCCGCGATCGTCGAACATGGCACGCACCTTGCCAAACGTGTTCCCGACCACGAACGTATCGCCTAGCCGCAGCGTGCCGTTCTGCACCAGCACGGTCGAAACTGCGCCGCGACCACGATCCAGCTTGGACTCGATGACTGTGCCCAGCGCGGGACGATCGGGTGAAGCGCGCAACGTACCCACATCCGCGACCAGGCAAATCATTTCCAGCAGCAGGTCGAGATTGATGCGCTTCTTGGCAGAAACATCCACAAACACAGTGCTGCCGCCCCAGGATTCAGGCACCAGGCCACGATCGCCAAGCTGCTGCTTCACGCGATCTGGCTGCGCATCCGGCTTATCGATCTTGTTGACCGCAACAATGATTGGAACATTCGCTGCCTTGGCATGATCAATCGCTTCCAGCGTCTGCGGCATCACACCATCATCCGCTGCCACCACGATCACAACAATGTCCGTGACCTTGGCTCCGCGCGCACGCATGCGCGTAAACGCTTCGTGACCCGGAGTGTCGAGGAAAACAATCTCGCGCCCAAAAGCAGGCGAGTCTTCTTTGCTGATGCGAACCTTGTAGGCGCCGATGTGCTGCGTGATTCCGCCAGCTTCGCCCGCCGCCACTTCGGTTTCGCGAATCGCATCGAGAAGCGATGTCTTTCCGTGATCGACGTGACCCATGATGGTCACAACCGGAGGACGCGTCACTTCCAGTTCATTCGTGGTCTCCTGCGTCAGCAGGTTCTCCAAGGCCTCGTTGGCCATCTCATCTTCAAAGCTGATGACCTGGGCTTCTGCGCCAAACTGCCGCGAAACTTCCTTAATCAACTCTGTGTCGAGCGATTGGTTCACCGTCACAAACACGCCACGCTGCAACAGCGTCGCGATCAAATCCTTGGCTCGCAGATCCAGCTTCTCCGCCAGGTCTTTCACGCTGACGCCATCGGTCACGGTAATGTTGCGAGTAATCGGAACCGGTCCAGTAGGAATCTGTGCTGCGCCCAAACGCGGCGCAACCATTCCCTTCATTGGACCTTCCTTCGACTTTTCGTAGCGATTGTTTCCGCCACGCCGTTGCGCGTGTCCACGCGATGGCCGATCTGGAGCACCGGCTGGAGGCGCCATGCCGGGCGCTACACCGATTCCTGGACGAGGAGCTCCGAAGCCCGGACGGCCAGGTATTCCCGGACGTGAACCAGGAGCGCCTGTGGGATGCTGGCGTGTCGGATGCATTGGACGACGAACCCCACCCGGACCCACCCCAGGCCCTGAAGCGGGACGGGAGCCATACGGTGCTCCACCCGGGCCGCCTGATCCTTGCGGACGTGGGCGTTCGAAAATCGGTTTGCCGCGCTGCATGCCGCCCAATGTCTGGGCTGCACCTGCGGGCGCTGTATAAATCGGCCGCGGGCCCGTTTGCGGCATAATCACGCGCTTAACCGGCGGGACGGGCGCTATGGGGGTCGAGGATGCAACCACCGGCTCTGCTGTTTGCGAACTCACTGGCGCAGGCGTCGAGCTGGCAGCTACCGGCTGTTCGACCGTGGCTGCTGGTGCGGGTGGCGCTTCAACCGCAGTGGGTGGAGCTTGCGGAATGCGCGTTGCTGCTGGCGTGACACTGGAAGCTGCCGGCGTTGCCGGCTTCACTTCTTGCGGAGCGCTTTTCGCGGGCACGGCCACAACCGTGGAAGCGCCCGCTAATCCCGACGACGGCGGCTTCACAATCACCGGACCCTGCGGCGCGCGAGAAGCAATGGCCGGAGTCGGCGGTGGTGTCGCGGACACAATCTGTGGAGCCTGACGTGGCAGGGGAACAATTCTCCTTGGCGCGGGCTTCGAGCCTGCCTGTACACCGGCAGAAGCAGGAGCAGCGGGCGACGCGCTGACCGGTGTGCCGGCGGATGCGGGCCTATTGCCTGCAGGCGCAACCACTGAAGTGCTGGCTGCAGGCGGAGCGGAAACGGTAGGCTTCGCAGCTCCAGCTGCGGCGGCCGTTACTGTGGGGCGCGGTGGCGCAGCCATCACACCACGAGGCGATCCCTGATTTTCTCGCTGTTCTTTTTGCTGCTGAATGGCGCGCAAAACATCTCCCGGCCGGGAAATGTGCGACAAATCAATCTTTGGCTTCTGCTCGACCGCGGCGGCCCTTGCAGGCGCATTCGACGCGGATTTTCCACCGCGGCCCAGGGCGGCGCGCACACGCCTGGCTTCGTCTTCTTCTACCGAACTGGAGTGCGTTTTCTTCTCTGTAACTCCCACCTCGGGCAGGATGTCGAGAATCACTCTGCTTTTCACTTCCAGCTCTCGTGCTAAATCGTTAATTCGAACTTTACTCATCCGTCTCTTTCGCCTTTTCCGAAACTGTTAGCTGCTCATATGGTGCCTCGTGATCTGCAGTCAGGTGTGCATCTTCTCTCATTATCCCCTGAAAATCGCATCGAAATTGCTAATTTTCGTGCTGCCACCAGCTTCTGCGGCCTGAATCAGGGTTTTTCCTTCTCTTCCCAGGTGTCCAGATCCGGTTCCTCGGCGTCCGGCGCGTCCACGGAGACCGGCTGATCGTCGTTATCCGTTGCGGTCGCATCTTCCAGGAAGTTCTTCATCAGGCTTTGAGAATCTCCTTCGCCCTCCGCGTCGGCTATCTCCGAAATTTCACCTTTCCCAGTCAGTTCCATCTCGTCAACCAGGTCCAACGTTGGAACTTCACCGGGTTCCAGCTCCGAAATTTCCTCGGAGACTTCCGACTCCTCGGTTTCCTCCGCTTCAACCTCCGACCCTGCCCCTGCCTGTTTATCGAGCGCCGCCTCATTGGTGTCTTCCGCTTCCGACGACTCAGTTCCCAGCGGGCCGGCATCCGTATCCGCAGCGGCATCCAGTTGCGCGAAATAATGCCGAACGGCAGTGCCGATCTTCTCCAGCGTCTTCTCTCCTATGCCCGGTACTTCTTCCAACTGCTCCGGCGTCATATCCGCCAATCCCTCAACGGTGGTGATACCCGCAGCAATCAGTTTCTGGATCGTGCCTTCGCCCAGCTCCGTCACCTGCTCGATCGGCGTCGTCACGGGTCCAGCCATCGCCTGCATCTGCTGCTCGACTTCCTGGCGCTTTTCTTCCTCGCTCTTGATGTCGATCTTCCAGCCCAGCAACTTCGCCGCCAGGCGCACGTTCTGGCCTTTCTTGCCGATCGCCAGCGATAACTGCGTGTCGTCGACAATCACTTCAATCTGCTTGTCTGCCAAATCAATGATGCTGACCCGGCTCACCTTAGCTGGCTGCAGCGCCTTCTCCGCAAAGGTCGTGATCTCTTCGCTGTACTCGATGATGTCGATTTTCTCGCCGCGCAATTCGCGAATGATCGACTGCACGCGCATACCTTTCATGCCGACGCAGGCGCCCACCGGATCGACATCCTTATCGCGCGAAACCACGGCAATCTTGGTCCGCTCCCCGGCTTCGCGAGCAATGGCACGAATCTCCACCGTGCTGTCGTAAATCTCCGGCACTTCGCTCTGGAACAGGTTCTGCACCAGTTCCTTTGCCGCCCGAGACACCACCACCTGCGGCCCGCGAGCATTGCGATCGACGCGTAGCAGCACCACACGCACCCGCTCACCCACGGCAAATTGTTCTAGGCGCGACTGCTCACGTTTCGGCATCCGAGCTTCCGCTTTGCCAATGTCGAAGATCACATCCTGACCCTCGATACGCTTGACGGTTGCGTTCAACACTTCGCCCACGCGATGCGCGTACTCGTTGAATACGGTATCCCGCTCGGCCTCGCGAACTTTCTGAAAGATGATCTGCTTGGCCATCTGCGCAGCGATCCGCCCCAACACGTCAGTCGGCTTGTAGTAACGCAGTTCACCGCCCACTTCCACTTCGGGAGCAATACCGCGCGCCTCTTCCAGGTTGATCTGGTTCAGCGGATCTTCCACAAGCTCCGGCGATTCCACCACCGTCTTGTAGGCATAGGCGCGAATCTCGCCGGTCTCGCGGTCGAGTTCGCCACGCATGTTCTCCAGCGTCTTGTAATATTTCCGCGTCGCCAGGGCAATTGCATCTTCCACCGCGCTCACCACAATCTGCGGATCAATGCCTTTGTCCCGGCTCAAAACTTCAATCGTTTCGTAGAGTGCACTTGCCATAGTTCGTCTCAGCCTTTATCTGGCGGAATGTAACTCGACCGCTTCGGAAGCTCTGAATTAATCTGCTGCTTGAGCTGCCAAAGAGGATGCGAGATGTGAATCTCAAAGTTTCTACAACTAAATTTCAGGGACCAGGTTTGCCTTCAAAATGTTCGAGAAGGCGATGGTGACCTTATCGGCGGCTACCGTTTCTGTCTTGTTCTTTCGCTTCCGCACCGTGCTCACATCCAAATCCAGCGTATCGTTCGTCACGTTCGTAATGCGCCCCTGCCAATGGGAATTGCCCTGCACAGGTTCCATCGTTCTCAGCTTGGCCAGGCTCCCCGCGAACCGCACATAATCGTCGCGGCCATGCAATTTGCGATCCAGGCCGGGCGAAGAAACTTCCAGCGTATAGTCTGCCCCGGGAACCAGTTCCTCTACATCCAGCACCGTCCCAAAATCCTCGCTGAAGGCCTCACAATCTTCCAGTTTGATGCCGGCCAGCTGGTCGACCGATACATGCTCGGGCAACTTTAGCTCGGCATCCTTCGACAAATTCTCCTGGGCTAGCTTCGCCCGGCTGGCAGCGTCCTTTTCTATATAGATGCGTAAGGCACGGTGCTTGGGACTGCCAAGATACTCCACGTCCACCACAGCCAGCCCGTGGGATGCGGCGACACGGTCCGCCAAAGCGCGAATTTTCTCCAGATCGAGGGCCATGGAATCGTACGCAGCTGCAGTTTTCCTGAGCAAATTCCAGAGCAAATAAAAAGTGGGCTCTCGCCCACTCATTTCTCCCGCCCCGGCCCATCCGCCACAGGCTGCCGGCGACAAACTTAGGACAAATTCAGGACAAACTCTGTCTGCTTCTTTAGGATACGCCCGTTTCCAAGGGATTTCAAACCCGGCCACCGGGTAGTGTCCTATTTGTGCGTTGGCGGGGCTAGCTTCGTCTGGTTCGCTCCGTATACCTCTGCATCTCCATCCTCTTCTTGTACTCCCCTCCGCCCAATCCGCTCAATTCTCTGACACATTTATGAATCCATATGTCGGGATGCATTGCAGTTTCGCTGATATAGGCGCGGGTAAGAAAGTCATCTCCAAGGGCCTTCTGCTCGGCCTCTGTGGGATTTGTCAGGGTGAGCCTAGCCTCGATACGCTTGAGCGTCCTAAGCAGGTTCTTTGCGGCTTCGAGCAGTAGGCCGAGAAGGATGCAGCCTGCGACCCCTAAGCTAATTATCCAAGCGTTCGCGATTCCCATGTTTCCTGTACCCCTATTCTTGAGATTGGAGATAAGGCTATAATGAGAGACCTAAAGGGGAAAAGGCCGGGGTTCCAGCCCCGACCCTTTAATTCGCTCACCCACATGCGAATCTTCGCAGAGGAAGAGTCTGTATGCAAGCCAGCTATTCATGGTGGGAATTGCTGGCCCCTACAAATATTCCAAGTTGGTTTCTTCTTGGCGCAGCAATTTGGGCTGGCTGGATTGCCATAAGAACCTTAGGAAAGATTAGCGTCCAAACTGATTGCATTGAGAAGCAAACCCACCTGATGCTCGTAAAAGAGAGAGCGCACATTACCATCGCAGCTATTCCACCTAGCGAACCGGACGATCCTACTGTTCGCATCAGAGAGATGTCCCCCCCTCCTATTCAAATCGTCAATCAGGGACTGGCTTATGCCTATGACGTTTCCTGCCACGCGGCTTACTTTGCCGATCCAGAGCGAAACTTGGCGAGGCAGCCAACGCTCTACCCTTATCCCATTCCGGCGGTTCTCAAATCGACGCAAGAATTCCGTATCGACTTTCCGATTCCCCTGATTTTGCCTGGGTTGGGAGATGGAGGAATTGACCCCATCGACAACGAAAGACTCTTTGCCCACATCTATGTAGCTGTCTCCTACCGGGACGTATTCGGCGACATGCCTAATGCCCTGCTGCATCTGCTTTGGAAGATTGACATCGAAACCATAGAAACCGGCAATCCAGATGATCCCTATGTACAAGTAGACCATTCGGAGTGGGAGCCTATTGACTCGACTCCAGAACTGCTTCAACCAGCACCGCAGAATTAGTACACTACCTGAACCCATCGTGACTGGAGTCCCCCCGGTTGCTCTAAGGTATTTGGAACATTACAATCAGGTATGCAACCTGCGACCGACCATTCTGCCAAGCGGAATCGTATCCGCTCAAGCCGCCTTCCCATCCCCACGCGTGCCTTATGATTGAACTCCCAGTTCCTGAAGCCCTTACTTTCGACGACGTTCTGCTTGTCCCTGCCTATAGTGAAGTGGTTCCGAACCAGGTAGGCACGCAAACGCAAGTCACCCGCAACATCACCTTGAATATTCCGCTGCTCAGCGCCGCCATGGACACCGTGACGGAGTCGCGCCTCGCCATCGCCATGGCCCAGCAAGGCGGCATCGGCGTCGTGCATCGCAACCTCTCCATCGAGCAGCAGGCCGCCGAAATCGACAAAGTAAAGCGCTCGGAAAGCGGCATGATTGTCGACCCGGTAACAATTTCCCCGGAGCAATTAATCTCCGAAGCCCTGGAAGTCATGCGGCGCTACAAAATTTCCGGCGTTCCCGTCACCAAAAATAAAAAGCTGGTCGGCATCCTCACCAATCGCGATCTGCGCTTTGAAACTCGCACCGACATCCCCGTCGGCGAGGTGATGACGAAAGACAATCTGGTCACCGTCGCCGTCGGCACAACGCTGCAGGAAGCCGAGCAGATCCTCCATCAGCATCGCATTGAAAAACTGCTGGTCGTCAACGATCAGTACGAATTGAAAGGCCTCATCACGGTCAAGGATATTCAGAAGAAATTGAAATATCCCAACGCCGCGAAAGATACGCAAGGCCGTCTTCGCGTGGCCGCCGCCATTGGTGCCACCGGAGATTTCCTGGAGCGCGCCGCCGAAATGATTCGCAATCGCGTCGATGCCCTCGCGATCGACTCTGCCCACGGACATTCCTCGCGTGTGCTCGATGCCATCAAGCTCATCAAGAAAAACTACCCTGACATTGACCTGATGGCCGGCAACATCGCCACCTACGACGGCGCAATGGCGCTGATCGACGCGGGTGCGGACGCGATTAAAGTCGGCATCGGCCCGGGATCCATTTGCACCACCCGCATGGTCACCGGTGCGGGCATGCCGCAGATCACGGCAATTTCAGAAGCGTATCGAGCCGCCGGGCCGCGCAACATCCCCGTCATCGCCGATGGAGGCGTCAAGTATTCCGGCGACGTGACAAAAGCCATTGCCGCTGGCGCCAGCACGGTGATGATCGGTTCCCTGTTCGCCGGCGTCGATGAAAGTCCGGGCGAGACCATTCTCTTTCAAGGCCGCTCTTTCAAAACTTATCGCGGCATGGGTTCCATCTCCGCCATGTCCCAGGGTTCCGGTGAGCGCTATTTCCAAAGCTCGCGCGATCTTGGCGAACATGAGGAGTCGATGGCCGCCTCCGTCGTTTCTCGCGAAGGCAGTGCACAAAACCGCCTTGGTAAATTTGTCCCCGAAGGTATCGAGGGCCGCGTGCCGTATCGCGGACCGCTGGAAGCCATGGTCTATCAGTTAGTCGGCGGCCTGCGCTCCGGCATGGGCTATCTCGGTTGCGGCACCATCGATGAGCTGCAGAAGAATGCGCGCTTCATCCGCATCTCCAACGCCGGCCTACGCGAGAGCCATGTCCACGACGTCATCATCACCCGCGAAGCACCCAACTACCACGTGGAGTAATCGACGCGAAATAGCAAGCCGCTTCTAGGAACGCCCCACTTGCAGCCTACGTGGGGCAATCGCGTAATATAGCTGCACAACAAAGATGAAAGCGATACTCCAGCGCGTGCTGATCACGCACAGCAGCGCTCCCAACGCGTACATCGATTGCGCAATCACCACCCGTCTCCGAATCGCCCGCCGAATTTCTCGCGGCGTATCTTCTTTAATCAGCCCGGCATGATTGGCATATCGCCAGCAGCTATACAGCACAGCTCCCAGCAATAAAATATTCAACCAATAGACCACCAACGCCGTACGATAGGCGATAAACGCGGCCAGCAGCTTGGTCGAAAACGGCAGCAGTGTCACCGCAAATAAAAATGCGATGTACATCCAGGTCAAGTCTCGATCGCACCGCGCCAGAAAATTCATCTGCGTCTGCTGTCCATTCCAGAAAATTCCCAGCGTCAGAAAGCTCATCAGGTACATCACAATGCTGGGAGTCAGAAGCGCCAGAGCACGCCATAATTCATGTTCGGAGTGAATGCCTGCGGGCTCCGGCAGGCGAAGATCCAACACCAGCAGCGTCAAGGCAAACGCGAACACCCCGTCGCTCAGGGCTGCGAGTCGTTCCGGGCTTTGGTTGGCAATCTTGTTGTACAGCGTCACCATTGCGGTTGAGTGTATCAGGCAGCCTTCCGCGGGTTAGGCTAAGGATGGGCAACGCAGCCTTGCTCATCGGTGTCCAACCGAAGCTCCAGCAACATTTCAGCATCGCTCAAGGAGAGACTAACGAATGCGAAGTCTGCAATGGCTGACTGGGGCAACCACCGTACAGAAACGCGCACTGCTCACCACTTCGCTGGGGTGGATGCTCGACAGCATGGACATGATGCTGTTCTCGCTGGTCCTGGTCGACCTCGAGCGCGATCTGCATATGAGCGCGGCCACCGCCGGCCTGCTGATGACTCTCACGCTGATCTCTGCAGCCATCGGCGGCGTATTTTTCGGATGGCTCGCTGACAAGATTGGGCGCACCCATGCCCTGATCTTCAGCATGCTGATCTACTCCATCTTCACGGCTGCTTGTGGACTGGCCCACTCGGTCGTGCAGCTTGGGATTTTCCGTTTTCTGCTCGGCCTGGGCATCGGCGGCGAATGGGCGGCCGGTGGCGCGTTGGTGGCCGAGACATGGCCGGATGAACACCGCGGCAAAGCCATCGGCATTGCCCAAAGTTCCTGGGCCCTGGGATATGCTCTTGGCGCAACCATTACAGCACTGGTCATGCCCCACTTTGGCTGGCGCGCGGTGTTCTTTGTCGGCGTGCTCCCTGCGTTGGTCACAATATGGATTCGCCGCTCGGTGAAAGAGCCGGAGATATGGCAGCAAAAAGCCGCCACCATGCCATTGCGCAGCATGTTTCAAGGCAAGCTGGGGCGAGCAACTCTGATCACCGCCTCCATGAATGCCGCTTCCTTGTTTGCCTGGTGGGGCCTGTTCACGTGGATTCCGCGATTTCTTTCGCTACCAGTTTCGCAGGGAGGACGCGGGCTCAGCATCGTGCAAACTTCCGAGTGGACCATCATCATGCAGGCCGGCACTGCCCTTGGCTATCTTTCGTTCGGCTACCTCGCAGATATCCTGGGCCGCAAGCGTGTCTATATAGGATTTCTGCTAGTCGCCGCCGCGCTGGTCCCTCTCTATGCGCATACCCGCGATCCACATCTGCTGCTACTATTCGGTCCTATCGTAGGATTTTTCGGTACCGGCTTCTTCAGCGGCTTCACCATCATCGCCAGTGAAGTCTTTCCCACTGCGGTCCGCGGAACCGCCATGGGCGTTGTCTACAACGTTGGACGATTTCTCGGCGCGGGCGCTCCGTACCTGATCGGATTCATTACGGATATCAGCGGCATCGAACTCGCGCTGTCGTCTATCTCCATCGCGTTTCTGGTCGCCGCCTTCATCGCCATGGGCCTCCACGAAACCAAATCGCATGTCCTGAGTTAGCGATTCCCTGGCCAATCCGCAGGGAAGGTCGGCAATATCGCTTGGCTGACTGGACCTTCACAGCCGCGCTAGAATAATGCTCGACTATGTCTTACTGGAAGCACATTCCGGCTTTTCCCCTGTCGCAATTTGTGGCCTGCTTCTGGTATTGGGAAGGCGTCCCACAGACACCTGCGAAGGAACGTTTGATGCCGACTGGAGAGCCTTGCATTATTGTAAACTTGCGCGACGGTCCTCTCCGACTGTACGCTTGCGACGATTTCAACCGCAGCCAGACGTATGGGTCTGCCCTACTCTCCGGCGCCGCCACCGGGCCGATCGTTATAGATAATCAACAGCAGGACCGCGTGTTTGGCATCCAATTTCGCTCTGCCGGTGCGTTCCCTTTCTTTCACATTCCCGCCGACGAAACGGCAAACACTGTTGTCCCGTTGGACGATCTATGGCGCAGCGGCGCCTCTGAACTCCGCGAACGTCTACTGGCAGCCACAAGCGTAGAATCCATGATCCAGGTCGCCGAAACCATGCTGATCGCGCAGGCCGCTCGCAGTTTAGAGCTTCATCAGGCCGTGAATTTTGCCCTTGAGCGATTTTGCAGGGCTCCTAATGCAGAGACCATGGCCGCCGTCTCCGATCGAATCGGACTGAGTCAACGGCATTTTATCGCTGTCTTTCGCGAGCAGGTCGGCCTTACACCCAAAGCATTCTGCCAGGTGCGGCGTTTTCAATATGTGTTGCATTCCATCCATGGCACATCGCGTGTAGATTGGGCCCAGGTCGCGCTCGCCAGCGGCTATTACGATCAGGCGCATTTCATTCACGACTTTCGCAGGTTCTCCGGGCTCACTCCCTGTCAGTATTGGGAAAGTAGAACTCCCCACTTGAACCATGTGCCCATTTCCTCCTAGGTCAAATTTTTACAATCGAAGACTGCAGATTTTCAGCAAAGATTGTCGTATCGGAGGAAACACCCATGACAGTCAAACCAATCCCGGACGAGTACCACAGCATTCAACCGTATTTGATGTTCAACGGAGCAGCCCAGGCAATGGAGTTTTACAAGAAGGCCTTCGGCGCTACCGAGCGGCTCCGCATGAAGCAGCCGGACGGCCGCATCGGTCACGCGGAACTTCAAATCGGCGACTCTTGCATCATGATGGCAGACGAGAATCCGAAGATTGAAGCCTTCGGTCCCGCGCACTATGGAGGCAGCCCAGTCTCATTGCTGATCTACACCGAAGATTGCGATCGGCTATATCACCAGGCCATCGCCGCCGGCGCGACAAGTGAACGCGAACCCGCCGACCAGTTTTATGGCGATCGCATGGCTGGCGTTAAGGATCCCTTCGGCTACAAATGGTTCATCGCAACCCACATCAAAGACGTGTCGAAGGAAGAACTGGAAAAACCGCACTAAAACCCACGCCGAGCATCCACCATCATGGCGATGGAAAATGCGCGAAGTCGGTCAGCTTGCCAGTGCCCGGCTTCGCTTTGGGTTGTCGAAGTATTCTTCAATCTCCTCCAGCGTTTTGCCTTTCGTTTCCGGCAGGAAAATCGCCACGACCAGCAGATAGAGTACGGTGCACGCAGCGAACAGAAAGAAGATCCGTGAGTAGCCGTACTTGCTGACGAAGGGAAGGAAGATGCCCGCAAGAATCGTCGACACCATCTGGTTCAATACCAGCGCGATGCTCATGCCGTTGGAACGAATGCGGGTCGGCATCAACTCCGACAGCGCCAGCCATACGCAGACCCCTGGGCCGAGCGCATAGAATGCCATGAACATATAGAGACCCAGCGCCACCAGCCAGCCGTGGCCTGCATTGGGAACCCGGCCGAGCACAGCCTTCTGTATTTTCAGCGGAGCCGTGCGAGCTTCTTCGATGTTCGAAAACGGATCTTTCAGCAGCGCCTCAAACTTGCTGTTTGGAATGGCCCCTTCCCGTGTAATGTGAATCGGAGCCACGCCCTTCTCGTCCGATCGGACAAAGCTGGTTTCAGCAGTAAATCCGCCATAGGAGTAAATCACCTCCAGCGATGCGCGGTCTGGATCGATCAGACCTCCGCTGTAATTTTCTGCAGCCAGCAGTTTCTTCGCCACATTCGCATCGAACGGTAACGTCAGCGTCTGGTTCGGCTGCACCATCGCCTGAATCGCATCGCGGCAATTCAGATTCGCATGTTCTGTTTGAATAAACAGCAGACCGACTCCAACCATCGACACGATGATCCCTGACGTCCCAAGAATGAATAGGAATTTTCGGCCCTTCGTATCGACCAGCGTCATGCCGACGATCGTCACCAGAAAATTCACGCAGGTGAAGATGACATATCCCCAATGCGCGCTCAGGTCGGAGAGTCCGCTCTGCAGCAAGATGCCGGTGTTATACGCGATCAGCGAATTGATTCCAGTGGCCTGGTTGACCAGCAGAATGGCACATGCCAGCAGAAACGGAATGACATATTTGCGACGCAGCAGAGAATCCTTCACCTTGGTTCCAGCCGCGGAGGTGGTTTGCGCAGTGGCTACCCGCGCAGTTTCTTCCATCTCGTTCAGTTCAACATCTGCTTGCTCTTTAGTTCGCGAGCGAAGCAGCGCAGCGTACGCCTTGTCCTTTTTTCCGCGTTTGAATAACCAGCGAGGTGACTCTGCCAGAAAAAAGCTGCCGAGAACAAACAATACTCCTGGCGGCAGGGATACCCAGAAAATTCGCCGCCATGCCTGGTTCTTGAATGCGAAGATCGCGGCAGTACTGGCAACGCGTTCCACCGCTGTGACTCGATAGCTGTAGTAAATTCCGATTAGCGCCGCCGATACCAGGCCCAATGTAAGCAGCCACTGGAACACGCCCGTCCCTTTTCCTCGATTCGACGCCTTGAGACATTCCGCCAGATACAGCGGCACCACAATCCCAATCAGGCCGCCGCTGATTCCCTGCAAAAGCCGCCCAAAAAACAATGGGCTGTAGTCATGCGACAGAGCGATCACGGGAATGCTGCATACAAACAGGATTCCGCTCAGCATCATCAGCGGCTTGCGTCCCATCCAGTCGGCGAGCAGCCCGGCAAATAAGGTGGAGATCACACTGCCAAGCAACACCGCAGCAACAATAATCGACAGCTGCCCGGCGTTCAGGTGCGAGGTCGCCTCCAGATACGGCAGAGCTCCGCCAATAATGCCAACGTCAACTCCATACAACAGGCCGCCAAGGCCCGCGACTAAAAGAAGAAAGCGGTTATATATGATTTTTGAATCGCCCAGTGCAGGCGAATGGCTCTGCGCCGCTTCAGAATTGGTCATAGAAAGACTTTACGACGGACGGCGATGCCATAGAAAACAAAGTCGCTCAGAAAACTCCTCCGGCGCGACATCGACTCCTCCTGCGTGCCTGAAAGCCGCGACCCCTCGCACCCCAACTTGACATTCATTTCCATGATCGGATAACCTCCTTGGCAAGGTATGAATCGCTGTCTCCACAACATGCAAATGCCCATGCGAATGCCAATCTGCGTTTGCGGGCGGCTGTTTCTGGAGAGGCGAGCAATCTGATAATCCACCTCTGATCAGAAGATTCAGTTACCCGCAGCGATACGCTAGCGGGTTTTTCTTTTTGAGCATCACAAAATCAGCGCCGTCTTAGGAGAAATCGAATGTCTGAACCGAATCAACATCGACCCGCCACTCTCGCCGTTCACGCCGGCCAGGCTGTCGATCCCACGACCGGATCGCGCGCCGTGCCCATCTACCAGACGACTTCTTACGTGTTTGACAATGCCGATCATGCGGCCGCCCTTTTCGGACTGCAGCAGTTCGGCAATATCTACAGCCGCATCATGAACCCCACCAACGATGTTCTGGAGAAGCGTGTGGCTGCGTTGGAGGGCGGAGTCGCAGCGCTGGCGACTGCCTCCGGCCAGGCAGCGGAAACCCTCACCATCCTCACGCTGGCAAACTCCGGCGACGAGATCGTTTCCACCACCTCGCTCTACGGCGGTACCTACAATTTGTTCCACTACACCCTTCCCAAGCTCGGCATTAAAGTCCGCTTCGTCGAAGCCGACGACTACGACGGGCTGCGCAAAGCCATCAACGATCGCACCCGCGCCGTCTATACCGAATCGCTCGGCAATCCCAAGCTCGATGTAGTCGACCTGGAAAAGCTCGCATCCATCGCGCACGAACATGGCCTTCCTCTCATCGTCGACAACACTGTTCCTTCCCCGATCCTTTGCAAACCTATTCAGTGGGGTGCAGATATCGTCGTCCATTCGGCCACAAAATTCCTCGGCGGGCACGGCAACAGCATCGCCGGCGTCATTGTCGACAGTGGCAAGTTCGACTGGGCGAAGTCCGGGCGCTTTCGCGACTTTGTCGAGCCCGATCCTTCCTATCACGGCCTTTCCTATACCGGGGCATTCGCCAACCTCGCATTTATCCTGAAAGCCCGCGTACAAGGCCTCCGCGACACCGGTGCCTGCTTGTCTCCTTTCAATGCATTTCTCATTCTGCAGGGGATTGAAACCCTGCACCTGCGCATGCAGCGCCACTCAGAAAATGCGCTCGCCGTCGCCAAGGTTCTCGAAAAGCATCCCGGCGTCGAATGGGTCAACTATCCTGGCCTCGCCAGCAGCAAGTACAACGCGCTAGCGAAAAAGTATCTGCCCAACGGTTCCAGCTCCATCGTCACCTTTGGCATCCACGGCGGCTACGACGCCGGCAAGCAATTTATTGACTCGCTACAACTCTTCAGCCTGCTGGCCAATATCGGCGATTCAAAGTCCCTGGTGATCCATCCAGCCTCCACCACGCATCAACAATTGAGCGGAGAAGAACAAGGAACGACCGGCGTGGTACCTAACCTGATTCGCCTTTCCGTTGGCATTGAGGATGTGACCGATCTGATCGCCGACCTGGAACAAGCATTCGCCAAGGTGCAGTCTTCGCAACAAACTCCGGTGACAGCGTAAGGCGGAATGGAATGAAGCAGCCAACCTTGCAACCCGACTATGAAGGCGATTATCTGCTGGGGAATGGCGCGCCATTTCTGCTCGACTCCGGCGCCGCCTTACCGCAGGCCTCGCTCCACTACGCCATCTATGGCAAGTTGAACGAGGCTCGCGATAACGCCATCCTTGCCTGTCACGCGCTCACCGGCTCCGCGCGCGTCGCGGACTGGTGGCAGGACCTGTTCCAGGATCGCCATCCGCTCGACGCCGACAAACACTGCGTCATCGGCATCAACGTCCTCGGTTCCTGTTATGGCTCTACCGGACCACGCTCTATCAACCCAACCACCGGCAAACCTTACGGCGCGGATTTTCCGGTGATCAGTATTCGCGACATGGTCCGCGCCCAGGCCGAACTGATTCAGCATCTCGGCATTCGTCAACTCCGCGCAGTCCTTGGCGGCTCCATCGGCGGCATGCAGGCACTTCAGTGGACGATCGATTTCCCCGATCGCGTTGCGGGATGTTTCTCTGTCGGCGCAGCTCCACTGTCCGCCATGGGATTAGCGTTGAACCATCTGCAGCGAGAAATCATTCGCCTCGATCCAGCATGGAACGGCGGCGACTACGACGTCGCAAACCCACCCACAAAGGGCTTGGCATTAGCCCGCGGCCTGGCGGTTTGTACCTACAAATCTCCCGCATTATTTAATGAGCGCTTCGGCCGCAAACCCGATCGCTCCGGTGAAGATCCTCTCCAGTCCCACGCCGCACGTTACGACGCCGCCGGCTATCTCGATTACCAGGGACGCATTTTCCACGAACGCTTTGACGCCAATAGTTATCTCGTGATCTCTCGCGCCATGGACACGTTTGATCTGTCCCGCGGGTACGCCAGCGAAGAGGAAGCCCTGCATCGCATCCGTGCCCGTCTGCTGGTTGTGGGGATTTCATCGGACTGGCTATTTCCCGCGGCCGACGTTCATTCGTTAGCCGAGCGCATCCAGAATGCGAACGCCGTGTGCAACTATATTGAGCTTCACGGCGACCACGGACACGATGCTTTTCTTGCTGAAGTCAGCAACGTCCGCCCTCTCATTGAATACATCGTGCAAAGCGGCGCGCCTCAGGCCCAGGAGAAAACATCGATCCCCTGCCCGGTCTAGTAACACTCGCAGCGCGCTGCCTCAGATACAATTCCCTTGTCCGAGGCGGCCATGATCGAGACCGAGAGATTACGTTTGCGAAGGTGGCACGAGGCGGACTTGACGGCATTCGCGGCCATGAACGCCGACCCGCAAGTCCGCCGGTACTTTTCCTCGCGGCTCACACGTGAGGAAAGCGATGCCTCTGTTTCCCGATTCATCCGTATGTATGCGCTCGATGGCTATGGCTTCATGGCGGCGGAGTTGCGTGAAACCTCAGAATTCATCGGCATGATCGGCATTCAACGAATGAGTTTTCTCTTGCCGGGGTGTTCTACACCCGCCGTGGAAATCGGTTGGCGCCTCAACGAAAAAAGCTGGGGAAAGGGTCTCGCCACAGAAGGCGCACGCGCCTGCCTGGATCTTGCCTTCCGACAATTCCAACTGCCGGAAATCGTCGCGTTTACGACTTCCGCCAATCTTCCCTCTCGCAGAGTCATGGAAAAACTCGGCATGACTCGCAATCCCGACGATGATTTCGACCATCCCGGAATTCCCGCCGGCAATCCCTGCCAGCGCCATGTGCTCTATCGCATTCATAAATCCGACTGGCAGCATCGCTCCTAAAAAATCGCGCCTCAATGTAAAGCACGCCTGACATTCTCCGCTGTTGGATGTAAAGTCTCCTTGTCCTTAATTCGAGCTCATCGCATTCTCGGAGGTGAAATATGATGCGTTACCCGTTCTATTTTCGACTGATTTTGCTGGCTTGCGTCCTCTCGTCCACGACGCTCACCACGTTCTCTCATCAACCGTGGCGGGTCATTCTTCTGTCGGCAGCCACAGGACTATTGATCTGGGGATTTGTTCTGATGTACCTGCGAAAGACGGGAATATCCTACTGGAATGGACCGAACTGGGGAGAACGCTTCCGGGCGTGGCCAGGATTGAAGCACGTGCTGACCGTATTCCCTGCCGTCTGCGCGTCGATGATTCCGATTCTGTTTCTGCTGAATCGCAAAATGGGTCTGACCGGCGGCCAACTGGGATTTGCGTGCGGCGTATTGCTGGGAATCTCGATTGTCTCGCTGAAGTTTCGCAAGTCAGGAAGCGCCTGCTGCTTGCCCACAGAAACACCCACTACACAGCAATAGCGATACAGGTCTCCCTATACCGCTATTATCGTTGCGCTATTTCCGTGTTTACTTTTCGGCTGCGTCGCTCGGAGGACCCTGCTCGTCAGGTTTCTCCATCGCCTCATCGATCGTCGCACGACGCTTGGCACGCGCTTCTGCCCGCTTCTCGCGCTTCTCTTCCAGGATCTTCTCGACGCCCAGCATTTCGACGAACGCCGTTTCGCCGCCGTCGCCCTGGCGAAAGCCACTGCGCACGATGCGCAGATAGCCGCCGTTGCGATCTCCATACCGCGGAGCCACCGTCTCAAATAAACGCGATACCGCTTCCCGGGTTTGCAGATACGCCAGTGCCTGGCGTCGGGCGTGCAGGTCGCCCCGCTTGCCCAGCGTGATCAGTCGTTCCACGTGCGGACGCGCAGCCTTCGCCTTGGTGACGGTGGTCTGTACGCGATCCTCAAGAATGATGGAGGTGACCAGGTTGCGCAGCATGGCGCGACGATGACTGGTGTTCCTTCCAAGTTTGACTCCAGCTTTGCGATGACGCATGACGAATCTCTCTTCTTCTATCGATCTCTACATCTTTGCTGCGCGATACCCACCAGGGGCATCGCGCAGTCGTGTCCGTTAAAAGTTTTCCGGCTCTTCATGAGGCGCGAGAAGATCAGTATCGAAGTCCTCGTCATCCTCATCGTCATCTTCGTCGCGGCGACCAATGCTGCTCAACACCGCGGCGGGCAGAATGCTAGTCGGACCCGGAACAGGATTGCCGCTTTCGTCAATCCGCATACCGAGTGACAAGCCCATCTGCGCCAGCATCTCTTTAATCTCGTTCAGTGACTTGCGGCCGAAGTTTTTCGTCTTCAGCATCTCTGCCTCGGTCTTCTGCACCAGCTCTCCGATGGTCTGGATGCCGGCATTCTTCAGGCAGTTATAGCCGCGGACAGAAAGCTCCAGCTCTTCCACCGAGCGATTCAGGTTCTCGTTCCGGATCAGCGGCTCATGCATCCCCGCCGCTGCATCGGCTTCCAACTCCTCTTCAAAGTTGATGAAGATGCTCATATGATCCTTCAACAGCTTCGCTGCCAGGCCGATCGCATCCACCGGAAGCACAGAACCGTTCGTCCAGATTTCCAGCGTCAGCTTGTCGTAGTCGGTGATCTGACCCAGACGAGCCGCTTCAATCGTATAGTTCACCTTGCGAACCGGCGAGTGAACCGAGTCCACAGGGATGAAACCGATCCCCAAATCGGAATCAAAATTTTTATCCGCGGAAATATATCCGCGTCCGCGCTTCAGGCGCATTTCCATGTCCAGCTTGCCACCCTCGCTGACGGTCGCAATGTAGACATCCTTGTCCAGAATGTCCACGTCGCTGTCGGCTTCAATCATGCCGGACGTGACGATGCCGGGCTTATCGGCGCGCAAATAAATCGCCTTCGGGCCTTCGCCATTCAGCTTGAATGGAACCTGCTTCAGGTTCAGGATGATGTCGGTCGCGTCTTCCACGACGCCGGGAATCGATTGGAACTCGTGCAGCACGCCTTCAATGTGCACGGCCGTCACTGCGGCGCCTTCAACAGATGACAACAGCACACGCCGCAAGGCGTTGCCGATGGTTGTGCCGAAGCCACGTTCAAATGGCTGCGCGCTGAACTTTCCATACTTTTCGGTCAATGTCTCCAGGTCGACTGAGAGACGCTTCGGTTTTTGAAATCCACGCCATAACATAGTTGATTGCCTATCTTCCTGCACGGCAAAACGTCGCGAAGCATTTTGCAACGGCCGTGCTTGTTCTCCTTGGATTTAGTTTGCGGGTGCCCCAGGTCTCGATTCTGAGACCTGGGTTCTCCAACTTCTCTTACTTGCTGTACAACTCCACGATCAGCTGTTCGTTGACTGGTAAGTGAACGTCCTCACGTTTCGGTAAGGAGAGCACTTTGCCACTCAAGTTCTGACGATCGATCGACAGCCATGTCGGAGCTGCACCGGATCCGCTGTAGTCGCGCGCGACTTCGAACACTGGCAGAGCTTTGCTGCCTTCGCGAACGCGAATCTCATCGCCCACGCTGACCTGGTAGGAAGGAATGTTGACCTTGCGCCCGTTCACTTCCACATGGCCGTGACGCACAATCTGCCGTGCCTGACGGCGAGAAGTGGCGAAACCGAGACGGAACGCAACGCTGTCCAGACGACGCTCCAACTGCTGGATCAGCAGTTCGCCGGTCACGCCGGGAGCTGCATTCGCCCTCTCGTAATACGCGCGAAACTGGCTTTCGAGCGTAAAGTACATACGCTTGGCCTTCTGCTTCTCGCGCAACTGCAAGCCATAGCCAACGATTTTGGCCTTGCGGTCGCGACCGTGCTGGCCAGGAGCGAAATTCCGCTTCTCAATGGCGCACTTGTCAGAAAAACACCTGGGGCCCTTCAGAAATAACTTGATGCCTTCGCGACGGCAAAGGCGGCAGACTGCTCCCGTATAACGTGCCACGTAGTTCTCCTAAGTTCAGAGGCCGACCGGTTTACGGGTTGAACCCTTCGTCCCGGTCCGCGAAATGATGTACTGCGTTTCAGTCCATAGCCCCAGGGAGGAATCCGCATGAGGCCACAGTCTATTAGTTTACACGCTTTTGCTGCGATTTCAGCGTGTTTTAGCGCCCGCTTATACGCGGCGACGCTTGGGTGGACGGCATCCGTTGTGCGGAACCGGCGTGACGTCGCGAATGGTCCGCACGTCAATGCCCGCCGAAGCCAGCGCACGAATCGCAGACTCACGACCCGAACCCGGTCCACTGACGCGCACATCGACGGAGCGCATTCCATGCTCGCGCGCCTGGCTCGCCGCATTCGATGCAGCCTGCTGCGCCGCGAATGGAGTGCCTTTACGCGACCCGCGGAAGCCGAGTGAACCCGAGCTCTTCCAGGAAATCGTGTTGCCCTGGCCGTCGGTAATGGTCACGATGGTGTTGTTGAACGAAGCTTGAATGTACACGACACCGTAGGGAACACTCTTGCGCTCGCGCTTCTTGAATTTCTTGTTCTTGGCGGCCTTTCCGGCAGCGCCTGCTTGTGCTTTTGCCATTAGGTCTTCGCCGTCGCTTTCTTCTTGCTGGTTACAGTGCCCTTGCGCGGACCTTTGCGGGTGCGTGCGTTGGTGTGGGTGCGCTGTCCGTGGACGGGCAGGTTTCTGCGATGCCGCAGTCCGCGATAGCTCTGAATTTCAATCAGGCGCTTGATGTGCATGGAGACGTCTTTACGCAAATCGCCTTCCACCTGGCCTTCGCCTTCAATCACCTGACGGATGCGATTCACCTCGTCCTCGCCCAGATCCTGAAGCTTCTTGTACGGATCAACGTCCGCAGCCTTCAGGATTCGGAGTGCCCGAGGATCGCCGATTCCATAAATGTACGTAAGCGCGATGCGTGCCTGTTTGTTGCGCGGCAGATCGACGCCAGCAATACGTGCCATAGATTTTTCCTTCTTCTTGCTTGCCCGAAACAGCTTCACCGTCTCAGAGCGGTTAGGCTAGCAGGATGCGGAACAACACACCCTGCAGCAATGAACAGCCTGAATCAGGTTCTTCGCAAGCCTTTCTGCGGCTAACTCGCCCGATCCCTGCCGGCACGTACACCGTCAGAATTATCCCTGGCGCTGTTTGTGCTTGGTGTTTTCGCAGATCACACGCACCACCCCGCGGCGGTGGATGACCTTGCACTTGTCGCAAATCTTCTTTACCGATGCTCGAACTTTCATACTGCCTGCTTCCCCTTCGCGTTTCCCAACTTTTGTGCCTGCGCGCTACTTGTAGCGATAGACGATGCGCCCGCGATTTAGATCGTACGGGCTAAGCTCAACCGCAACTTTGTCACCAGGCAGAATACGAATGAAGTTCTTCCGCATCTTGCCCGACACGTGCGCCAGCACCTGGTGCTTATTTTCCAGTTCCACTCGGAACATCGCATTCGGCAACGTCTCCACTACCGTTGCCATTACCTCAATCGCGTCTTCTTTCGACAATCGCTACTCCAACCCTCCCCAGCCTTCGGGGCCCACAGGTTTCAGAAAAATCTTCGAATATTCTTTGACTGCAAAGCAAACCTGCTAGGCCGTCAAAACCTCTGCACCGTCCGCGCCGACCGCGATCGTATGCTCAAAATGCGCGCTCAGGCTGCCGTCCACCGTCACCGCTGTCCAGCCATCCCCGAGCACTCGAACCGCATGGCCGCCGGCGTTCACCATTGGCTCAATGGCAAGCACCATTCCCTGCCGCAGTTTCAATCCCTGCGCCTTGCGCCCGTAATTCGGGACCTGGGGCTCTTCATGCATCTCCGTCCCAATCCCGTGACCGACAAAGTCGCGAACCACGCTGAATCCCGCAGCTTCTGCCACTTCCTGTACGGCTGCGCCTACATCGCCCAGCGTCGATCCAGGCCGAACCACCGCAATCGCCGCTTGCAGCGATCGCTCAGTAGCGTCCAGCAATTTCTGCGCCGGCTCAGAAATCTTGCCTACCGGCAGCGTCGTCGCCGAATCGGCATAGTAGCCATCGATGATCAAACCGCAGTCAATCGAAACGACATCGCCTTCCTGCAACGTACGCTTCGCAGAAGGAATCCCGTGGACAACTTCCTCATTCACAGACGTACACAGCACGCAAGGATAATCGTGATATCCCTTGAATGCGGGCACCGCACCGGCTTCGGCGATCTTGGCCTCGGCGATCTTTTCCAGGTCCATCGTCGTCATTCCCGGCTTGATACTTTTCCGCAGCACATCCAAAACACTGCGCAGCGCAATTCCACTGCGCCGCATCTTGGCAATCTCTTTGGGCGTGCGAATCACAATCGCCATAGGTCCGCTATCCCCGGAGACGCAAGATCGCGTCCGTGATTGCCCGAGTAATGTCACCCACCGGCAAATCTCCGTCGACTTCGGCGAACCTTGCCATCCCGTGGTAATGCTCCACCACTGGAGCTGTCATCTCTTCGTACATCCGCATGCGCTCGACAAAAACCTCTTCCGTGTCATCCGGCCGCTGCACTAAGACAGTGCCGTCCACATCGCAAACTGTCTCATGTTCCGGCAAACAGAAGTAGATATTGTAGATACGACCACAGGTTGGACAGGAACGGCGACCGGTAATGCGGCGCAAGAGCTTAGTATAGCTAACTAGAATGTTGACAGCAACAATCGGCAGCGTTTCTTTCTCGCCGCTCAATTGTTCATCCAGCCAGATCGCTTGCGGCAGTGTCCGAGGAAACCCGTCCAGAATATAGCCTCGACGCGTGTCCGGTTGGCGCAGCCTGTCCAGAACAATGGCCTGCACCAGTTCGTTCGGGATCAGATGGCCTGCATCCATCACCTGGCGCATCTGCACACCCAGTGGGGAGGCGCTCTTGTCAGGATCTTTCCGCATATCCCGCAGCAGGTCTCCCGTCGAAATCTGCGGAATCGACCACTGCGCCATCAGGATCTTGGACTGCGTGCCCTTGCCAGCTCCCGGGGGACCCATCAGCAAAATCGGGCCGGGAGTAAATTTCTCTGCCATCGCTGCGCTTGCCGAACCCGAATCCCGTTGAGCCGTCGGGGTTACCATGACCGCCTGCCGCGAACGCGACCGCCTTTACCCGAAAAACCTTCATAATGACGCATGATCAGATGAGCCTCCACCTTATTGATGGTGTCCATCGCCACCCCGACCACGATCAGTAGGGACGTGCCGCCAAAGTAGAAATTGACGCCCAGCCCATTGGTCACCCACGTGGGCAGCCGATCGAAAAATCCGCCCACTAGCCAAAGATGATTCAAGTGAATCCCGCTAATCATGAACTGCGGGATCAGAGAAACAATAATCAAATACAGTCCGCCCACCAGTGTCAGGCGCGTCAGAATATCGTTGACGTAGTCTGCCGTGCGCTTGCCGGGACGAATTCCTGGAATGAATCCGCCGTACTTGCGCATGTTATCCGCTATATCGTCCGGCCGGAAAATGATGGAAATATAAAAGTAAGCAAAGAACAGAATCGCGATGCAGTAAAGCAGCTCATACCACGGCTCGCCCACATTCAACGCGTCAAAGATCGGACGGAAGAAGCGGCTGTCCTGGAAAAAAGCCATGTGCTGCACCAGCAACGGCGCCGATAAGATAGAAGCCGCGAAAATCACCGGCATCACACCGCCGGCATTTACGCGCAGCGGCAAGTGCGTGGACTGGCCGCCCATCAGGCGTCGCCCTACGATCCGCTTGGCGTACTGCACTGGAATGCGCCGCTCGCTGCGCTCCACAAACACGATGAACGCAACCACCACCAGCATGACAGCCAACAGGATGACGACAGCGGGGACTGTAAATCCACCCCACGCCTGAGTTTGCACCTTATTGACCAGGTCGCCGATGCCGTTGGGAATGCCCACAACGATCCCGGCAAAGATCAGCAGACTCATGCCCTCGCCGATTCCCCGATCCGTAATCTGCTCGCCCAGCCACATCACAAAGGTCGCGCCGGTTGTCAGCGTAAGAATCGTCATCAAGACAAATCCGGGCCCCGGATTCGTGACATAGGGAACGCTGCTCGAACCATGCACCAGCGTCAACGCGATCGCAAACGACTGCACCACGGCAAGAAACACCGTCATGTATCGCGTCCACTGGGTGATCTTCTTGCGGCCCATGTCGCCTTCTTTTTGCAGGCGGGCCAGCGGCTCATACACGACAGTCAACAGTTCAAAAATAATGGCAGCCGTGATGTATGGCATGATGCCCAACGCAAATACGGTCAATTTGCGCAGATTGCCGCCGCTGAACATATCGATCAGCCCGAGGGAGCTGCCGCTGTTTTGCGCGAAGAACTGCTCCAGCAGCTTGGTATTCACTCCAGGCGTAGGAATATGCGATCCCAACCGGTAGATGGCCAGGATAAACAGCGTGAACAATACCCGCTTGCGCAGGTCTGGAATTCGAAAGATATTTAACAGCTTGTCCAGCATGCTACTCCTGCCTGTCTTACTCGCCGATCAGAATGGCTTTTCCGCCGGCCTTTTCGATCTTTTCCTGGGCCGACTTCGAAAACTTGTGAGCATGCACGGTCACCGCAACCGTCAACTCGCCCACACCCAGCACCTTGACCAGCGCATCGCGTTTCCGCACCAGCTTCAGTGCCACCAGCTTGTCGTACGTCAGTTCTTCCTGCGCGTGTTCCGCAATGCGATCCAGATTCAGCACGGTATATTCAGTGCGAAAAATGTTAGTGAAGCCGCGCTTCGGCAGGCGCCGGTGCAATGGCATCTGGCCGCCCTCGAATCCGCGCATCAGGCTCGAACCCGATCGCGAGCCCTGCCCCTTATGGCCTCGGGTCGACGTTTTGCCCATGCCCGATCCCATACCGCGGCCAATCCGCTTCTTGCCCGAGTTCGCTTTTTTCGGTGCCCGTAAGTTTGATAAATTCATGATCCCTGTCCCTCAATTCACCTGCGGAGATTCATCGACCCGCAGGGATGCAGCTAACTCTAATCGTAATCTTTCACGGCTTAGCCGAGAATGCGTACCAGGTGCGGTATCGCCTTCACCATGCCGCGCACCGATGGCGTATCCTCGCGCACCACAACCTGCCGAAGCCGCGTAAATCCCAACCCTTTGATCACTTTGCGGTGCTTGTCCGGGGTGCAGATAGCGGAACGGTAATACTCAATCTGGATTGTCTTTTCGCCCGCGGATTTCTTGGCGGATGTTTTCTTGTCTGCCATTGGATTACAACTCCTCTACCGGCTTGCCGCGCAGGGCAGCCACATCGCGCTTATCGCGCAATTGCACCATGGCGTCGAACGTGGCCCGCACAACGTTGTGCGGATTCGCCGAGCCCAGGCTCTTGGTCAGTACATTTTGAATGCCGACAGAAGTCATAATGGCTCGAACTGCACCGCCCGCAATCACTCCCGTGCCTTCCGGCGCCGGCTTCAGCAGCACCTGTCCGGAACCGAAACGTCCCAGGACCTGGTGCGGGATCGACGTGTCCGTCATGTTCACGCGAACCAGGTGCTTCTTCGCCGACTCAATGCCTTTGCGGATTGCCTGCGGAACTTCCTTGGCTTTTCCCGAGCCGAATCCAACCACTCCGGCAGACGCATCGCCCACCACCACCAGCGCCGCAAACGACATATTCTTGCCGCCCTTGACGACCTTGGTCACGCGGTTGATCGAAACCACCTGGTCCTTCAGGTTGTATTGTCCAGCTTCCAGCTTTTTCTTGATCATTGCCATTCCGTGTATTTTCCTTTCAGACCCTGCCGCGGACCGGATGCGTTCGGTCTGTCCTGCTGTTAGAAATCAAGTCCTGCTTCGCGCGCGGCATCTGCCAACGCCTTGATGCGACCGTGATAGAGATAGCCGCCGCGATCGAACACCACTTTCTTGATGCCCTTTTCCTTGGCCTTCTCCGCGATCAGCTTGCCCACTTCTTTGGCTGCTGCAACATTGCCGCCGGTCTTCAGTTTGGCAGTCACGCTGGAAGCAGACACCAGGGTGGTCCCGGTATGGTCGTCGATCAGCTGCGTATAAATCTGGTTCAACGAGCGATACACATTCAGCCGAGGACGTTCTGCCGTTCCCTGCATCTTGCGACGAATGCGATCATGCACTCGCTGACGATTGGAATTGCGTTGAATCTGCGAAATCATTGCTGTCTTCCTTCCTAAAAGCGGAGATGCCCTGCATCCCCGTTCGGTTCTGAACTTCATAATCCGGGTCGAAGCCTCTGGATTACTTGGCGCCAGTCTTGCCAACTTTCTTCTTCAGCTTCTCGTCGGAATAGCGAACACCCTTGTTCTTGTATGGATCCGGCTTACGCAACGACCGCATATCCGCCGCCACCTGGCCCACCTTCTGCCGATCAATGCCGGTAATCGTCACCCGCGTCTGCTTGGGATCGATAGTCGCCGAAATTCCTGTCGGCAATGGAAATTCGATCGGGTGCGAATAACCCAGAGTGAAGACAACCGTGTTCTTACCTTTCAACTCCGCACGATATCCAATGCCGACAATGTCCAGATCGCGTGTCCATCCCTGCGTCACGCCGCGAACCGCATTCGCCACCAGCGCGCGCGTCAATCCATGGATTGCCGCCTGTGATTCATCTTGGCGCACCACATGCAGATGACCATCTTTCTCTTCAAACTTCAGGCCACCGGGAATCGGCTGCTCGACTTTGCCCTTGGGGCCTTCGACCACAACCGTATTGCCATGCACCGAATACTTCACGCCCTTGCCCAACGGAATTGGCTGTTTTCCTATACGCGACATCTTGTGATTCTCTTTCTCGTTGGCTTGCGAGTCCCGGCGAAAAGCTTCTCCGCGCGTTCCACTGCAGCCCGATCTACTTGCAATCGAGGTTGTCGATTACCAAACTTCGCACAGCAGCTCGCCGCCCACGCCTTCGCGACGCGCTTGACGGCCTGTCATCACACCCTTCGGCGTGGTGATGATGCTGATGCCCATGCCTCCCTGCACACGGCGAATTTCATCGCGATGCACATACACCCGGCATCCCGGGTGGGAGACGCGATTTAAACCGCGAATTGCTGCCTGGTTGTTGGTGTCGTACTTCAAATACACCCGCAGAAAACGCTTGCTGTTTTCCTCTGTCGCCTTGTAGTTGCTGATGTAGCCTTCTTCTTTCAGAATGCGGGCTATCTCAAGCTTCAACTTCGAGGCTGGCACATCCAGCTTTGCGTGGCGCGAAGAAATCGCGTTGCGCAGCCGTGCCAACAGATCGGATACTGGATCGCTTACACTCATCGTATCTCCTTGATCCCCCGTTCGCCCGCCTTCAGCGGGAACCTGCGAGGATCGTTCCTGCGCCCGCTTGTAGAAACCGAGGCGCATCAAAATCTAATTTCAATTACCCTTCAGCGCAGCCTGCGCCGCACCATTTACCAGGACGACTTGACGACTCCGGGAATTTCTCCCTTTAACGCCAGGCCGCGGAAACAGAGCCTGCAAATCCCGAACTTCCGCAGAAACGCCCGCGGACGTCCGCAGAGATTGCACCGGTTGTGCTGCCGCGAAGAAAACTTCGGCTTGCGCTTGTCTTTCACTCGTTTTGCTGTAGTTGCCATCGAACTTATCTTGTCCTCTCGCCCTGATTAGGCCGTCTGCCGGAACGGAATGCCGAAGTGCTGCAGCAATGCCCGTGCCTGCTGATCGTCTTTCGCCGTGGTCACAATGGTGACGTTCATACCCTTCAACTTGTCCACTCGGGAGTAGTCGATCTCAGGAAAAATCAACTGATCGCGAATTCCCAGCGTGTAATTGCCGCGTCCATCAAAGCTCTTCGTCGAAACACCCTTGAAATCCCGCACCCGCGGCAGAGCCGTCGACACCAGTCGGTCCAGAAACTCATACATCTTGTCGCCGCGCAGTGTCACCATGGCGCCAATCGGCATGCCTTCGCGCACTTTGAATGCGGCGATCGATTTCTTGGCGCGCGTCACGACCGGCTTCTGTCCGGTAATCAGGCCCAGATCCACCATCAGCGGATCCATCACCTTCACGTTCTGCGTGGCTTCACCCAGTCCCATGTTCAGGACAATCTTTTCGAGGCGCGGCACCGCCATGGTGTTTTTCAAGCCCAGCTCCTTCAGCAGCGCCGGCTTGATTTCCTTCAGATACTTATCTTTTAATCTGGTTGCCATCTTCCATCCATCCTTGCTTCAACGCTGGCCCCTGAACCCTGGCCGCTGTTCCCTGATCCCTAAGCCCTACTTCTTCGATTCCAGCGTCTGACCGCATTTACGGCAGACCCGCACCTTGGTGCCGCCCTCAAACTTGAAGCCCACCCGAACCGGCCCGCAGTTGCCGCAGACCAGCATCACGTTCGAAATCTGAATCGGGTTTTCCTGCTCCGCGATGCCGCCCTTGATGTTGCGTTGCGGGTTCGGTTTCACGGTCTTCTTCACCATCATCACGTGCTCAACCAGCAGACGGTTCTCGTCCTGCATCACCCGCAGCACGCGACCTTGCTTGCCTCTGTCTTTGCCCGCGATGACCTGCACTTTATCGTTGCGGCGAATCTTCAATCCTGCCATAACTCTCGTCTCACTTCCCATTCGCGTCGGAACCGGTACCCCAACCCCTGGCCGCGTTTCTAAAATCGAACCCAACCGCTTCGCCTACAGAACTTCTGGAGCCAGCGAAACAATCTTCAAAAATCTCTTCTCGCGCAATTCCCGGGCTACTGGACCAAAGACGCGCGTGCCCACCGGCTCACCGGTTTCATTGATCAGCACCGCCGCATTCTGATCGAAGCGGATATAGGTTCCATCGCGGCGACGATATTCTTTCCGCGTGCGCACGATAACAGCCTTCACCACTTTGCCCTTCTTCACCTGGCCATCCGGCGAAGCTTCCTTCACTGCGGCGGTCACGACGTCTCCCAGGCCGGCTTTACGTCCGGTGGATCCGCCCAGCGGCAGGATCACCTGCAGCTTGCGGGCGCCGGAGTTATCGGCCACCACCAACATTGTTCTCATCTGTACGGCCATCATCGTCTCCTAAATCTTGCTCAAACTACTTCCGCCCTGAATCCCGGCGGTCGACAGCTAGACTGCCTGTGGAATCTCTTCTGCCTGCGCCAAACTTGAGCGGCGCACAATCTCTTCCAGCTGCCAGCGCTTCAGCTTGCTTAGCGGACGCGTCTCGCGAATCCGAACAATATCCCCAACCCGCGCCGTCTTGTGCTCGTCATGCGCGTAAAACTTTTTGGTCGTCCGCATCGTCCGCAGATACTTTGGGTGGGCTTTGCGCATTTCCACCGCCACCACAATGGTCTTCTGCATCTTGGTGGAAACCACTTCTCCAACCTTTTCATTCCGATGGGAGACGGCCGGAGTGCCCGCGGTCGCAGTTGCTGTCGTGTCTTTCGTCGGTTCGCTCATTGCTTAACTGCCGCCCTTCTTTGCATTCGCCTTGCCGCGCTTGGCGGCCTTTACTTTGGTCTTGCCGGTCGACTTCGCCTTGCTGGCCACCTTCGACGTCCGCTTGGTGTTCCGCGTCGAAGTCTTCTTGGCTGCTTTCTTCTTCGATCCCTTAGCCGCAGCCGACTTCTTGGTCTTCTTGGCTTTCTTTTTGGGTGTCGCTTCCGTCTCGGTGGCGTTTACCCGCGCGTGCGCGTGTGTCGCAATCCCCAGCTCGTGCTGGCGCTGCACCGTCTTGATGCGCGCAATGTCTTTCTTCAGCTCGCGCAGCTTCTTCAATCCTTCGAGTTGGCCCATCTTCATCTGGAACCGCAAGCGGAAAATCTGCTCCGCCGACTGGTGCGCCTGCAGCACCAGTTCCTCTTTGTCCAGATTGACGATCTTATCCATTTCCATAATTCAATCCTTCATCTTCAGGATGTTTCCGCGAGCCATCGACTCCGGTCATCCTTGTAGAAACTCGTTACGACTTCTGGGTGGTTGCCGCCACAGCGTCGTGACGAGCGACAAACAGCGTCTTGATGGGCAGCTTGTGCGAGGCCAGACGCATGGCTTCCATCGCGACTTCCCGGCTGACGCCTTCCATCTCAAACAAAATCTTGCCCGGCCGAACCACTGCGACCCAATGATCCAGAGGTCCTTTACCAGAACCCATACGAACTTCGGCAGGCTTCTTGGTAATCGGCTTGTCCGGAAACAGGCGCAGCCAGATCTTGCCGCCCCGCTTGATGAAACGAGTCATCGCCACACGGCTGGCTTCAATCTGCCGATCTGTGATGTGCGCGTGATCGAGCGTCTTCAATCCAAAATCCCCAAACGCAAGCTCAGAACCGCGCCAGGCCTTGCCACGATTGCGGCCCTTCTGCTGTTTGCGGAACTTTACCTTCTTCGGCATCAACATAACGAAATCCTTTTGAGCGTTCTGCTCTCACTGCCACTTCAAAAAATCAGTCCTAGAAAATGCTCGATCCAACCCGGGGCTCGCGCTTCTTCTGCTGATAGATATCTCCGCGATACACCCATGCCTTCACACCAATAATTCCGTAGGTGGTGTGCGCTTCGGCAAAACCGTAGTCAATATCCGCGCGCAGGGTATGCAACGGCAAACGTCCCTGCAGGTACCACTCCGAACGCGCAATTTCCGCGCCGTTCAACCGTCCGCCCACCCGCACCTTGATGCCGCGGCAACCAAACCGCAGCGCAGAGTCCACCGACTTGCGCATCGCGCGGCGGAAGCTGACACGCTTCTCCAGCTGCAACGCGATATTCTCGGCCACCAGCTGCGCATCCAGCTCCGGCTTGTTCACTTCAAGGATGTCGACGAAGACCTCGCGATTGGAACGCTTCTGCAGGTCGGTCTTCAGCTTCTCAATCTCCGCGCCCTTGCGTCCGATGATGATGCCCGGCCGCGCGGTGCGAATAATGATCCGCAGCTTGTTGCCTGGACGCTCGATTTCAATCGAGCTGACGCCGGCCGACTTGAGCTTCTCTTTCAGCTCACGCCGCAGCTGCACATCCTCGACCAGCAGGCGATCGTATCCCCGCTCGACGAACCAGCGCGACTTCCAAGGCTTGTTGACTCCTAGCCGTAACCCGTAAGGGTGGACTTTCTGACCCATAATTCAATCCTTCCGTTCGCTACTTCGCTGACTTCTTGGCGGCCGTCTTCTTTTTTGCCGCGGCTGGTTTTGCTGCCGTCTTGCTCGATCCTGACTTCTTCGCTGCCGTCTTGGTCGCCGTCTTTTTCTTGCCCTTGGCGCCGGTCTCCGGCTCATCGCCAACCGTCTTCGCCAGCTCCGGACGCTTCTTCTCGGCAACCGTGATCAGAAGATTCGACATGCGCCGCTGATAGCGGAACGCGCGTCCCATCGGCGCTGGACGAATCCGCTTCAGCCGTGGCCCTTCATTGGCCACTGCCATCTTTACGTAGAGGTTATCGACGTCAATGTTCAGGCCGCGCTCTTCGCTCAGATAGTTCGCATTCTCCAGTGCCGAACGCAGCACCTTTGCCACCAGCGGAGCCACACGCTTCTTGGTGAAGGCCACCGTCTGCAGCGCATCTTCCACGCGCCGGCCCTTGATCAAATCCAGCACCAGCTTCGCCTTTTGCGGCGAGACCCGCTGAAACTTCGCTTCCGCCCTGAATTCCTGTGCTTCGTATTGCATCTTGCGCTATGCCTTTCCCGCTATGGACCAGTTTTCCTGTCACCGTGGGGTGCTACCGGTCGCTACGTGCATCCCTTCTTTAAGGAACGGATGCGTCAGGTTCCTCTCCTTGGCGTACACCTACAGGAAAACTGGTCTACCGCGGCTTGGTAGCCGTCTCGGCCTTGGCGGAGTGACCTTTGAATGTACGCGTGGCGGCAAACTCGCCCAGCTTGTGACCCACCATGTTTTCCGTCACGTAGACCGGAATAAACTTGCGGCCGTTGTGCACCGCAATCGTGTGCCCGACCATTTCAGGAAAAATCGTGGACCGGCGCGACCAGGTGCGTACCACCTTCTTGTCGTTCGCCTTGTTCATCGTCTCAATCTTCACAATCAAGTGAGTGTCGATGAAGGGTCCTTTCTTTGTCGAACGTGCCATCTTTTCTCCTTAGCCCCTGTTGCCTGTTCCTGATGCCTGTTCCCTGATCCCTATTCCCTGTACTTCCCTTACTTCTTCTTCGGTCGGCTGACGATCATGCCATCGGTCCGCTTGTTGTTGCGTGTCTTGTATCCGCGAGTCGGCTGTCCCCACGGTGTTACTGGGTGACGGCCACCGGAAGTCTTTCCTTCGCCGCCGCCATGCGGGTGATCGACCGGGTTCATCGTCACGCCGCGGTTCGCCGGACGAATTCCCTTCCAGCGATTTCTGCCGGCCTTGCCGATCGAAATATTTTCGTGGTCTGTGTTGCCAACCTGCCCAATCGTTGCCATGCAATCGACCAGCACTTTGCGCGTCTCGCCGGAAGGCAGCTTCAACAGCGCGTAGTCGCCTTCTTTGGCCACCAGCTGTGCAGACGCTCCAGCCGAACGAACCATCTGCGCGCCCTTACCCGGCCGCAGTTCCACGTTATGGACCGTGGTGCCCGCCGGAATATTCTTCAGCGGCAGCGCATTGCCCACCAGGATGTCGGCCTCTTCGCCGCTCATCACGGCCTGGCCCACCTGCAAACCAATCGGCTGCAGAATGTAGCGCTTCTCGCCGTCGGCGTAGTGGATCAGAGCAATGCGCGCCGAACGGTTGGGGTCGTATTCAATGGTGGCGACGCGGCCCGGAATCCCGGACTTGTCGCGCTTGAAGTCGATCAGGCGCAATTTACGTTTATGTCCGCCCCCGTGGTGGCGAATCGTCAAATCGCCCGTGTTACGACGTCCGCCCGTGCGCTTACGAATCGTCGTCAGCGGCTTATAAGGGCGATCGGTCGTCAGGTCATCGTTGACCACCGTGGAGGTGAAACGCAAACTCGGAGTGATCGGTCGGTATGTCTTGATCGGCATCGGTTTCTCTTTTTTTTGATCTTGGCCCCGGTCGTGGCAACCAACATCACATTCAAATCTTTTGTCTACCGCTAATACTGCGGGTGCCCCAGGTCTCGCTTTTGAGACCTGGGATTCTCTCGCCTACAGGCTGTTGATGTACTCCGGCATTTTCTGTCCCGGCTTCAGGCGCACATACGCCTTCTTCCAGTCCGAGCGATAGCCGCTGAAACGGCCGCGCTTGCGTTCTTTGCCCACAAAGTTGGCGGTGCGAACTCCCTCCACCTTCACCTTGAACAAAGTCTCGACGGCCTGCTTCACTTCCGTCTTGGTGGCCGATGTGGCAACCTCAAATACGAGAGTGGCTTCGGTTTCCTTGGCGCCCAGTCCCTTTTCCGTAATTACCGGGCGACGAATCACTTGATATACATCTGCCATCAGGCCACCTCTGCTGCGGCTGCCAGCTTGCGCTTGGACACCGTTTTCTTCAATGCTTCCTGCAACTGCTCCATCGCCGTCACCGAGATGATGGCGCGCTCGTGCTTCAGCAGGTGATACGGATGCACTTCGTTGCTCAGCATCAGCTCCACACCCTGCAGATTGCGTGCACCCAGCATCAGATTCTTGCTCAGCGTGGTCGCGCTCTCCACCAGCAGCGCGGTCTTCTTCGCATCGAGAGTCGTCAACGCCGAACGATAGAGCTTGGTCTTCGGCTCTTTCAGCTCCAGGCTCTCCACCACCGTCAAATGCCCATCGGCCAGCTTTGCCGCAATGGCGGAACGCAGCGCACCCAGCAGCTTCTTGCGCGGAAAGGCATAGTCGTGCGAATGCGGCACCGGTCCGTGCACCGTTCCACCATGCCTCCAAAGAGGCGAACGGATGGAGGCGATACGCGCCCGGCCGGTTCCCTTCTGCTTCCACAACTTCTTGCCGGAACCGGAGACCAGCTTGCGATTTTTGGTGGCGTGCGTGCCTTGACGCAGGGCAGCGCGGTAATGCTTCACCGCCTCCCAGATCAAGTCCTCGTTCACCTCGGCTGGCCCGAAAACTTCATCCGCCAGCTCCAGGGTTCCGACTTTTTTCCCACCCAGATCGACTACGTCAATGTTTGCCATTGCTCTACTCTCTTAAACTGCTTTACTTTTTCTTGCTGCCAGATGCCTTCTTCGAAGCCTTCAACGGATCCACCGTGGTCGCGCCGCTGAATCCACGACGCTCGCGAGGCGGCTGCTTTGCCTTGGTGATCAAAACGTATCCGTCACGATGTCCCGGAACCGCGCCCTCAAGCATCAGCAGGTTCTCATCGGTATCGATGCCGCGAATGCGAAGATTCCGCACTGTCACGCTGTCGACACCCTTGTGTCCCGGCATGCGCATTCCCTTCATCACGCGCGACGGAAACGACGAGGCGCCGATCGATCCCTGCACCTGGAACATATGTCCGTGCGATTTCGGTCCGCCGCCAAATCCGTGCCGGCGAACAACACCCGCAAATCCGCGCCCCTTGCTGGTGCCCAGCACATCGACAAATTTTTCGTCCGCAAAAATATCGACCAGAACGCGATCGCCGGCCTTGCTGCCCGTCGCCTCTTCGCCGTCCGCAGGCTTAGCAGCAACTTCGATCGGAACCTCGCGCAAAATCCGCACTGGAGGAACATTGCTCTTGCCAAAGTGACCCGCCATCGCCTTGTTGATTTTGGAGCTCTTCACAAACTCAACCAGGCCGATCTGCGCCGCATCATAACCATCTTTCGCCTGCGTCTTCACCTGCGTAATCACGCACGGACCCACCTCGACCACGGTGATCGGATGAATTTCTCCGTTCTCATCGAAGACCTGGGTCATGCCGATTTTCTTTCCGATCATTCCTGCAACTGCCATCTTTTTTCTCCCCTCATCATGCGTGCCGTTAAGCCCCGCACTGTAGGTCTTTCTGTCTTTCGCCCGTCAGGGCGAGTTGCCTGGACGGCCAGTCCCGGCCAGTCCTACTTTTCGAAGGCCTTGATTTCGACGTCGACACCGGCAGGCAGATCGAGGCGCATCAGCGCATCCACCGTCTGCTGGGTCGGCTCCAGAATGTCGATCAGCCGCTTGTGCGTGCGAATCTCAAACGCCTCGCGGGACTTTTTGTCCACGTGCGGCGACCGCAAGACGCAGTACTTGTTCTTCACCGTCGGCAACGGAATCGGCCCTGCAACCTGCGCGCCCGTCCGCTTGGCCGTGTCTACGATTTCGCCGGTCGAAGTATCCAGCACGCGATAGTCATACGCCTTCAGGCGGATGCGAATTCTTTGTCCAATCATGACTTCATCTCTTTCATTTCGTCTCCGATGCATCACCGATCCGGAAATGCATCGGAGTTTGCTGCGCCGCTTTGATCCCTGTCCTCTGGTCCCTGCCGTCTGCCTTCTACTTCAAAATCTCGGCAATGGCGCCGGCGCCCACCGTGCGTCCGCCTTCGCGAATCGCAAACCGCAGGCCCTTTTCCATCGCCACCGGAGTAATCAGCTCAATCTCCAGGCTCACGTTATCCCCCGGCATCACC
>DATJUD010000068.1:0-21469 GCA_035502695.1 Acidobacteriaceae bacterium
GCAGATGATTGGTCTTCGTGGGGGATGCTGATGTGGTCAGAGAGTACGAGACGCAAGGCGAGGCCCGTTATCTATGTCAGCTTCTTGGATCGCTGCGTCGGTCGCAACCAGTAAAGGTAATGCGTCAAGAGTTCGGTGTGCTCTCTGACATCAATGAAGCACACAGACATTCTGCCGCTTCGTGGGCCGCAGCAATGTATCTCGCAGAATGAGAGCACATATGTGTTTGAAAACGCTCGATAGCAGGCGACAAATCCGGGCGAGACTCATCGCGCATACCTCTGCCGAACGCCATTTTATTCGTGGTAAGTCTCATCGTTCGTCAGGTCACGGGGTGCTATCAAATCTAAACTGCTGCTGGTGGCGCAGATAGGAAACGGAATGGGAGCACAACAGCCAGGTAAGGATGAGAAGAAGCTGAAAGCAAGCGCCCATGTGTGCCCTCAATGCGGATTCCATATCAACTTGAAGGACCTCGGACTCAGAGGGGGTGCAACAGGATTTGTGACCTGCCCCAAATGCGATTGGTCGGGGCCAGTGACCATCGGGATTATTGAGAAGGAGCCAGCCGGCTAGAACAGCACGGCATTATTGCGGAGCTCTCACGCGGACGCCCGAACCGGAAACGGAGTGACCCGAGTAAACGTCGAAAGCTTACGCATGAAGGCTCTAACCAATTCACTCACAACCTTGGAATTATCATCGGCGCGAGAAGCGAGATAGGTCTTCAGCATCAGCGCATCTTCCGCGAGCGGTCGGACCGTAATACCGTCGCGCGCAATCCGAATCGCACCAGATTTCACCACGAAGGCCACCGCCCCGTCGTCGGCGATGGACGAATAAGAGTCCTCGGGGACCACGATGTGACCCAGCTTGGATGGGGCAACCTTTCGCTCCTCGGCCAGCCGCATCACGCTGTCGTACAGAGGAGGGTGCATCCTGCGCTCGAAGATGACCCATGGCCGTCCCGCCAACATGTCAAGTGTCACGGAATCCTCGTAGGCGAGATCGTCTTCCTCCGGCATGGCAATGTAGAAAGGCGCCTCTGCGATCTTTACAGTCGTAAGGCGCCGGGATTGCGGTGGTTCGTTGGCTATCGCGAGGTCCAGGCTTCCGGCGAGAATTTCATGGATGAGGTCGCACGAGAACTGCTGGGACAATTCAATCTTTAAGTGCGGATAGAGAGCCAGCTTGACCGACATTAGCGTTGTAATCAGGAACGGATCGGTGTACGGCGACCTGCCGACATTGAGAACAAGCTCGGCATTTTCCTTCGCCGAGCGTCCACTTCCGACAGCCCGTTCGACATGCAAGAGTGCGAGGCGCGCCTCTTCGACGAAACTGCGTCCTGCATCGGTCAACTCGACAATCTGATGATTACGCTCGAAGAGCAGGAAGCCTATCTCGCCTTCAAGTTCCTGGATTCGTCTGCTAACCGTGGCCTGGTCGATTCGCAATCGTGCCGCGGCTCTCGAAAAGTTCAGTTCCGCAGCGAGAACAATCGCGGTTTCGAGCAATCGGATTTCTGGAAGTGCCATCGTAGTCCTCCGAGATGAGAAGACAAGCCAGGAAGTAGATCAGATCGAACAAACGTACACCAATAGCGGCAATTCCCAACAATTGGGACGCTCATTCGATGCCCCTGACTTTATGCGGGGTTGCAGCAATCGCAGTGCAGCAATTTCTCGCTATGCTTGAAGCGCATAACGCTCTCCTTGACTTTCATTGGACGCCGGCATTCGGAGATAGCCACCATTGACCATATCAATGACGGAGCCAGACCTATGGCAAACCATCTCCTAAATGCTGAAGAGGCTGCACAGATCCTCCGAATGGACCGCAGGACCCTGATCGTGTGGGCCCGGCTTGGCTACGTCCCTGCGCACCCGCTAGGTGAAGGAAAGCGCAAGCTGTGGAGGTTCCTTGAGCAGGAACTTCTGGACTGGGTAGAAGCTCAGGAATGCACCAAAAAGCGGCCACCCGCGAGTACCATCAAGGTAGCCATCAGTGCTCATGCCAGGAGAACAGCATGAGCCGTATACAACAAGGAAGCCTCTTGAAACTGAAGCGTAAATCCGGCCCTGATGTATGGGTGTTGCGTTGGTATGACGAAACCGGCGGAACGCGCACGTATCGGAAACGGACTCTCGGCAACGTCATTCGCCAACAACCGCGTAATGACGATGGTCCTGGAAGCGGGCAAAAAGAAGGCGCTTTCAGCACCCTCGAAGGGTGCGAAGCCGGAAATAAGAAGAGGGTGCGGATCGCTCCAGCACCCTCGTCAGCACCCTTAAAGGAGGTTCTTGATTTTGCCACTTGCCATAAAACCTTTGTTTTCTTAGGTTTTATGGCGGGGACGACGGGGCTCGAACCCGCGACCTCTGCCGTGACAGGGCAGCGCTCTAACCAACTGAGCTACGTCCCCCAGATACGCGTCCCGCGGTGGTTACGGTGGCGATCTGCGTTGCAGCGTTAGTGTACCAGAGCCCTTGCGGGGATGAAAGGGAACGGCGAGTTGCACGGCGTTGGTTTGATTCTCAAAAAGAGGCCGCGATCAGGCGGAACGCCTCGGGAAATACTCTTACTCTTTAAACAAATAATCGCTGCTAAGGCAATCAGTTTGGCGATGATGGTTGTCTTGGCAACTATTATTTCTGGCTAGCTGACCAATAGCGGAAGCGTCTGCTGGTTGGTATAAGCCAGATCTTCTACGACCACAGAATTGCTGTTCACCTGGATCACTTTGTACCGACCATCCACGATGTCTCCGACGCCAGCGATAAAAATATCCTCGTCATGCATCAGGAAGACCAATTTGCGGCCATTCTGCTGCTTGGCGAAACCATAAAACTTCAAATCGATCGGCGGTGGGGGAGGAGGGCCTGACGGAGCCATAGGGCCGGTGCGCGCCGAGGCGATCGGCTTCTCGATTGCCGCTGTTTCCTGAACAGGAGGCAGCGAATCCTTGGAAAAAATATTGCGGCTGGTCCCCGAGTAAACCGTATTCTCCGCCTTTGCCATCCACTCCGGATGCAGTGTAGGATCAAGGCTCGTCGCGCTTTCGATATGCTGCGCGGATCTGCCTGTTTCCCCGCTGACTTGGTTCGAGGCGGCGGGTGTGGATGCCGTGGATTCAGTCGCGGCGGGGGGCTCCGCGGATGGCGGCCCGCTGACCAGTTTCCACAACGTGTGCGCAAACAGCGTCAGCGCCAGCGACACGGAGATCATCGCGATCCAGCGTTTCTTCTTGTCCTCGGTGCCGAGTCGAATCGCCATCGTTTCTCTACTGCTCCGTGGAGGTGGTATCGGTGGAGGTGGACGGCAATGCTCCGCCGGTGTTCGCCGTGTCCGCACGCAAAAATGTGGTCAAGCGCATGCGTAAACTAACCACGCCATTTTGCTGCCCGTTCAAGGCAATCCCTTCGATCAGGAAAAAAAGCTTGTCTCTCTCCAGCCCATTAATGAATCGGACGACGGGAGCATAATCTCCACTCAAGCTGGCTTCCATGTCCAGTTCCACAAGGCCCTGCTGCGGTTTGCGATGGGCGTACTGGTTACGCGACAGCAATACATTATTTTTCACCGCCAACGCACCCAACTCGGTCAAGACCTGTGAGTCATTCGCAGGAAACCGCTTGTCATAGAATGCCTGCTGGTCCAGTTTGGCCTGCTCAATTTTTTTATCCAGCCCTCGCAGCGGCGTGGTTTTCAGTTTCATTACCCGATATTCCGACTGACTTGCCGCGATGTTCGCCGCATCTCCCTGCTTGGCGCGGTTCCATGCAAAGATCAGGCGTACGCCCAGGGTCAGATTCAGCAGCAGCAGCACGATGATTGCGCCGTAGTGCCAATGCTGCGCGGTAATGCGAGTGTTGGTCCAGTTGGGGCGAGTGAAGTTCATCGCACGCCTCGATTCCCTGCCCGATGAGCGTGAGCCGGGGCAGAGTGAGGCGCCGAGGCCGGCACAGTTTGATGGGGATGATCTTCATGCGCAGCAAGGTGCGTTCCCGATTTTTCCTCTTCTGCATTCACGTCGGTTGAAGCCAGGTCACCGGAATTGAAGCCCGCAATAATATCCACATTCACGTCGGTCGTTTCCGACATTGTGGGCCGAAATCCAGCCTGACCCTGACCCTGGATGTCGGCGGTCTCGCCGGCGACGAAGGGCTGAATGAAGTGAGGCGATTTCTCCAGGTTGCTGACCAGGTTCACTACCTTATCACGGGGCCCGTTGACCCGCAGACGCATCATCACGCGACCCTCTTTTGTCATGCGCGGATCGATGCTGGTCACCTGCACACCCTGAGGCAGCACCCGCTCCAGGTCCATCATCGCGGTCGTCCAGGAAAAAGATTTGCTGCGAAAAAGCTGATTCAGAAAATCCGACCGCTGCAGCGTCGCCGCGTTGTCCGGCTGTTGCATCAGCGCCTGATCCTGTTGCCATTCCTGTTGCAATTGCTGAGAGGCAAGATTCCATTTGTGGGCGACTGCCTCCGCGCGATCGGCCTTCACCTCCGCCTGACGCAGCAGCAGGAAAAGTATCACCGCCAGTACTCCAAGCACTCCCGCCAGCACACGCAGCCGCAGCAGTACCGGGCGAAGTTCGAAGAAGGGCCGCGAAGCAAGATTGAGAGTAATCCGCATTAGCCGCGTAGCGCCCCCACCACACTGGTAAAACGGCCAGGATCTACCTGGCTGGGTACACCGCTTGCGGAAAACGATTGCGAATTCACCAGCGCGCGCAACGGGATTTGCCAGGCGCCGTCGGCAGCGAGATGTTGCCGCAATATATCGGTCGACTCCAGTCCCGCCACCCAGACTTCCTGCAGCGGCACGTGCAATGCGTCTTCGTAATATGCGGCAGCCACCAGGACAGCCTGCGCCATTTCTCCCGGATCGGTCGTTGCGCGATCTGTGGCACGGTACAGCAACAACTCCCCGTTATGGGTGATGGCGGTCGTCATCGAATCTTTTTCTGTGTGCACCAGCAGGTGTGAGCCGCTGTCTGGCAGAGCCGCGAGCGCGGCCAACGTCGCCGGCAACAGGACGCCGGGCTCCCGTTGCAGGCTGCGCGCCATGGACTCCACTTCGTCACGAATTTCCGCAGGCATCGCGGCCGCAATCACCTGAACGGGCGCATCTTTGCGGGCCGGATCGGGAGAACTCAACAACTGGTAGGAAACGCCCGCCAGATCGGCATCGAAGGGCAACATGCGACGCAGGCGAAAACGAACCAGCGGCAGAATTTCCTGCGCTTTGGCCGGCAGCGTGTCAAAGTCGAGAATATGGACGCGGGTGCATGCATCCGGAACAATAAACGTCCAATCGCGGCCACGGCTATCGAATGACTCGAGCGCATCTTTCAACGCCGTCTGCACCGCGCTGCTATCAGGAAACAACGGCGCCGTCACTCCGGCTGAGACTGCTCCTTCCGCAAGCGGCGTAAAGACAGCTTCATCCAGCGGAGACTCCACACTGGCCGACCGAGCCGCAAGAATTCCATCCGGCGCAATTTCGCAGGCTAACCTTGGACGCACTGCATCTTGCAGTGAAGTTGGAAAAAGACGCATGTAGATTCAGCTTACCGTGAAGCTTCAATGAACGTAACTTTGTTAATTTCTTTCAACGTTGTCAGGCCCAATCGCACCCGCTGCAACGCCGACTCCCGCAGAAACGACATGCCTTCTGCCCGCGCCGCTTTGCGCACCTCTGAACTCGGCCTCTTCTCCAGAATAATTTCCCGGATTCTATCGTTCAGCTCCAGCAGTTCATGGATCGCTGTACGGCCGCGATAGCCAGTGCCGCCGCACTCAATACATCCAGCGCCTTCCTGAAATTCAAATCCGGCCCACTCTGGAGTATCCAAGCCGCTGAGCTGCAGCGTCTCGCGATCGTATTGGACGGGCCTTTTGCAATCTTCGCAAATGACGCGAACCAGGCGCTGCGCCAGAATGCAGTTCAGCGCGGAAACGAAGTTATAGGGTTCGACGCCCATGTTCAGAAAACGTCCCAGCACGTCCACCACATTGTTGGCGTGAACTGTGGTGAAAACCAGGTGACCCGTCAATGCCGAGTTGATGGCGATCTGCGCAGTTTCCTGGTCGCGGATTTCACCGACCAGAATCTTGTCGGGATCGTGACGCAGAATCGAGCGCAGGCCGCGCGCAAAGGTCAGTCCTTTTTTCTCATTTACCGGAATTTGCGTAATGCCGCGAATCTGATACTCCACCGGATCTTCAATGGTGATGATCTTATCTTCATCGCTTTTGATTTCGTTTAACGCCGCATAAAGCGTGGTCGTTTTGCCCGATCCCGTGGGCCCGGTGACCAGCACCATGCCGTACGGTTCGCGGATGTAGCGGCGAAAACGGCGCAAATCGTTCTCGTCAAACCCGACGACATTCAGCGTCAGCGAGCGGAAGGTTTCGCTCATCGACTCTTTATCCAAAACACGAAGCACGGCATTTTCGCCATGCACGGTGGGCATGATGGAGACACGAAAATCGATCAGGCGGCCTTTGTAACGGACACGAAAACGTCCATCCTGGGGAACGCGGCGTTCGGCGATGTCGAGTTCGCTCATGACCTTGATACGAGAAAGAATCGTCTGATGATGCTCTCGCGCAATGGGTGCCATGGCGTGTTGCAGCACACCGTCAATGCGATATTTCACCAGCAGGCTGTCGTCAAATGTTTCCAGGTGAATATCGCTGGCTCTCCGCTCGAGCGCGGTAAACACCATGGTGTCGACCAGGCGGATGATGGGACTGATGTCTTCTTCGGACGTCAGCTTCTCAATGGAAAGCGTCTCGTCTTGATTGTCTTCGGACGAGAGCACATCAAACGTCAATCCTTCGGTGGCTTCGTCAAGTACGCGCTGCGACTGTTCTGTCTTCTTCAGCAGATCCGTAATCTGGCTGAGCGTGGCCACTTTGACGCCAATTTTCTGCCCCAGCAGACTGGAAATTTCATCCATCATCATCAAACGGCTGGGATCGCTGACGGCGATGATCAGCTTGTTTTCCAACTGCTCCAGCGGAACAAAGTTGTAGCGGAACATCATGTCCACGGGCACGGTGCGGAACAGTTCGTGCTGGATTCGAAAATTCCTCAGATCGACGAATTCGCAGCGATAGCGCGCCGCAAGCATCTGTGCCTGTGCGGTCTCATCGCTGAGAATGGCCTTTCCGTTAGGAACGATCGCAATATCCGCCATAGTGTTTCTCCTTGCTTAGTGTGTCATTGCGCCGGCAGCGCCAAGGCTGAAAATCGGCAGGTAAAGCGCGATCAGAATCGTGACCACGACGCCGCCCATCACAATCAAAATTGCGGGTTCAATGAGCGAAAGCGCCGCGGTCAGCGCCGTCTGCACATCTTCTTCAAAAAACTCAGCGACAGAATTCAACATTCCCGGCAACGCGCCGGTCGCTTCGCCGACTTCGATCATTTCGATCGACAGCTCGGGAAAAATCTTGGTGTTGTTCAGGCTGGTCGCCAGTCCTTTGCCCTCTCGTACGCTGCCGACCGACTGAGAAACGGCCTGACTGAGACGCCGGCTGCCTATCGATCGGGCGGCTGTCTCGAGCGACGGAACCAGCGGCAAGCCGCCTGAAAGCAATGTTGAAAGCGTGCGTGAGAATAACGCTACTTGATACTTGACCCAGATGCTGCCGAAAATGGGGGTATTTATGCGAAGGGTATCGATCTGGTTGGCACCCGAGTCGGTACGGCTCCAGCGAAACAGGCCAAAGACGATGGCGGCGACGGCGACGATGAGATAGGGCAGGTACGATTGGAAATCTTTGCCCATTGCCAGCATAAAGACTGTGATGCTGGGCAGCTTGGTACCGATCTGATCGTAGAGCGCGGCAAACCGCGGCACGACAAAGCTGATTAAAAATATGAACAAGCCGGTAACCATAATGATCAGAAGCACCGGATAGAAAAGCGAGGCGACCAGCTTCTTGCGGAAGGTGAGCGAAATTCGCTGGAAAGCGAGGTAGCGCGTGAGGACTTCTTCCAGGTTGCCGGACCGCTCGCCGGCTAGCAGTGAGGTGGTGTAGATCACGGGAAATCCGCCCTGCGATTCAAAAGCTGCTGAGAGCGATTGCCCGGTGCGAACGCGCACGGCGACGTCTTCCAGCTGGGCGCGCAGGGTGGAAGCCTTTTGACGCTTCGCCAGCAGGTCGACGGAAGATAAGATGGGCAGGCCGGCGCGAATCAGCGTGAGAAATTGCTGATTGAAAATCAGGAACGGCTCCAGCTTGACGCGCTTGCCCGCGCCCGCCTTGCCGGCGATGCCTTTTGGCTTGACCCAGTAGACGTAGTGACCGGACTGGGCGAAGCGCTGGCGGAGTTCATCGGCGGAGTTTGCAATGTGCACATTCTCTTGCACATGTCCCCGTTCATCCGCAGTTTTGACGATATATTCCAATGGATTCCTAGTCCCTCGCCGATGCGGGAACAGCCGCGATCGGAGCTTGATTCATGACGCGTAGCTGACCCCAAGATATCAGTCTTGCAATGCGCCCGTCTGGCCCGACAATGAACGGCAAGCTGATCGCGTTCCAGTTACTGTGGTCGAGCGGCTGCCAGGTATTCCCGTTGTCGTGGGAGATGTCGCTGCCTGTCGATCCGGCGGCGATCCAGGTTGCATCCGTCGGATTCCACGCGACAGTCGAGCGATAGCCCGGCGGAGGATGCAGCGCGACATGCCAATGCCTGCCGTCGGTCGTGAAAGCTGCGGTACCGGCTCCGTTTTGCGGTTGCGCATAATCGCCTCCAACGACCGTTCCGTTGGTTGTGTCATGGAACGCGATAGCAAAAATACCGGCGGAACCTTTCGATCCGTCCGGTAGCACCCGGGTGTGAGTACATCCATTTGCGGCGGAATTTCCGCCGGGCGCGGAGATCAATTCCAGCGGCGCCAATTCAAATCCGTAAAGCCATCCTCCACTGGTACCGAACCATATCTGATGATTAGTCCCAGCCCCCGGCGCGGAGTTTGCATCCTGCAACGGAATGATCGCCAGCGATTGATTGCTGGCGGCAAACGCGCCTTGTTTCGGATTCATGGTACGCAGGCAGGGATTCACCTGCCGCGTCCATTGGCCGCCGCCGTCATAGGTCACAAACATGGTGAAGCTTCCCTGCACCGGATCTCCCAGGATGACGCCGAAGCGTGTTCCATCGAATTGCAAGCTATCCCAAAAACCATCCGCATCGGGATTCGTGAACACCGGGCTCCAGGTACGGCAGCCGTCATGCGTGGAGTAGAGCTTCGATTCTTCGCCTGGACCACTCGACATCACCATGGCGTGATCTGCATCCCAGGCCCACACGCTGCGAAAATCCAATTTCTCAGCGCCCGCAGGCACCGCACAGGATCGCCAGTTCTGACCACCATCCAGCGTGCGCAGTACAGTGCCGTTGGTTCCACTGGCCCAGGCGATATCGGCAGTCACGGCGTGGACTCCTCGCAGGCTGGCAGACGTCCCGCTTCGCTCGAGCTGCCATTGCGCACGCGCCGGCGCAGTCGCGCCGATAAAGGCCGCCAACGCCAGTCCAGACAAACTTGTCCGCAAGAATTGAGACTGCAAGCCATCACTCCAGACCATTCGAATCGCACTAAATCGGAGCCATTCCCTTGACCACCGCAACGCCGGCCGGCGGATGAAAGGAGAACGTGTCTGCTGGGAGAGGCGGATTGGCCAGCTCATGTGCGAGCTGAAACTCCGTAGTCGCGCCATCGGTTTCTTTCCACTGGATGGCATCGATCCCGCCGTCCGCGGTCACCGTCAGCGTAACCTCCGCTACTCTCTGCTCCATGCCCTTTGGAACGCCGCGCAAACGATACCCCGTTCCCTCAGGACTCAGCGTCAGATCGGTCAGTTCTTTTTCTATGCGTGTATGGCCTAACAAGAAGCGAAGTGGCGAACGAAAATCTTGCAGTTGTTTGGCCGGGTAGCGCTCCGCCTGCGCATCTCCCGGTGTGTAGGAGTAGCCGTACTTTTCACCGATGACAAAAACCTTGCCCGCCGGGTTGGAGTAATCCCACCGCATGCGACCGGGCTTTTCCAGCAGCAGTGTCCCACTCTCCGTGCGTTTCATTCCCATGCCCAGGTAGGTTTCTGTGAATTGGACGCGGAGCGAGTGCAGTCGGTTATAGTGCTGGTCCACTTGTTTGCAGATTTCCGCGACAGTCGGTGCCGTCGAAGATACGGGTGCCGGGTTGGCGCACCACGTCGGCGCGGCGAAAAAGAGGCACACAATGGGCAACACCATCGCTGCCAACCAATGTCTGGACCGCGTCTTAGAAATCTTAATCAGAGTCATTCTGAATGTAGGTCGCCTCGGCGACCGGAGTGAAGAATCCAGACAATATTTGCATCGACTGCACCGCCCTCACCCTCTGGATTCTTCGCTGCGCTCAGAATGACAACCCGATGGATGAAAAGATCTAAACCTACGAAATAGGCTGCGTGCAGTTTGTGCCGCCCGCCGGGTCTGCCTTGATTTCGCCTGTCTGGTCCATGCAGAACCCGCGGTGCCCAGTCTTCCCTACCGACTGCGGAACTGCTGTCACCTCAAACGAGGTGTAGACATCCTGGTTGTTGACATTCACCTTGGTGCAATTGGTGATGGCAAACAGGTAACCGCTCTTGTAGCCGCTCGCCAGATCCTTCGGAATCAACTGGGCCGCCTGGGCGCTTGGCGCTCCGGACTTGGGATCGCCGCCCAATTGCGACAAATTGCAGGAAAATCCATTCGCCGGGTAATCGGTCTCATATTGGATCTCTGCGCTATTCAGCGTGCGCAATTCTTCCATGGCCGCTGTTTCATTCGCCTGACTGCGCATGTTCATGTAGTTGGGGATCGCCACAGCCATCAGGATCAGGATGACCGACATGACGATCAGCAACTCCATCAACGTAAAACCTGATTGACGCAGCTGCTGTCCTTTACTTAAAAGCACTTCATTTTTCATTTTCAACACCCTGCATTGGAACCAATGCGAATATATTCCCTACTGTATCAGCAGGCAAGGTGTTCGCGCGTGATCTTCAGGCCATTCAGGTTGCCCAGCATCGCAACTGCAACCGACTCAGGAACAAACAACTGCTCGGCCATTCGCATCAGGTCCGCGCTGGTGACCTGACCCACCTGCTCCAGTATTTCCGGTACAGCATAAAACCGCTGGAAATACATTTCCTGCCGTGCCAGATTCGACATCAATGCACCCGAACTTTCCAGGCTCATCAGAATATTTCCCTTGAGCTGGTCCTTGGCGCGCTGCAATTCCTCCTCGGGCACCGGATCATCTTTCAGTCGTCGAAATTCATCAACGGTCAGGCGAATCACCTGCTCCGCATTCTGCGCTGAGGTGCCTGCATAGACGCACAATGAACCAGTATCGCGGAACGAGTTCACCTCGCTGAAAATGGAATATGCCAGACCGCGATCTTCGCGTACATTTTGAAACAGGCGAGAACTCATGCCGCCGCCGAGGATCGTATTCAGCAGGGCGACGGTATAGCGTTGCTCATCGTTCACGGGTGGGGCCGGCACGCCGAGGCAAAGCTGCAGTTGCTCCAGCGACTTCTTCTGCTTGGAGACAATCCGCGCGTGCACCTTCGGCTTCGCCGCAAATGGGGAAATCAAATCGCTGTCGAGCGAAGGCGATGCCGGCAGATGCGCCAGCTTTTCTGCGACTAAGGTCACAAATGCATCGTGATCCAGGTTCCCTGCGGCGGAGAAGATCATGTTCTTGCCCTGGAACCTGCCACCGTAGAAATCGAACAACGTACCCTGATCGAACCGCTTCACGGTATCGCGTGTTCCGAGGATTGGCTTGCCGAGCGGATGATCTTTCCAGAAGCTCTGGGTAAAAATTTCATGCACCAGCATGTCCGGGTTATCTTCATCCATCTTGATTTCTTCGAGAATCACTTTACATTCCCGCCCGATATCGTCAGGCGCAAATATAGGTTGCGTCACCAGGTCGGTCAGCACATCGAGCGCCTTCGGCACATGCTCGTCGAGCACCTTGATGTTGAAGCAGATGGTTTCTTTGCTGGTGAAGGCGTCCAGATTCCCGCCGATGGCGTCAACTTCCCTGGCAATATTTTGAGCGGACCGTGACTTGGTGCCCTTGAAGACCATGTGCTCCACAAAGTGAGACACGCCGTTAATTTCCGGTAGCTCGTCTCGCGAGCCGGTCTTGACCCACACGCCCATCGAAACGGAACGGACGTGCTCCATTCTCTCGGTCAGAATCACCAAACCATTCGATAATTCTGTTCGGCGAATATTGCGGCTCTGCGCGCTGTCGGGTGAACTTCCAAGAGAACTGAAATGCGTAGTATCCTGCGGACTGTCGATCGTAATCATCTGGATATAATTTTTTCACAACCTAGGCTGGATTGCGGTCTAGCCCGGAAGCGGCTGAGGCGGCAACTAGTTATCCACATTAGATGCAAAGTTTTCCACAATTCGACTCCCTCCCGCCCAAGAATATTGTAAATTCTACACAATCGCTGTTTTCTCTTTCATTGCAACAACTTGAAGAGATAATTGAAACATTAGGTTTAGAGCGCTACCGCTCCCAACAGCTTTGGCACGCACTTTATCAACAGCGCGTCTCGTCTTTTGAGGAGATGACAGCGCTTCCCAAATCCATGCGTGAAGCGCTAGCTCGATCGGGATTTCAGGTGGGCATGCCGCGCATTGCACAGGCTTTTGTGTCGGGCGATGGAACGGAGCGATACCTGGTCGCATGCGTCGACGGCGAGACGGTGGAAACCGTCTGGATGCCCAACGGGGATGATGGTGAGCTGGGCGACGGATCGGACGCGGCCATCGAGGAGGCGGACGCAGCTTCCATGTCGGATGGTAAGACGGCGGACCCGGCGCTTCCCTATCGGCGCGCGACCATCTGCATTTCCAGCCAGGTTGGGTGCGCCGTGAATTGCCAGTTCTGCCTGACGGCGAAGTTGGGGGTGAAACGCAATCTAACCGCGGGCGAGATCGCCGGACAAGTGGCGGCGGTGCTGAATCGCCACCAGGTGCGCGTTGGCCGGGATCGCATCAACCTGGTGTTTATGGGGATGGGCGAACCGTTCCTGAATTACGACAATTTCATGGCGGCGGTCCATCTGCTGGTCGAAGGCATGGGAATTCCGGAGTCGCGCATGACAGTTTCAACCTCCGGAATTCTGCCCGGTATCGAACGATTTGCCAAGGAGAAGCTGCGGCCTAAGCTGGCGCTCAGCCTGAACGCGCCTAACAATTCCATTCGCGAGAGCATCATGCCGGTCACGCGCAAATGGAAGATTGAAGATTTGCTGGCGGCTCTGCGAGAGGTTCCACTGCGACCCCGGGAACGGATGACCTTCGAGTACGTCCTGCTAGGCGGCGTGAATGACGCCGTGCGGGATGCGCGTGAGTTGAGTGCGCTATTACAGCGCTCCGGATTGCCGGCGAAAGTGAACCTGATTGTTTGGAATCCCGGACCCGATATTCCCTACCGGATGCCGAAGCTGGAAGATGTCGCCGCATTTCAGCAGCATTTGATTTCGAGCGGCGTGCCTGCGTTTTTGCGTCGTCCGCGCGGGCGCGATATCTACGCTGCCTGCGGCCAGTTGAAGCGAACCGTCGAATAGTGGCTGGCTATCACCATTGGTGGGGATGCTTCTCGAACAGGAACAATTCTGCGCCATGCGGGCCGACCGTCGCATGGAACTCGTGATCGAATTTACCAACATCTTTCTGACGCCACAGGTCGCGAACCGTTCGCTTGCCGTGAATGCCAAGATCGGACCAGAGTGCGATGACCGACGCCGCCTGATCGCCACGATTGAACAGGCCCACGGCGATGGAACCGTCTTCCATTGGCTTCGCCCAGACTTCAAGGGTTCCGTGCTGCGCAACCGGCGCGGCCTGCTTACCCAGCGCGTCCTGATCGACCGCAATCACTTCGGTGTTGGTGAGCAAGCTCAACGTAAACGGATCCAGCTGCGTCATATCGCCGCCAAAGATCAGTGGAGCATCCATCAGCGACCACAGTGTCATATAGGTGTACTGCTCGTTGTGGGTCAGCGGAGTGGGCATCAGATGACCGTCCCACAGGATCTTTCCAAGCAGCAGATTGTCCGGATCGTTCCAACCGCCGGGGCCTGCCCACTTTGCAATGTCAGCCTGACCAAATCCGTAGGCGGAAAGATTCTTCCACAGCGTGCTTTGCGGCGTCTCCAGGTAGCCCACATCGCCGGTGGTTCGCCAGAAATTTCCGCCCACTTCCCGGCCCCACTTCCACACATCGCCATTGCCGTACTCACACAGGTTGTAGACGAAGTCGCGATTCTGCTTCGCCAACTCGGACCCCATCCATTGGTAAGGAACTTTTAGTTCCGCAGGATCGCTGGGATTCTTCATCAGCTTTTGATACGAGCACAGATCGTATTTCAGAAGATCGTAGCCCCACTGCGCGAACAAGTGCGCATCCTGCGCCACGTGCCCGTAGCTGCCTTCAAACCCGCCGCAGGTCAGCGGGCCGGGAGAAATGTAGATTCCGATTTTGAGTCCCTGGCTATGAACGTAATCGGCAAGTGCCTCCATATCAGGAAAATTAAAGTTGGAGCGAAGGTTTCCGTAGACGTCGCGTGGCGCGCCGCCAATCATGGCATCGGATGAGCCGGGCTTGATGTTCCAGCCATCGTCGATATCGATAAAGGAATAACCGTAATTGACGAGACCGCTCGAGACCATCGCGTTGGTCTGCTCACGAACCAAGGCATCGCTGATGTTGAGGTGAACCATGTACCAGGTGCTCCAGCCCATCGGCGGAGTCAGCGCAATTTTGTCACCGGCAACAATTCGAAAACGCCGCTTGGCTGTTCCCAGGGCATTGCGCGCCTCTAGCGTCATGTCATATGTCCCGGGGTGCGGAAGCACCCCACGAAGAATGCCGGTCGCTGGATCAAGCATCAATCCGGCGGGAAGATGTTTGGCGGAAAAAGTCATGGGGCGATCGCCGGTGGCCGGTATTCGATACAAAAGTGGGTGCCCCGGATGGACGCCATAAATTGTGGGTCCATTGATTTGTGGTTTGGGCGATGGTGCGGGCGTCAGGATGCCGCTCTGCTGCGCTTGAGCCGCTGTGGAGGCGACGAAAAAGAGTGCGGACAGCAACAGGAAACCAGCAGTCGATCGAAACCGCCAGATCCATCGCCTCATGCGAAACATCTCCTTCGAATCTTTGAACGACTCATATTCCATTTCGCGAACAGCCACGCATGGCGCCAGGCATGCGTGTCGCTTATGCCAGCGCTTTCGGAACCGCTTCTTCCCATCGGCCTTGCGCCTTCAGGATCAGCTCCACCACCTCGCGAGCGGAACCTTCGCCGCCGTTAGCGCGGGTAACGTAGTGGCAGATCGCTTTCAATTCCGGCGCAGCATTCGCGACCGCAACCGCCAATCCTGCGAGTTTCGACACCGGCATATCCGGCAGATCATCGCCGAGGTACGCCACCTCTTCGGCGGTCACGCCAGCCTTCTGCATGCACTCTTCAAATGCAGCAGTTTTCGTCGCCTGCCCAAGATAGACGTAGGTGACCGATAGCTCATCGGCGCGCTGCTGCACTGCGGGAGACTTTCGTCCGGTGATGAAACCAGTTTTGATTCCCATGATGTGCGCCAGCTTGATTCCAAGCCCATCCTGCGAATTGAAGATTTTCATCTCCGCAATGCCGCCATTGTTGGGCAGGGAGATGAGACAGACGCCGCCATCGGTCAGCGTGCCATCGATATCCATCAGGAAGAGACGAATCTTTTTGGCGCGTTCCAGCAGCGAAAGGCTTGGCGTGGGTGTGTCGGACATGCTGTGATTTTATCGTGCGAGGGACGGTCGCAAGTCTGACTTTACAGAGTGACAGAAATCTCAATTAAATTTCTGTCTGGATCGCGCAGATAGATGGAGCGAAGTTTTCCGATGGCGCCGTCGCGTTCGACCGGGCCGGCTTCAATGTGAACTTTCTGCTCTTTCAAATACTCCATCACTGTGTCGAGCGAAGTGGTTGTCAGAAAGCAGAGATCCGCGGCTCCCGGCGTTGGATGCGCCGCCTTGGGTTCGAACTCATGTCCGCGCTGATGCAGATTCAGACGCTGAATGCCGAAGGCGAGCGCCTTGCGGCCGTCTACCTTGATGACATCCATTCCCAGAACCTCTGTGTAGAAGTCGACCGTGGCATCGATGTTGGCCACAGTGAGAACGAGGTGATCCAGGTGCTCCAGGACGAATGCCATATGGGTACCATGCTAGAGCATTTTTTCTATTCCGGTGTCGTTTTACAGCGAGAAATACAGTGCAGTTCAGGACGAGTTGGGGGAACGCCCAAGGTCGTAGGTGCCGGGCTATGGCAGCTCCTTCAGCTTAATGTTGCGGAACATGATTTTTTCACCCGGCTTGCCTTTCGGTTCTGTTCCCTGCAGGGCAATATGGCCCTTGCGGAAGGTGCCGAAATTGGGCATTTTAGCGAATTTGCTGTGGGCGACCAGGCTCTTCCATTCTTCGCCATCCAGGTCCGTTTCGATAACTTTGTGGCCATTCTGGAACAGCTGCACGTGGCCCTTGTTGGCGATGATTTCGAACTGGTTCCATTCACCAGCCGGTTTCACGTATTCGACGCGGTCAGAGATGAGGTCGAAGATGTCGCCGGAGCGTTCCATCAAAATGCGGCTGTCAGGCACGGTGCAGGAAAGGTCGGCGATTTGCATCTCCGGACCTGTACTGTAGGGCTGACTGTACTCTGGAGACTCGTGCACCCAGAACATGACGCCGCTGTCGATGCAGGGCTTGGCCTTCCATTCCAGCTTCAGGTCAAAATTCGCAAACTCGTCGTTAGTGACGAGGTCTTGAAAATCTTTCTGCGGGTCGGTGTTGCGTTTGTTCAGCACGATGGCGCCATGCTTCACAGACCAGTCTTTGCCGACGACCTTTTCATGATAGGAATGCCAACCGTCCAGGTTTTTGCCGTTGAAGAGCAGCTTCCAGCCGTCCGCTTTTTCTTGCGGGGTGAGTGTGTTCGGCGCCTGCTCCTGTGCTACGGCGGCAAACAGGCATCCGCTTATCGTTAGGGCCGCTGTCAGCGCGGTCGCAAATTTCCAGGGTTTTTTATCAGCCATTCCGAGTATTCCTTTGCGGGTATCTTTGGTGAAGCGGTGATGTGGAGGGTGCGGCGCAAGCGTTTGGCTACTGCTCCAGAATGGTGAACAGCGGTGTCTCAGGTTCAGGGCCAAACAACATTTTGTTGATCGACCGCAACGATGCTCCGACGCGATCGGAAGCGTAGAACAGATGGCCGGCGGTGAGTGGACCTGCGACGCGATGATGCCCCACCCACGCCAGTCCCATCGAGGCCATGCATCCGCATTGCGAGCAATCCGGTTCCCCTCCAAATTGACAGGGAGTGATTTTCGTCTTCAGATCGGCTGAAATCGTGGTGGTGGTACGTGCGAAGATGCACTCCTTCGGGCTAGTAGGAGGCGCCAGCATCTCGTGAATCAGGCCTTCTCGCATGTCGAGAATCGGATATTTCACGCGCAGTCTGATCAAATCGGCAGCCACGAACTCCCGCTGCTCGCGCGTCAGAATTTCCGGACCTGTGGCTCCCATTTGCGGCGTGAACAGGCTGAACCAGATTTTTGTAATTTCGGGACGAGCGCTCCAGAAGCGGAGAAACTCCTCCAGATAACCCGGACGCGATGCAATGTTTCCGGTGATCGTGCAGTGGATCGCCACCTTTGCAGCGGCAATGTTTTTCAGAATGCGTTCATAGGTTGCGGGCTTGCGGCGTTCATCATGCTCCGGCTGCAGCCCGTCGATCGAGACCGCCACATTAAGCTGTTTGTATCGATTCCAACTCTCTGGAATCTCCCGAAACGCACTGGTCACAATCTGGGTGTGCACCTTGCGCTTATCCAGCTCCGGCAGCAACATCTCCAACTCGCGATAGCGAACCAGCGGGTCGCCGCCGACAAGCGACACGTGCAGCGGTTTCTCGCGATCGACGATCGCCAGAATCTTCGTCACCAGTTCAGTGCCTTTGAAGTCCGAAAGCTGGCGGAGTTTGGTTTCGCCGCCCAGGTGCCCTTCGTCGAACGCGTAGCATCCGGGACAACGCAGTGGGCACTCTTTGGTGATCTCGATGGAGAGAGTCGGTTTATGACCAGCCAGGATGCCTGCCCATGCCTTCCACACCTCGCCAGTGTTCATCCACACCCCCAACTATGATGTGATGCAGTGTATCGCAGGACGACTCGCTTTTCGCGCGCAAATGTGCGGCAAGCATTGTCCGCGGTACAATCCTGCCCATGATGAGGAATCGAAAGCAAACATTCATCTCAGCATCGACGGCGTTCTCGCTGCTCGCAATGGCGATGGGTGCAGCCGCTGTAGGAGCCATCGCGGTGGGAGCAGTGGCCGTGGGCGCAATCGCGATCGGCAAACTCGGCATACGACAGGGCCGCATTGAGAAGCTGGAGATTGGCGACCTGACCGTCGACCGTCTGACGATTCGCGAGCAAACTGCAACCACACTAAAAGAGGATGGCTCCAGTTCATAGATCGAAGCATCTCAGTCGACTATATGCGGCTCCTTGTAATCGGAGTTTGAATTCAGGGTAGCCTGTCGAGGTCGATAGGATGAAACCAGCCGTGCCACGACGACTGCGACATAGAAGATGCCGATCATGTTCTCCAGTGCCGCAATCAGTCGCACGTAGGGATCGACAGGCAAGATCTCGCCGTAACCGACGCCGCACAGTGTGCTCATGCTGAAGTACAAATACGTGCTGGTCTGCTCAAGCGGAATCATTTGGCTAAAGGGGTGGGCAATGATCCGGCTCAGCACCCAGTAAAGCTGGGAAAAAACCAGAGCGATCACCAGGTAACTGATGAACGCTTCGGAGATCACACTGCTGGTGACCGTCGGTAGCCGATCGAAATGGTCGATTAATGCCCACAGCACTCCGCAGGACAAGGCTAAACCCGCGACCGGCGCCAGATGAGCATATACATGTCGGCTATTTCCAGCGGCCTCTAGAATTCGCGCGATCAACCATATGCCAATCAGCGGAATGACCAGCATGCGGACAACTCTGCGATCCGCCATATAACTTGCGCCGAGCAGCATGATCACCACAAGGATGAATGCCAGAATTCCACCAATATGTGGATCTCGGTCTGCCAGCGGTGAGGCCAACATCTGTGCTACGAAGGCACACGTCAGCAGTTCCGACCGGTACCGCTTCAGACGGTCAATTAGCGCTCGTCTCATCTCGACCTCCGCCTGATGATGGAAGTGGATGCTCAAGACATTTGTCGCCATCATAACTCCGGATGGCGGAAAGGCGATGTGAGTTCGACGCGACGCTATTTTTGATACACCAACCACGGCCCGCTGAGCTGTTGCACTCTCAGGTTGATCCTCACTTCCACGTGGTCCTCGATTTTGACGAAGGGAATGCCTTTGTTCATGCCATATTCCTTGCGATTGAAGACCAGCACTCCCTGGACCTCGTCTTCGCCGGTTTGCTTCGTGGGGATGGTCAACTTCAGCTTCTCCTGGCGGGTGACTCCGCGGATGGAAAAATCTCCGTCCACGTCAAAGGTGGTCGGACTGGTCTGCACAACCTTCGTCGAATGAAACGTGATCATGGGATAGTGTTCAACGTCAAAAAAATCTTTGCCCTTCAGTTTGTTGTTCTTCATGCCGCTGCCGGTATCCACCGTGGCTGCATCGATCTGGATGTGCAGCACACCCGAGGCGACGTCTGTCGATGGAAAAGTGAGGGTGGCGTTCCACTTGTCGAATTTACCGACGATGGAGACCGAGGACTTGATGGAAAACCGGATACTGCTTTCGCCTGGATTGACGGAGAACACGGGCGCCTGGGCGCGACTTATATTGGGCAACAGGACAGCGGCAAGGGCGCAGACAAGGATAGCTCGCATGGTCCCTGAGTGTCGAATGTTCCCGCGCCGCTTGTCAACCAAAACCCTGGGTGCGAGAGGTGCATCCGGCTTTTATGATGGAGACACGTTTTCTTGTCGCGGCTGATTCCATGTACCCTGCAATTGACATCGAATCAGCCAAGGAGGATCAACATGGCTCTCAGCTTTGCCACAGATATTCGCCCTTGTTTCCGAGATGGAGACATCAAATGCATGGGACCCGGTGGGGTCAAGCTCGACGATCCCGCATGGATGTGTGTGCCCGCCAATGCGCAAAGCGTGTATGACCAGGTAGTCAGTGGCGCCATGCCTCCGGATGCGCCCTGGCCGGCGGATCGCGTTGCCCTGTTCAAGCAGTGGATGGACGCCGGCTGCCCTGCTTAATTGCAATTCTCTTTCAGGTATCATCATCCGCTGCAGTTTCAGGCAGCTTTGGGTTGCTCGCTTTCATGTGGCGATGCGGCGGCGAGCGCGAGAATCGCGGCGGCGAATAGCAGCGTATCGGCAAAGTAGTTGATGCCTTCCACTTTGGCTCCGATGCCGGGGTCGAGCAGTTGCACGATCATGATTGGCCCGTAGACAAACACAACAAGCAACACAATCCATGACCCGAGATAGGTCGCCGCCGCGCGGGTATTCTTGTTCAGCAGAATGAATGCGCCGGCGACAACGAGGATCGCACCTGTCGCAACGCCGATGAGCGGGCGTCCGGGAATATAGGCGGGCATGATTTTTTCGAGTGGAACTCCGGGGCAATGCAAGGGGTGCAGAAAATGCTCGACACCATAAAAGATGGCTGCGACGCCGAGGATGATGCGGCCGACGGTGGTGAGCTTGCTTCGGTGCAGTCCGCGCATCGCGCTTGCCGCGAGCAGCCAGCCGCCGGCAGCGAAGGACAATTCGCGGATGGCCAGCGTCCATCCGAACCTGTCTGTGGGATTGGCGAGAACTCGCGGTAGATCTGACATCAGGAAGAAAAGAAACATCATGATGCCGAAGAGCAGGCCGGACCAGAACGCTTGAATTTTTGTGGCGATGCTCAAAGACGCGGCCACCAACGCGACGCCGACAAAATATGCCCAGAACAGTCGCCACGGCATATAGTCGGGCACGGCGGGCAGGACGAATGCTACGTTGGCAAGATGGAGAGCGCCGAAGACCGCGAGCGGGATGGCGAAACAGAGATTGGTGGCGGCGACGAACTTGTCGAGGCGGTAGGCGCGGGCGATATCGGACTTCGCAGTCCACAGGCCGATAAGGAAAAGCAGGATGCCGGCGCAGCACATGGAAACCACCATGCGCGAGGATCCGAAAAATACGGCGAGAAGGGTTATGTGCATGTGGATACCGTTGGCTGGATTCGACTGCTTGACCTAGGTATGGATTCCCCGATCAATATAGCTTCGAATTGTACAGCCTTGGGTGGCGGGCGGAGTTTTCGGGGGTTCAAGGCTGGCT
>DATJUD010000069.1:0-5378 GCA_035502695.1 Acidobacteriaceae bacterium
AACCCATTGGCCGACGAACAGTGCGTCACTATGCTTTCCCTGGTTCTTCAGCACCATCGATCCAATAATGGACGCAATGGCCGCGCCCATAAACAGGCTGGTGGGCCACTTCGAGGAGTAGCGTTCCAAAAGCGCGGTCACTTGATCTTCCTGCATTTCACCGGGGCGAACTCGAAAATCCATGATGCATCTCCTGTGGTTGGGTTTCTGAATATTGTCGTCCGCGATGTTGCGGGCAACGAACACAAGCCTTCTTCCTTGCGTAGATGCAGGAACTTTTTCCGTCGCCTTGCGATTTCCGAACTCGAATCGACGAAACGCACTGCTTGTCCATGCTGTCACAATTTCCCGCGTGAAGACTTCTCCCGGTCAATGCGTCTATCATGGGCGACGAGATACAAAGCATTCTTCCGTTGTGCCAAAATCCATCCATTGAGACTGCCATGACAAAAAATCGAACATGCGTTGCCGCTGCGGTTGCATCATTTCTTCTTTGCCTGGGATGCTTCGTTCCACAACATGCAACCGCGCAAGCGCCCGCCAGCGATGCCAAGGTCGCACCGCCGCCGCCTATTTTCCTGGGCACCGCCTGGTATCCCGAGCAATGGCCAGAGTCGCGCTGGCCCGCCGATCTGGAGTTGATGCAGAAGGCTGGCATTCGCTTCGTTCGCGTCGGCGAGTTTGCCTGGAGCAAGATGGAGCCCTCTGAAGGCGATTATCAATTTGGTTGGTTGGAACGCGCCATCGACGAAGCCGGCGCGCACGGAATCTACACAGTATTGGGCACGCCCACGGCAGCGCCGCCTGCATGGCTCACACAAAAATATCCAGAGACGCTGCGCACCGACGAAGACGGGCGCAAAGCCGAACACGGCAATCGCCAGCAATTCAATTGGGACAATCCAAAATATCGCGAGTTGGCCCGTGATATTGCCAGCCGCATGGCCAAGCGCTTCGGCCATAGCCCGTACGTGATTGGCTGGCAGATTGACAATGAATATGCCGAGGCCTCCTTCGACCCGCAAACTCGCACCGACTTTCAGGGCTGGCTGAAACAGCGATACCACACGCTCGACAACCTGAATGAGCGCTGGACCACCGCGTATTGGAGCCAAACCTACAACAACTGGGATCAGATTCCGATCGAGACGAAACCCGGCAACCCAGGCCTGCTGTTGAGCTGGAAACGCTTCGTGACGGCAACCTGGGTCAGCTATCAGCAAAACCAGCTCGATGCCATTCGCGAAAACGCCGCGCAGCGCCAGTTCATCACCACCAACATGATGGGCTGGTTCGACGGCTACGATCACTACGCCGTTGCCAAGCCGCTCGATCTTGCATCCTGGGACGACTACGTCGGCGAAGGTCACGTCAACCAATACAAGAATGGCGCGACCGACGATCTAACGCGGGGCTTCAAACGGAAAAATTTCTGGATCATGGAAACGCAGCCCGGCCACGTGAACTGGGCGCCCATTAACAACGACCTGAACAAGGGCGAGGTCCGTGCCCTGGCGTGGGAGAACGTCGGGCACGGAGCCGACGCAGTCAGCTACTGGCAATGGCGCAGCGATCTCAACGGCCAGGAGGAATACCACGGCACTCTCGTCGGCCCCGACGGCACACCCGTGCCCCTCTATCCGGAGGTTGCCGAACTCGGACGTGACTTCGCCAAAGCCGGCCCAGCACTCGAAGGCACATCCCCCAGGTCGCAGGTCGCCATTCTCCACACCTATCCCAGCTTCTGGGCGATTGACTGGCAACGTCACAACAAGAACTACGATCCCATCGACGAGCTTCTCAGTTACTACCAGCCACTGAAAAACATCGCGCAGTCGGTCGACATCGTACAGCCTACCGTTCCGCTCGATGGCTACAAATTGGTGGTCGCTCCTGGGCTTAACGTGCTTACGGATGCAGCCGCAAAAAACCTCATGACTTACGTGAACAATGGAGGCCACCTTGTTCTAGGCCAACGCACTGGGATGAAAAACGTCGACAATGGTCTGCAGGTGGAGCGGCAGCCGGGTCCGCTGGTTCCATTGCTCGGCGGAAGAGTGGAAGCCTACTACGCTCTCCTCCATCCGGTCCCGGTCGATGGCCAGTTCGGAGCGAATACGAGCCAGCTTTGGGCGGAGTTGTTAAGCACGAAATCGCCTGATACGCAGGTGCTGGAAACCTACGGCAAAAGTAATGGCTGGCTCGATGGCAAACCGGCAATCATCACGCGCAAAGTCGGCAAGGGCAGCATCACCTATGTAGGCGTTTGGATGGACGAAGCGGGCATGGCAAAACTGGCCAACTGGATGACGCAGATGAGCGGGGTCACTCCGGCGCTTCCCGGCGTGCCGGCCAGCGTCGAGGTCGATCCGCGCTACGGCAGAAACCACACTGTCTACACGCTGATCAATTGGGCTGCCGATCCGCAAACCGTAGCTTTACCGGCGGCGATGAAAAACGTCCTCGATGGCGGCTCGACCCAGTCCGTGACGTTGCCGCAATATGGAGTGGCCGTGCTCTCGGAGGAAACGAAGTGACCCTGCTTCCGCGCCGCATTTTCCGCGCGTCTCTCGCTTGTTGCTTTGCCTGCGGGACTCTACTTGCGGCGCAATCGACACCTTCGACCACCTCCGCTTCGCCGTCGCCAATATTGCTGTGGCCCAACGGCGCTCCCGGAGCCGTGGGAGATACGCCGCTCGACAAGCCGACGCTGACTCCCTTTCTGCCTGCGCAGAACCCGACCCGCTCCGCCGTTGTGATCTGCCCCGGCGGCGGATATGTCCATCTCGCCATGGATTATGAAGGAACCGATGTCGCTCGCTGGTTCAACGCCCGCGGTGTGGCTGCGTTCGTGCTGAAGTATCGCCTGGGCCCTCGCTATCACTATCCAAACCAATTGCTGGATGCGCAGCGAGCGATCCGATATGTGCGCACGCATGCTGCCGAAGATGGAATCGACCCCAGCCACATCGGCATCATGGGATTTTCTGCCGGAGGTCATCTCGCTTCGACGGCCGGCACGCACTTCGACAGTGGCAATCCGGACGCGATCGATCCGATGGAACACGCCAGCAGTCGGCCGGATTTTATGGTGCTGGCCTATCCGGTCATCAGCATGGAACCTGGCGGAATCACACATATGGGGTCGATGCATTTCCTGTTGGGAGAGCAGCCAAATCCCATGCTTGAAAATGAGCTCTCCAACGAAACGCAGGTCACGCCACAAACGCCGCCGACATTTCTATTCAGCACCACCAACGACGAAACGGTTCCAGTGATGAACAGTGTCTTGTTCTATGAGGCATTGCTGCGCAGCGGAGTTCCGGCAGAACTTCACATTTTCGAGCAAGGTCATCACGGGTCGGGCCTGGCGCAGGACAATCCGCAGTTGCGCATGTGGCCCATTTTGCTGCAGAACTGGCTGCACCTGCACGGATGGATGGCATCGGGAGCGGAGTAGGCTGCGAAATTTAGTCCACGCCCTGCAGCACGGCCAGCGCGCGTTCCAACTGCACGCCGCGCGACGCCTTTAACAGCACCGCATCGCCTTCGCGCAGATTCTCGCGCAGCCACTCGCCCGCTTCTTCTGGAGTGGCGACAAAGATCGCTTCCGCACCGGCGGCCCTGGCGCCTTCGACAATTGACGCAGCTTCCCCGCGCACGCCCACGACAATATTAATTCCGTGCCTGCCCATGATTTCGCCACACTCGCGGTGCAGTCGAGGAGCTGCGGGCCCCAGCTCGAGCATCTCTCCCGCGACGACGATGGTGCGCTTTGCCGGCAGCGTCCGCAGCGTTTCCACCATCGCGCGCAAAGCCTGCGGATTGGAATTGTACGAATCATTGATCAGCGTCGCGCCGCGAATTGCGAGCGTCTGGCCGCGTTTATCCGGCGGCGTCAGCTTTTCCAGCGCGGCAGCGCATTCGCCTAACGAGATTCCGCTCGCCAGCCCAACCGCAATTCCCGCCAGGGCATTCCTAACATTGTGCTCGCCCATCAATTGCAGCTTCACTTCAACGCTGTGACCGTCTGCACACACCACAAAACGCGTGCCTTCAGTACCCATCGGTGTGATCGACTCCGCCCGCGGATCGGCCAGCGTTTCGGTTCCGAAGTAGATGGTCTTGCCGGGAAAGTCGCGCCCAAATTGCCGGACATATTTGTCATCGGAATTCAGAATGGCAGTACCGAGCCGAGGAAGCGATGCGATCAGTTCATATTTCGCGCGAGCAATCCCGGCTTGTCCGTCAGAGAAATTCTCGGCGTGCGCTGTGCCGACGTTCGTTACCACACCCCAGTCCGGCGCGGCAATTCTGCACAACGCAGTAATCTCGCCGGCATGCGACATGCCCATTTCCAGAATCGCGACTTCGTGCTCAGGCTGCAGTCGCAGCAACTGCAGCGGCAATCCACAGTGATTGTTCAAATTTCCGTGCGATTTATGCACGTGGAAACGCGACTCCAACACCTGCGCCACGGCTTCCTTTGTCGTGGTTTTTCCGGCGCTCCCTGTGATGCCGATCACGCGCTTTCCCCAATGGCGACGCACCGAAGATGCCAGGCGCTGCATGGCCGCCAGCGGATCATCCACCAGCAGCAGGCGCTTGCGTACGGCAATACTTCCGTATTTCTCGAAATGAGTTCGCGCAACCACGGCCGCCACCGCGCCGGATGCAATCGCGGCTTCGACAAAGTCGTGACCGTCGAAGCGCTCGCCATGGATGGCAAAAAAAAGGTCGCCCGGTTGAACCGTTCGCGAGTCGATGGAAAATCCGGTTGCGATCGTAGCGCCCAGCGTTCGCTGCACAGCCGGAGTCGGTCCGGCAGCGAATTCAGCCGCCATCCATTCTCGGATTTGTTCGAGGCTTAGTTGCACTTTGCTCCCAGTTCGGCGCGTTGAGATTTTCCATACCGCTCCAGCAATGCGTCCCTCGCCTCCCCTGCGTCATCGAATGGAATGGTTCGATCGCGCAGGACCTGCACTTTCTCGTGACCTTTACCTGCGATCAGCACGACATCATTCTCTTGCGCCGCGCCGACCGCAAGGTGGATCGCACGGGCGCGATCGGGTTCAACTTGAAACTTCACCCCGCTCGCCTTCAGACCTGGAAGAATTTCATCGAGTATCGCTTCGGGATTTTCCGAGCGAGGATTGTCGCTGGTTGCGACGACAAAGTCGCTGCCCTCGCCAGCCGCCAGCCCCATGCGGGGACGCTTGGTACGGTCACGGTCGCCTCCACATCCAAACACAGTGATCACTCGCCCGTTTCGTGGCGCCACAAGTTGCCGTGCCAGCCGCGTCACGTTTCTCAGCGCGTCGTCCGTATGCGCGTAGTCGACCGCGACGGTAAACGGCTGGCCGCAGTCAACCGTTTGA
>DATJUD010000070.1:0-10396 GCA_035502695.1 Acidobacteriaceae bacterium
GAATCAACAATCGGTGCTGCTCGACATATTCGGGCGACACGGCAGCATTCGTGCCCGGCGTAACGACGATGCAGTTTTCCCCACTCGATGCAACAGTAATAGCAGCAATCCCAGTGGGACCTTCCACCGTCTTGACTGCGGCCACGCCGACCCCAGCACTGCGCAGTTGCATCCTCATTTGCTCGCCGAATAAATCAGCACCCACCAAGCCAATCATCTCTACGGGATATCCGAGGCGGGCAACAGCGACGGCCTGATTAGCTCCCTTTCCGCCTGGGTGCATCTGAAAGCCGGACCCGAGTAACGTCTCTCCCGCCGTGGGGATGCGCGGCGCGGCCGAAACCAGATCCATATTGATACTTCCAACCACGACAATCGGCCGCATTGATTTTGCTGTGTCCATCTTTACAATCCCCACGCTGCTCTAATGAGTTCGCACGATGGGTGCGAAAGCAATGGCACAAAGCCCGACAATAAACACAACGAACATCAGAGCCAGCAAATTCTTCGATCGCTGCGGCGCTCCGGCGAACTCTTTCCATACAAAAACGCCCCATGCGGCGGAAATCATCGTGGCTCCCTGACCGATGGAATATGAAATCGCCGGCCCGACAATATGAGCGCGTGAAGCGACAAAGTTGAATACGGTACCGGTGCACCAGATTCCGCCGCCGACGATGCCCCATACATGCCAGCGAAACGGCGCGTGAAAATACACATCGAAGCCGACTGGCGGTTGGCCATCGAGCGGCTTGCGCATCAACATCGTGTTGAACACCAGAGCGCACATTGCTGCGCCGACCACAAAATAAAACGAGGTTGCGTACGGACCGGGTGCGTGCGGCAGGCTCATCGCGTGCGAAACCAAAGGATAAAAACTGCCCATCAGCACGCCGGAGATCAGGCTGATCACCAGTCCGCGCCGGCTGGTCGCACGATGTTTTTGCTCTCGCATGCGATACGCCAGGGCATCGCAAACAATGGCCACCACCACCAGCGCAATGCCGCCGAACAGCAGCACAGGATTCCCGGCCGGTGACAAAACATAGCTGCTGACCGCCCCTACAATCAACGCCAACCCGATGGCGACCGGGAAGGCAACGGCAAGCCCGGCAATCTCAATCGCCGCGACCAGCAATAGATTGGCAATATTGAAAACAACTCCGCCCAGAATCGCATCGATCACGCTGACCCTGGGAGCAACCAAAACGTCCAGCAAAAAAGGTTGCCCAATTTCTCCCGTCGAACCAAGCGTCAATCCCCAAACTACAACGCCAACAAGCAATCCGATGACATAGTCCCAGTAAAACAACTGAAACCGATACGTGGGACAAAACTTGACGGCGTTCGCCCACGATCCCCAGCAAAGCATGCTGACAACCATGAAGAAGAGCGCGAGGGCGTAGGTTTCTGGCTGGTACACAAGAGCTCCAGTGCAGGTTCAAAACAATCGCGACCGGCCCGGTGGTTTGCCGGCCCCAGTCGCGAGGATACCAAGAAGTCAGTCGACGAGAATGCTATCCCATCTTGCATGAGAGAAAGCCCACCAACAACAGCAGTGAGAAGGCTTCTTCGATATGTGCCACAACACGAATACAGTAATCAACGTGAGTCTTGAAAGCTTTCAAATTTCGAGACGATAGTAGTACCCTCACTGAGCATTGTCAAAGATTTTTATCGTGCGTCTTCGACTTGTCACCAAAGCAAGACGCCCTGTACGGTCGAATCCTCAGTCATGGAATCTGATTCTCCATTCCCTCAATCTACTCACTCGTTTTGAAGCCCTTCATCAATCCCTCGCAAAGTCCGCTACAATCCTCAGTACGATTAAGCAGGCGGTGTTCACACCTCGTATGCCAAACATGAAGCAGATTGCGCGGATGGCCGGGGTTTCGCTCGGTACTGTCTCTCATGTCATCAATAATTCTGCCCGAGTGCGCGAGCCTCTTCGACAGCGCGTACTTGAAGCCGTCGATGCACTTCGCTATCAACCTAGCGCACTCGCTCGCGGCCTGCGACGCGATAAGACAAACATGATTGGCATGGTTATTCCGGACGTCACCAATCCCTTTTTCCCGGCCGTAGTTCGCGGCGCGGAAGATACAGCGTTCGCGAACGGATATCGGCTCGTCCTCTGCAATACAGATAACAGTCACGCCAAAGAATTGGAGCATCTGGAACAACTGCGCACCTACCTCCCAGCTGGCCTGATCATCATCCCGGCGAGTTTCGACAAATTGAGTGAAGAGATAGAATCGTTCCGTCGTTCCGGCGCTGCGGTTGTATTTCTTGACCGGATACCGCGAAATTGGAAGGGCGATTCTGTAACGGTTTCGAACAACGATGGAGTCTTCCGAGCGGTTGAATATCTCATCCAGTTAGGTCATGAACGCATCGCATGCATCACCGGGCCACTGCACCTGCCCAATGCACAGGAACGTCTTGCGGGATACAAGCGAGCTTTGAAACTTGTGGGCCTTTCGTATCCAGAAAGCTATGTGCGCGAGAGTACCTTCGACCGGGCCGGAGGCTACCATGATGCGCTGGTATTGCTGCGCCTTCGGAACCGGCCGACAGCGATCCTCGCGCAAAATGATTTGATGGCGATGGGTACTTTGCTGGCAATTCGTGAACTGCAGTTGCGTTGCCCCCATGATGTCTCTGTTATTGGTTTCGACGATCTGGACGTGACCGAACTCATGGACCCTCCCCTGGCTTCCATTCGCCAATCGGGATATCGTATGGGGGCAACCGCCGTGCAAATGTTGCTGGATCGGGTGAATGGGGATGAAATTGGGGCCGCCCCGGGACGGCATCGAGTGCTGGAAACCGAATTGCGGATTCGCGAATCGGTCGCTCCACCCAGCGCCGCAAACCGCGGCAAGCAACAATCCAGGAAACGAATTCGCGTATAGTTCTCTCCGCTCAGCAAGCTCGATCCAGTCTCATGAAACTTAGTTATAGGTAGCTCTACGTTCTCACCTTCTCCATGGTGTTTCTCATCGCGGCCTTCGCATCCTACCTGATTAAGAGAGATATCAATTCTTGCTTGCCAGGTATGGATGCAACGCCTGGCGGCAATCCATCGCAAGCTTATCAACCGGCTGAGTAAGCCACCGGAGGAATTATGTATCACCACATCAAACAGCTTATGTACGACGTACGTGTCGGCGAACCGGATGTTCGTTTCGGAACCATGTTGCTGGAGCAGTTCGGCGGCGCCAATGGAGAACTGGCGGCGGCCATGCAATACACCGTTCAAGGTTGGAGTTGCGACGATCCCGAACGAAAAGATCTACTGCTCGATATCGGCACAGAAGAAATTAGCCACCTGGAAGTCGTCGGAGCGCTGATTCGCATGCACTTGAAACCGATGAAGAAGAACCTGAGCCGTGCGGAGGAGGATCCGATCGTCGCCGTCACTGGAGGTGGAGGATTGAACCTGTTCAACTCCGTTGGCAACCCCTGGACCGCGAACTATTTGAAGATTGCGGGCGAACTGGATGTCGACCTGAGAAACAATATTGCCGCAGAAGCGCGTGCAAAAATCACCTACGAGCGATTGATTCACCTGACCGACGATCAAGGCAGCAAAGATGCATTGCAGTTCCTGATGACGCGGGAAATTACGCACATGAAAGCCTTCAGCGCGGCGCTCGACAGCCTTGGCAAGGATCCTTTCTCGATCGGACAATTAGCACCGACCCCCAGCCTGGTGAACGAGTACTATAACGATTCCACGGGCGACGGAAAAATCGGCAAAGATGGATTAGGGTCATGGATCGGACGGAATGGGCTGCACGTTGTCGAGTGGCCAAAAAACCTGGAAACCAATGGAGCCAACGGCCATAGCAAAGATGGAGACGGTCTTCGCACGCGAAGAGCAGTAAAGACGGGCACCCGGTAGCCCCAAAGCCCCGATCGGAGTGCATTTTCCAAACGAGCCAAATTGGTTGCCTTAGCAACCCATTTGGCTCGTTTGATTGCTAAGGCAACTATATTTTGAGCGCAAGCCAGGCAACGCAGCCTTAATGCTTCTTGAAGTACTGAATTTCCTGCTCGTGCTTCTTCGCCTTTTCCAGGCTCGGAAATGTGCCCAGGTTTCGCCTTTTCCCCGTCGACTGATCTTTCTTGCGTGAATATAGCCGGTATTCGCCGGACTTCAGTTTGCGAATCATACAGAAGTGGATGCCGGAGACGCGAGATGTGTCGCCCGACGAGATGCGTGCCGGTTTCCCGGATAAAAGCGGCGATCAAGGAAGCGGGAAATCCTTCGGGAAGCAGTTTGATCGCCGATCCGATATGTGCGGTGCACGTTCTGATACACTTTTAACTAACCAGTTAATCAATGAAGCCACAAAACCCAACCCGCAAACGTGAAGTGCGCGCTGACCAGACGCAAAAGAGAATTCTTCGCGCGGCCGTGCAGGAATTCAGCACGCATGGCCTTTCCGGCGCGCGCACCGATCGCATTGCCGAATCGGCGAAAGCGAACAAGGCGCTGCTCTACTACTACTTCAAGAGCAAGCAAGGCCTGTACGCGGCGGCGGTCGAAGCGGTCGCAACCAGGGTGGTCGAAACTGCGCTGGCGGAATTTGACGCAAAGTATTCTGCCGGCGAAAAACTGCTGCGATCGGCGCTGAACCATTTCGATCGCATCCTGACGCAGCGGGAATTCCAGAGCCTGATGCAGCAGGAAATGATTCGTTTTCGCAGCGGCAAAAGCGGCTCGATCCCGGTGATGTTCAAGACTGCCTTTGCTCCCCTGATTCAAAAGATGCACGAGGCCGTGGAAGATGGAATACGCACAGGCGAACTGTGCCAGGTGGACTGGCTGCAGGTGGTGTATTCGATTTTCGGCGCGAATGTCTTTTATTTTCTCAGCGCACCCATGATGGAGCTAGCGCTGCCGTTTGAACCATTCGGACCGGAGGCGCTGAAGCACCGCCGAGAAGTTGTGGTCCAGTTTCTAGGCACGGCGCTGTTCACCGACCGCTTGGCTGGAGCAAAGCTGGCACATCGAATTCTTCGAGAGATGCCCATGCCCCGGGTGACCAACGCGCAGGCGCGGCCTGAGAACTTTCATGCTCGGAGAAAAACGCTATGAACGCTCGCAACCGCATTTTTATCATTCTCGGGATATTATTCCTGTTTTCGCTCGGCTGGTATTTCTTCACTACCAATCGATCGGGAGATCTGCAGTTGATCGGCACAGTGGACGCGAATGAGGTCATCATCAGCTCAAGAATTCCAGGGCGCATTGAGAAACTGACCGTCGACGAGGGTGATTCCGTACGCGCGGGCGAACTGATCGCGACCATCCAAAGCGACGATCTGGAGGCCGCACGGAACGCAGCCAAGGCTGCCGCAATGAGTCAGCAATATCTTCTGCAACAGAACCGCGACACCGAACGCCAGCTTGGCGCCAGCACCTCCAGCCAGGTCATCAATGCGGAAGCGCAGTTGCGTTCTATGCAGGCCGCACTGGCGCAGGCAGTTGCCCAGGAAGAGCACCAGAATGCCGATACCTCCAGGACTGTTGCCCTGGCGGCGCAAGGCGTGATGAGCCTGCAGTCGCGCGATGAAGCGGTGACTTCCCTGCAGGCGGCGAAAGCGGCCGTCGATGCAGCCAAACATAATGTCGCCGCGGCTCAGGCTTCGTTGAAACTGGCGAAGGCCAATACGATCCAAGCCCAGGCGCAGGCGCAAACGGTGGATGCGGCCCGTAGCCAGATGCAGAATGCGCAAGCGCTCTTGAACCAGGCGCAGGTTGAGCTTGGATACTCGCAAATCTTCTCCCCAATTGCGGGCATGGTCAATGTGCGCGCCGCGAGGCAAGGTGAAGTGGTTGCCGCAGGGACGCCGATCGTCACCATTACAGACCTGACGCAGACCTGGGTGTATGCGCCGCTGCCGGAGACGGAAGCGGACTCTGTGCAGTTGGGAGACAAGCTGCGTGTAGTGATGCCCAGTGGAGCTACCTTGCAGGGGAAAGTGATTGCAAAGGCAGCCGAGGCGGACTTTGCGACACAACGCGACGTGAGCCGACGCAAGCGCGATATAGAAACTGTTCGCCTGAAATTGCTGATCGACAATCCCGGCATGCGATACGTACCGGGAATGCTGGCCGAGGTCTACATTCCGAAAGACAAGCTGGTGAAGCAATGAATACCGGCAAATCCAACATCGCCATCTCCGTCGAAAAGATCGTGAAGCGCTATGGCGATTTCACTGCGGTCGATGGCATTACGTTTCATGTGGATGACGGGGAGATTTTCGGTCTTCTCGGCCCGAATGGCGCCGGCAAAAGCACGTTGATCCGCATGATGACAACGTTAACCCCCGTCACCAGCGGTCGAGCCGTGGTCTCCGGACACGATGTCTCCCGCGAGCCGGATGCTGTGCGGCGGACCATTGGCGTGATTCCGCAGGCATTGACCAGCGACATCGATCTGACCGTAGAAGAGAATCTTTCCATCTACGCCAAGCTGTATGAAGTCCCGAAGGCTGACCGCGAGAGAAACATTAACGAACTTCTGGAAGCCGTGGACCTGGTGAAATGGCGCGACGCGCAGACCAAGACACTCTCCGGAGGCATGCGACGCAGGCTGGAAATCGCTCGCGGCCTGGTCCACAATCCTCGAATCTTTTTTCTCGATGAGCCGACGACGGGACTGGATCCAGTCTCTCGTGTCGCCGTTTGGGAGATGTTGAATCACTTAAAAGAAACGCGCAACCTGACCATGCTGCTGACCACGCATTATATGGACGAGGCGGATCGGCTGTGCGACCGCATTGCGATCGTCGACCACGGAAAACTGGTCGCTCTGGATACTCCGATGGCGCTGAAGACCAGCGTACCAGGGACCAATGTCGTCGAAGCCCAATTTGCGGCAGATTCCGCCGAATTGCCTGCTCGACTGAAGCAACTCTCCGGAGTCACGTCAGTGGAGTCGCAAAGCGCCGGTATGTACCGGCTGCTGACATCCAACGGCTCGCTGACCACGACACAATTGGTGGAGTTGGCAACGCAAACTGGCGATAGCATCAAGTCGCTGAGTGTACAGAACACAACGCTCGACGACGTTTTTGTCCACTACACCGGACGACAACTTCGCGACGAACAAGTGAAGGCGCACGGATTCGTGATGCCGCCGCGACCGGGGATGCAGCCATGACGCGAATGATGGCGATTGTTGAGCGCGAGATGCGGAAGTTTTTTCGCTCGCCAACATTAATGATGGTGTCGATGATGCTGCCGCTGGTGCAGCTTGTGATTCTGGGCAACGCCATCGGCGGACATATTACCGGCGCGAAAGTGGGCGTGGTGGATTATGACCATGGTTCGCAGGCGCTGAAAATCCACGAAGCATTCAACGATATCGCCGCGAATATCCGTACCTTCACAACAGTCCCCTACCCCAACGAACAAAAAGCCCGCGAAGATGTGCGAACCGGAAAACTGGATGCAGCGGTCATCATCCCGATGCAGTATTCTCGGCGGGTGCTGGCCGGCGATTCGCCGCGCATTGGGCTGGTCGTGGACAACACCGACCTGACGACCAGCGGAGGCATCGAAGCGGAAATGCAGTCGCTGGTTGATGCTCTGAATGCTCCGGTGATCCAGCCCAAGGTGGTCACGTCGATCGCACTGGACATTGTGGAACTGTATCCCTACGTGGAGTACATGAAGTACCTGCTGGCCGGCTCCATCGCGCTGGCCATGTATGTCGCCGTCATGATCGGCGGAGGCATGCTGTACATCGACGACAAAGCGCGAGGAGTCCATGAAGGCTACCTCGTCACGCCGATCACAAAGCTGGAACTGGTCCTGGGATTGAACCTTGCAGGGACGATTAAGGCGGTGATGTCAGGGATATCTTTGACAGTGATTGGCTCGCTGCTCGCCGGACTCGGCTCCATCTTTCATCCAGTGAACGACCTCCTGCTGTTGTTGCTGATCGTTTCCACATCGATTGCATTCAACGGCATGATGTTTCTGATGATGGTTCGCGTAGAGGATCCATTGGTGCCGCGCGCCATGTTCGGAGTATTGAATACGCTGCTGTTTTTTCCCAGCGGCGCCATTTCTCCGGTGAAGGGATTTCCCGCTTGGCTGCGCGCAATCGCAGTGATTGATCCTTTTTCTTACGCGGTTCATGGCTTCAAAGCGGTGCTGCTCAAAGACGGCGGAATCCAGGCGATCTGGATGGACTTGCTCTTTCTGTTTGGATTTGGAATCGCGTGCCTGCTAATTGCCACAAAATTATTCAAGCGCACGCTGTAGTTGCCGATGCTGGCGAGCGCGCAGCTAGGGCAGCGGGGAGAGCGCGATGGCGCATCCTGCGCGAGCAAGCGCTGCCTCGATGGCCGCGCCGATTCGAAATAGTTCGTGATCTCGGTCGCCGGGTGCCGCAAGCATCAAGCCGACAGGAGCTTCGCCGGGCAGATGACAAGGAATCGACAACGCGCAGCCATCCAGAAAATTGACAATGCTGGTATTGCGAAGCATGGCTGCATTTGCCTCAAAATATGCGGCATCATTCGACACCACGTCCGCGATAAGCGGAGCAATGCGCGGCACAGTCGGCAACAGCCAAACATCAACATCCGCGAAGGCGCGGCCCGCTTCAGAAATAATTCGTCTGCGAGCATTCACCAACTCCAGATGCTGCGCCTGAGAGATTTCTTTTCCACGCAGAATGCGCACCAGGACGCGGGGATCGTAGAGTTCGCTATGTTTGGCGATCAGTTGACGATGCCACTCGTACGCCTCGAAAGCTTGAATTCCCCCATTGACATAGCAGCCAGGAATTCCATCGAGCGCGGAAAATTGAACTTCTTTCAGATTGGCGCCGGCACCGGAAAGAGTGGATATGGCCGCTTCAAATCGCCGCGCAACATCGGTATCCAAACCGTCGAGCACATATCCTTGCAGTATTCCTAGACGGAATTGCTTGACGTCGCTGGGTAGCAACGGCACCTGCGGATCGCCAGATAACACAGCATCGATCCGCGAACAGCACGCGACAGTGGGCGCGATGGGACCAACTGAATCGAAGCTCTTCGATAGCGGCAGTACGCCCTCCCTCGATACGCGACGCGCCGTTGGTTTGAAGGTGGTGAGTCCGCACAGTGCCGCCGGGATGCGCAACGAACCGCCAGTATCGGTTCCGATGGCTGCCGCGGCCATGCCGTCTGTGACGGAGATCGCCGCGCCCGAGGATGAGCCGCCAGGAATGTGGCCATTGATCCGATCATATGGATTGCGAGGGGTCCCATAATGCGGGTTAATCCCCAGGCCGGAGTAGGCAAACTCCGACATATTCGTTCGGCCCACCAGGACTGCACCCGCATCTCGCAGCCGCGCGACGGCCGCTGCATCTTTCAGTGCGGGCGGCGCATCGGCCAGCACGATCGAACCTGCCGGAGTCGGCTCGCCGGCGATATCAAAGAGATCTTTGAGGGATATTGGCAGCCCGGAAAGCAATCCCTGCGGCGCACCTGCTCGACGTTGTTTGTCGATCGTATCGGCTGCGTGCAGCGCGGAATCCGCATCGATTCGGGTGAAGGTGCGTGCTCCCTGCCCTGAAGGGTCGATGGCAGCAGCTAGGCATGTCTCGACCAGCTTGCGACTGGTTGTTTCGCCGGCGGCCAGTGAGTCCATCGTCTCTGCAAGTGGGGTAAATCGCATCACGTAATGACCTTGAAGAAATATTTGCGCACATTCTTACGCGCGACTGCAACGCCTGTGGCTAGAAGAAAGTCTCAACAACATCGATCACCTGATAACTGGAGTCCAGCACCGGGAGGAAACGCCACTTATCGAAGGTCAGGCATGGATGCGAAATATCAAGACCAATCATGTCGCCCACACGGAGATCATCTCCCTCGGAAATTTTCATAAAAGCATGCTGATCCATCAAGCGAGTGAGTTCCCAGTGATTCGGACAAGCGCGAGGCGCGGCCTGCCCGGGCCGATAATGCGAGTTGGGAGTCGGCAAGCCCGAATCGAACGCGGCATCGCGTTTGCCCAGCGTGAGAATCGCTTTTTCTTTTTCCGGAATGGATTGCACGTAAGCCCAAAGTTGCAATGCCGGCAGCAGACCCGATTGCATTTTCTTCGCGATAGGATTTCTAGTTAGGATCTTCTCCTGGGCCTGGCGATAGGCGCCTACATCATGCGTCAGATAGCATCCGGGACGCAAAACAATCTCAAGCGGATATGCAATGTCGGCGCCTGAAAAGACCTCTGCCACCACGTCGTACCAAGCCGAGCCGGCGCCGGAAAGGATCGCCGGATTGCGGTGGAAGTGATTCCCTTTGGCGAGCTTGGCGGCCAGCTCTACGGCATGATTCAGAAATGTCCGAATCGCAGTTTCGTCCTGCAGCACAC
>DATJUD010000071.1:0-78955 GCA_035502695.1 Acidobacteriaceae bacterium
GCCCGCGAGTTGCTCGCGAAGGACCAGAGAGCGTAAAACCAGAGAACGGATACCCCCAAACCAGCATGTCATTTGCCCTTATAAGTACCGTTTCCATGCTTGTTGTCCTCGGCGTGCTAGTGCTGGTGCACGAGTTTGGTCATTTTGCTGTGGCAAAGCTCTTCGGCGTGCGCGTCGAGACTTTTTCCATTGGATTTGGCACGCGCCTCTTCGGCTTTCGCCGCGGCGACACCGACTATCGCATCAGCCTGCTGCCGCTGGGCGGCTATGTAAAAATGGCGGGCGAGTTGGGCGGCGACGGCACAATACCCGTCACCGGTGGAAGTGCCTCGGAAGCAGCGCCGCGCGATCCCGGCGACCTGAATTCAAAACCTCGCTGGCAGCGCATCCTGATTGCCTGCGCCGGTCCGTTCTCTAATTTCATTCTGGCGATTCTGCTGATGACCGCCGTCTATATCGGCCACAACCAGGTCGAAAACTATCTCAGCAACCCGGCCGTCATTGACTACATCGTGCCGAATTCGGCCGCCTCGAGAGCTGGTTTAGAGCAAGGCGATCGCATCCTTCGTTTCGACAGTGTCGAGAATCCCACTTGGGATCAGGTTCTGGAACGATCACTGTTGAATTTGAATCATTCCGTGTCCATTAAGGTACAGCAGCCGGATGGCGAGCAGAAGGAAACGTCGCTGTTCCTGAAATCGCCTTCGAATCCCGACAACTTCGCCCTGGGCGATGTGGGACTGACTCCCGTCGAGCAGAACTCCCCCATGAAGGTGACGATGGTCGACCCTGCGTTTCCGGGGGCCAAAGCCGGCCTGAAGGTTGGTGATGAAATTGTGTCGGTGGACGGGATCCAGTTACATTCGCTGCCTTCGATGATCCTGTATCTGCAACAGAACGGCGATAAGCCCGTCACGCTTTCCATTCTGCGGGATGGAACTCCAATCACGATCACAGTGATTCCAGAGAAAACAACCGGGCCGGCTGGACAGCCTCAGTACGAAATTGGATTCCGGCCTCAGGTGCCCCCGTCGCATACTGAGCGGCTTTCTCTAACGGCGGCGTTTTCCAAGGCCGTGAAAGAATGCGTGAACGAGTCGACAACTGTGATCGACTTGCTGCACCGCGTCGTGACCCATCAGATGTCCGCCAAGACGTTCAGTGGCCCCATCGGCATCGCACGCGAGACGGGTTATGTTGTAGCGTTGCCAGGATGGTCGCCGATGATAGCGTGGACAGCGTTCATCAGCGTGCAGCTAGGCCTTTTGAACCTGCTTCCGATTCCCATCCTGGATGGCGGAATGATCCTATTCCTGCTGATTGAATCCGTGATGCGCCGCGACGTGAATGAGCGAGTAAAAGAACGCGTCTATCAGACCGCCTTTGTCTTCTTCATCCTGTTGATGGTCTTTGTGCTGTTCAACGATCTGTCGAAGATTCCCAGCATTGCTCGTTTGAAACTATAAGCAGACCCGGTCGCTTCCGCTATCGCTGCGCCAGGAAGTAAGAACCTATGACAGCGACACCTGCGATGGCCTGCGCGGCTAAGGTTTCCACCGTCGGAAAGACAGAAAACCACAATCCCATCCAGCCGGGGATAACATTCGCCAGCCAGGGGATGGGCGTGGTCGGCAACCAGTGTGCTAGCTGCATCTCCTGCGCCTGCTCCCCAACCATCACCAGCAAGACGCCTCCTAGCATGATTCCGGTGAGGACCAGCATTTTTTTGTAGGGCAGCTTGCGATGAGCCACAAACGTCAGTCCCGCAACAATGCTGGTGAAGAGCAGCCCCAGGATCACTCCATACAAAACTGATTGGCCCCCGAGTCGCAGGCGATAGCTTTGCAGGACCAGCACCACCTCCACTCCCTCGCGATAAAACGACGTGAATCCCAGCAGCGCCATGCCGAAAAACACCCGGCGCAGCGAAGTATTCTGCTCCGTCGCTCCCTTGAGCAGGTCATGTTTGCGCTTGTTGTGCAGCGAAATCCAGCCAGTCCAATAGAGCTTGTGAAAGAACCAGTTCATCACGATCAAAAGCACGACAATCGCCAGCAAACCCGTGGCCGCCTGGAGATAGAGCGCATTCACGTTCTGCGCTAGATCGTCAATGATGCCAACTGCGACAAACCACGTGGCCAGCGTTGCCAGCAGGCCAACGCTCACTCCCGTGGCAACCGGACGCCAATACGCGTCCTCCGACTTCATCAGGCTGGCCGTGATGGCGGAAAGTACAAGAATGCACTCCAGCCCCTCGCGGAAGACCAGGATCGCGATGTCCACCACTTGCGCGATGGAGCCGCGACCCAGCGCAGTGGGGTTAGAAATGCCGGCGTCTGCAACCACCTGCCAAACTACGACGCCCAGCAACAGACATGCTCCGACCGCCAAAGCAACGGGGAAAAATCGATTTCTTCCTGCAAGTGACCGTACGGTCGTACCTGAAACCATGAGAGTTATGCTTCGATCCTATCTAGGACCATTATAGTCTTAGTTTCAAGCGTGACTCTTCCGAGCACTGGAAAATCATATTTTCAATGGGATGTGGCGAGGCATTAGGACTGACGGATTACGGCAGCGAGTGGGCCTGCTGCGTGTCGTCAGAACCTGCGCTGGAAGCTTCCAGCTCTTCTTCTTCCATCTCGGATTCTCGGGCCACATTACGCAGCGAGACTTGCTCAACGCGCGCAAAAACCAGACCTGCGGGGATCACGGTGAGAAATGTCACGACGTACAGTGTCAATGCGCAGGCTGTTGCCGCCTCTGGCCCAACATGCAGCACGCTGGTCAGCACGTAAATAATGGCGACCTGGGAGCCACCGCCAATCGCCGGAAGTTGCGCAAAGGAGCCGAACAAGCTGCCCGCCATCAGCAGAATGGTTTGTGCCGGAGGGATCGAGGCCAGTTCAGGAACGGTAAAGGAATGCACCACGACGATGTAGGCAAGCGCGATCAAGCCCCACGTCAGGAATGAATAGATAAGTGCTTCCAGCAATGCGCCCCAACCGGCAATGGCATCCAGTCCGTGGCTAAAGGCGAGGATTTTTTCGTGGACCCCATGTGCCAATTTCTTTGAAATCATGCCGAACGAGTGGCTGGCAAGATCGGCGATCTTCTGCCCAGAAATGCGAATCGCGACTGCGATGAATGCCAGCACCAGCGCGGCTGCAATACCGAGATATCCAGCGCGGCGAAACTCTTCGTGATACGGAAGATTTTTTACGGATGGGCTGATGGAAAGCGTGACTGCGATGATGCCGGCGGCGGCCAGCAAATCAAACACGCGTTCGACGGCGTACACAGCCAGTTGCGAGGTGAAGGTCACTTGCTGTCGCCGAGCAACCAGATACGGCCGCACGAATTCCCCCAGCCGACCTAAGACCGCAACCGAAGTAAAGCCGATGAATTGTGCGGGAACCATCTGGGCCGGAGAGGCCGGCTTGGTGGGGCGCAGAAACACGCTCCAGCGAAAAGCGCGGGCAATGTAGGCCCCGTAGATCAGCAGGGTCGCCAGCACCAGCCGCGACCAACGAATCGAGTCGAAGGTTTGGGTGAGTGTGGACCAGTCAAAGCTCTTCAACGTCCGAAACTGGACGTAGACGAGGACCACCAGGAGGGCGAATATTCCGCCCATGACAAGCCATCGATGTCGTTTCATTCAGGTCTTTTCAGGTTTCCTTATCGGAATTTACTTTGCTGGCGCGGTGGCGATTACAGCCATCGAAACCCAGGGCGCGTGGTTGGATCGCTGTCGCGCTTCCCGCAGCTTCCGCTGATTAAAATCATGGATCACACGTTCCACGTAGCGACGCGTTTCCGCATAAGGTGGGACGCCGTGATAGCGGTTTACGGCTGCCGGACCCGCATTATAGGCGGCCAGCGCGAGGGCAATATCGTCGTGGTAATACATCAACAGTGCATCCAAATACGCCGTTCCGCCAGCGATATTCTGCTCCGCGGCAAAGCTGTCACGAACTCCCAGATCCTTCGCAGTGGCCGGCATCAACTGCATTAAACCGCGCGCACCAACGGGAGAAACAGCGTGAATTCGACCGTCGCTTTCCGCATGCACCACGCTGGCCAGCAAATCTGGATCAAGATGGAGTTCTGCGCCAGCCTGGTTCAGCAGCGCCGGGATGTCCGCTTGCGTAGCCGATGACGACTGCGATAATCCGGTTGCCTGCGGAGTCGTGCTCGGCTTGATAGCGTTGCCCGCACGAATGGTTTCGACCGAGACAATATCGGCGGCTGCCACATCTACATAATTTTCGTCCGACGACGTCAAATACAACCGCACTTGCCCATCCAGATTTTTCTGATGATCGCAGACCAGCGACGATCCATTCCGCAGCGTCACGCGCTCTGCGGCACGCACAGTCACGGCGGACCCAAAAAGGGCCAGTAGAGTGACAAACAGCTCTAGTTTGCGATACGTTCTCATCGGGTTCCGGCAAACTTCAACAAATCAGTCGGCGAGCACTGCGGCCGAGTTTTCCCAGTCCGCATGCGGGTCTTCGTTTAGCATACGCAGAATCGCCTGGGCCGCGCCATCAGACTCGTTGCTGCCGGCGACACTCCAGCCGTTCGCGGCCGCCATCTGCAGCAATTCCGCCGGCGAGTTTTCCATCACCACCGAGCGGCCAGCATAGACCAGCATTTCAGCATCATTCATATTGTCGCCGATGGCGACGATTTCCGCAGCGTCGACCCCGCGATCCTCGGCGAGCCGCGCCAGTGCGCTGCCTTTGGAGCAGCCATTCGGCATCAGGTCCACAATGGAAAGATCGCGGGCAGGGTATTCCGTGCGGTGAATGGAAGTGATCTTTCGCAAATTTTCCGCCTGCTCCGTCGGCGCGTCTAAAACGGCAAGCCCTTCGCGCATTACGGCGAGCGTACCGCAAATCATCGCCTGCACCGGCTCTTCTCCACCATCAAAGGCTCGCTCCAACGGCAGAACTGCTTCCAGCTCGTGCAGGTTCGATTCCACCCAGCGCGAAAGACGTGCATGCAACGCTGCGATATTTTCCACTACAAGGGCGCCCGGCCCTGTGCGATCAAACGTGAAGACCAGAGAGTTGCGAAAGTCGTTCAACAGCCGGCAGAGCTGTAAGGCGGTCTCGACCGGCAGGCCGATCCGATCGATCGGACGTCCGCCGAAGGTGCGGGTGATGGCGCCATTCGAACTGATGAGCACCGTCTCCGGGTCCAGACCGAGCGGAGCCAGCATGGTCCATGCAAAACTATGACGCCGGCCGGTGGCGAACACCACTTCAACGCCGCTGGCGACAGTTTTGCGCAAGGCCGCTGCGGTCGCTTCGGTTAGAACTCCTTTGCCGTTGAGCAGCGTTCCATCAAGATCGCAGGCGAGGATCCGCGGACGACCGGGCTGACGAGGTGGCATACTCCTAGTCTAATCGGCGACAATGAAATTTCGATGTATGAAGGGAGTGACGAGATGACGCAATCGGATTCGCGGTGCCCCACCTGCGGCGCTCCGATGGAACAGCAGCCGAGCCCGACCGAACCCTCTGCCGCAAAGAAACAGGAAGAAGCTCGCGAAATTGATCACCGCGGCGTTGTGATGCCCAGGCGCACGCGCATCGGCGGCATCATCGTACCGCAATAATCGCGGCGATATATCCAGGAGATCATGACAGAACGCCTCTACTCCACTGACTCATTTCTGACGAATTTCGATGCGGTGGTCACCGACATCCAGGAAGTTTCGCGTGCCAGCGGACAATCGCTATGGCGGGTGGCGCTGGATCGTTCGGCGTTTTATCCGACCGGCGGAGGCCAGCCGTATGATGTCGGCACATTGATCGCGACCTCTCGCAGCGGCGCGGAGTTGACCATTGAAATTGTCGATGTGGAAGAGGACGAGCACGGTGAAGTGTGGCACCATACGCTGAAGCCACTGAACGCAGGCATCGCGGTGCGCGGCAGTATTGATGCGGTGCGGCGGCTCGATCATATGCAGCAACATTCCGGCCAGCATTTGCTGTCGGCAGCATTCATCGAGATTTGCGGAGCGCGAACTGTTTCTTTCCATCTGGGCGCGGCCAGTTCGACGATTGATCTCGATGTCGACACCTTGACGGTAAGCACTCTGGATCGGGTGGAGGAGCGCGCCAACCAAATCATCGCGGAAGATCGACCGGTGACCATGAGTGTTGTCCCACGCGAACACGCGGAAAGCTTGCTGGTTGCGGGCGAGTTGCGCAAGTTGCCGCCGCGCCGGGGTGATCTGCGCATCATCACCATTGCGGACTTCGATCGCAACGCCTGCGGGGGCACGCATGTCCGTTCGACCGGGCAAATTGGCGGTCTGCATCTGCGCGGAACGGAAAAAGTGAAGCAAGGGCTGCGAGTGGAGTTTGTCTGCGGGCTGCGTGCGGCACGGACAGCGCGAAACGATTTCAACCGACTGACCGAGGCGGCACGACAGCTTTCCGTGGGATTTGAAGAAGTGCCGCAGGCCGTCCAGCGCCTGCTGGCAGACGCGAAGCAGGCGGCCAAACATACGCTGAAGCTGACCAACGAACTGACGCAATATCAGGCAGCGGAATTGGTCGTGAAAATGCCCGTCAACGATGGCCTGCGGATGATTCAGTTGGTACTGACGGCAGCGAACCAAGTGGACGTGTCTTACGCAAAAATGCTGGCCAGCAAAATTGTGGCGCGGGCGAAGCAAACGGCTACAGTGATCGGATGGACGCCGGAGGATGCTTCGGCTCCAGCGACCGTGGTTTTGTCGCGCAGTGGCGATCTTGAGATCGACTGTGGAACCATCTTGCGAACCACATTAACAAACCACGGCGGCCGCGGCGGCGGATCGAAAGACATGGCGCAAGGATCAGTTGCTGTAGGGAAATTGCAGGCGACGCTCGATGAGCTTGCCGCACAGTGTCGGACTGTGATCGCCGCGAAGTAGCGTCACGATCGACGCGCTCGTTGCCGGTCCGCCAGCCTGAACGCCTTTCAATGCCCGCGCGGACGCGTCACCGGCGGAACTTTGCTCGCCGGATTCACTGGCGGAGCCTTCGCCGCGCGACGACGATCGAGATACGCCAGCAACAGCATCGTCAGGCCGAACACAGACAGCACCAGTCCCCAGACAAGGTTGATGTCGATGCCGAGCGATTTTTCATAGATCGCGCTTCCGTGAGTGAAGAGTCCGTAGACCGCCATCATGCCGCCAGTTACAACGAACAGCAGCCCCAGCGGCAATCGAATATCGAGTCCCATCACGATTCCCTTCTCGTATTACAAGAACACCAGGTTCAATACCACCACCATTGCCAGCACCAGAATCGCGAGCGACGCGGGCCGCTGATACCACAGCAGATGGCCTTCGGCAGGCTTGGGCGTCAGCGAATAGACCAGGCCGACAAGATCTTTTTCCTCGCGCGGCTTTGTCATCAGGCTTAATCCGACGGTCATAACGAAGCAAACGGCAAAGGCCCAGATCGCCGTCCAAAAAGTCTGCGCCATAGTGCTGGGATACACGTGCAGCACCGCGATCCATCCGCCGTGAATGCCGACACCGGAAACGTCCGCAGGCAACGTCAACCCGGTATGCAGCGCAGCCGCGCAGGTTCCCGAGAGCAATCCCCAGAAGGCGCCGTGGCCGGTGGTGCGCTTCCAGAACATGCCCAGCAGAAACGTCGCAAGCAAGGGCGCATTCACAAAGGAGAAGACCAGTTGCAGCGCATCCATGATGTTGTTGAACGAGGTGACAAAATACGCTGCGCCGATGGATAGCGCGACCCCGCCTATGGTGGCCATGCGCCCCATCCAAAGGTAGTGCTGATCGGTCCCATTCTTGTGGATGTAAGACTGATAAATATCGTAGGTCCACACCGTATTGAAGGCGGTTACGTTGCCCGCCATGCCTGACATGAAACTCGCCAGCAGCGCCGTCAAGCCCAGTCCCAGCATTCCAGTCGGGAAAAAATGCAGCAGCATGTTTGGCGTCGCAAGGTCGTAGTCGAGCAGCGGCTTGCCTTTGTCGTTGGTCAGAACACGGCCCGTGATCGGATCGATCTTCACAGGGATCAATCCCCTGCCGACAGGGACCGACGATGCGTCGGAGGTCATCGATGCCGTAGCCGCGCCTCGTGCCACTCCAAGCGCCGGCGTAGTTTGCACTTGCGCCATCATGTGCTGCGTGACTGTAGGAACCGAGATGGCAATCAGACCGGGCAAGATCACCAGAAAAGGAAAAAACATTTTCGGAATGGATGCGATCAGCGGCACGCGTCGCGCAGCCAGGTGCGATTCGGCAGCCATCGCGCTCTGAATCACCAGAAAATCTGTACACCAATATCCAAAGGAGAGAACGAAGCCGAGCCCAAAGACCAGCGCATACCACTCCGTGCCCAGCGGGTTCGTACTGGCATGCGCCATGCCGCGCCAGGAGTGCGTATACCCCGGTCCCAAAGCGCGCTGAATACCGTGCCAGCCGCCTACGTTCTTCAGACCAATCCAGACCAGCGGCATAAATCCTGCGACGATTAAAAAAAATTGCAGCACTTCGTTGTAAATCGCGCTGGTCAGGCCACCCAGCGAGATATAGCCCAGCACAATGACCGCGGAGAGAAATATGGAGAAGTGAAAAATCCAGCTCAGCGGGAGGCCGAAGTGAATAAACACACCATCGAAAATGTGCAGCACCTGGATCAGCTTGGCCATGGCATACATGGAAATTCCGGAGGAAAACACCGTCATGATCGCGAACGAACCCGCATTCCACGCGCGTGTCTTTTCGTCGTAGCGGAGCTTCAGATATTCCGGCACCGAGCGTGCTTTGGAGCCGTAATAAAACGGCATCATGAACAGGCCGACGAACACCATGGCTGGAATGGCGCCGATCCAATAAAACTGGCTAGTCGCGATGCCGTACTTCGCGCCCGAAGCTCCCATGCCAATGACTTCCTGCGCTCCCAGGTTGGCCGAGATGAAGGCCAGCCCGCACACCCAGGCAGGCAGAGCCCGTCCAGCCAAAAAGAAGTCTGTACTGGTGCGCATGTGGCGTTTCAGCAGGAAGCCAACGCCTAACACGAAGGCGAAATAGACCAGCATAATCAGCCAGTCGATTGCGGTCAGATTCGTTTTCAGGCCGACGGCCAGCGCGGAAGCAGTGTGCACTATCAATCCTCGAGGTACGCCGCGCAGCGTTCCTCCGCTCGATCCATATACAACGACGGCGCAGCAAATTTGAATCTTACACTGGGCTTCCACGACCTGCCCACTTCCTTCGCGGGCACTTCCCTTCTACTCTGGTAAGGTGCCTATCCTTCTTCACAGCCTTTCTCGTTCGGTTGCGGCCCTGGTGATCGCGACCTGCGCTTCGTCCATTGTTGCGCAGAGTTCGCAAGCCAATGCGCCCACGCCTGGACCTGCTGTTTCGCTGGCTACTCAGCCCATATTTCCGCTCTCGCAGGTGCATGCAGGTCTGCATGGTATCGCCTACACCGTTCTGGTCGGAAGCAAACCGGAAGCCATCGATCTGGAAATACTCGGCGTGCTGCGCGACGCCATCGGTCCCGGCAAAGATATGATTTTGGCTCGCCTGCTCGGCAGCAAGGCTGAGTACGACGGTGTTGTCGCCGGCATGAGCGGCAGCCCTGTGTATATCGACGGCAAATTAGTTGGAGCAATCGGATTCCGCATCGGTCAGTTCACGAAGCAACCGATCGCGGGCATCACGCCGATTGCGCAAATGCTGGAAGTTGCGAAAGAGGGTGACAGACCCTCCGTGATCCCATCGGTTGCAACGTCAACGCCTGGGGCGACAACGAATTTATCGAACACTCTGGCAGCGAATCAATCCGCAAGCACGTCCGCCGCATTGCCATGGACCATGGGACCTGACTCCGAAGTCCACCCTATTGAAACTCCGTTGGTATTTGACGGCTTTTCACCGCAGGCCATCCAGATGTTTCAGCAGCGCTTCCACGCCTACGGACTCACGCCTGTCTCCGGCCTGGGAAGCGCAACTCCCAACGCTGTCGATCCTGCGCCCGTGGTGCCGGGCTCCGCGATTAGCGCCGTCATCGTCTCGGGTGACTTTGACATGGCCGCCACCTGCACCGTCACCTATGTCGACCCCAAACGGCTGCTGGCCTGCGGACATCCCATCACGCGCTTCGGTGATGTTTCTTTGCCGATGACAAAAGCCCAGGTCGTCACCACGGTCGCTTCTTCGCTGGAGCCGATGAAGATTATCAACACCACGGAGACGGTGGGATCGTTTACGCAGGACCGTGAGTCCGGCATCCTCGGCGTGTTTGGCAAGAAGGCGAGCATGATTCCAGTGACGCTGGCACTCGGCGGAATTGCGCAGCCGCACACCTATCATTTCTCCGTCGTCGAGCATCCGCGTCTTACCTCCGCCGCGCTGCTCGCCACCGTCTATCAAGCGATGCAGGATACCAACGGCTACAACGACCCTTCCACCGATGAACTGCGCGGCACCATCTCGATTGCGGGATATCCGGATGTTCATATTGACGATTGGTTTGCTGCGACCAATCAGGAGCCGGCGAGTTTAGCCGTCGCAATTGCCGTAGCCCAGCGATTCCAGCGCCTCTACAGCAATCCGCGCGAATTGCCTTCCATTCGGCAAGTCTCGTTGACGCTCGACAGCTCGCCGGGCAGGCAGTCTGCACGACTCGACGGTGCCCGCGTGTTGGAGAGCCGAGTTCATGCTGGCGACCACATCACCGTGGAAGCGACACTGCATCCATACCGCGCGCCGCAACGCATCCTTCGCTGGACGGTCGCATTGCCGGCCACACTGCCGCCGGGCCCGGTGCGCCTGCTGGTCAGCGATGGCACCACGCTCGACCATACGCTGCATTTAATTCCCAATCCCTCCGCACCTCCGCTGGGACTGGGCGCGACCATTGCGCGGTTGAACCAAATGCATCCCAACAATCTGCTGTATGCAACTCTGCTGGCGCCGGTGCCGCAAGCCATGGTCCAAGGCCAGGATCTGCCGGCGGTTCCGCTCTCCATGGCGAATGTTTTGCAGCCAGTGGAAAACAATGGCAGCTTCTCCATCGACGGGGAAACCGCTATTGCGCTGGCGTCGGAACACCTGGACCTGGCAGTGACCGGATCGCAGGTGATCACCCTGGACATTCAGCCCTAACGCGCGCTTCACGGTTGTGATGTACTTTAGGGAATACATCTTTTCGCTTTAGACTGAACCTCTCTGGAAAGAGACCTGACTCCAATGAGCACGATCCATGGCTACGCCACCCACGCCGCAGGCGCTGAACTTCTTCCCTTTAAATACGAGGCACAGGAACTGAAGCCGAACGAGGTCGAGATTGCGATTACGCATTGCGGCATCTGCCACAGCGATTTGCATCTGATCAACAACGATTGGGGCATAACGCAGTATCCCTTCATTCCAGGGCATGAAATTGTGGGCGCCATTGCGGCCATGGGTAGCCAGGTGAAAGACCGCACGCTGGGTCAACGCGTTGCTGTGGGTTGGCAGGCAGACTCCTGTGGCACCTGCGAGTGGTGTTTGCGCGGGGATGAAAACCTGTGCGCCCAAAGTGTGGCGACCTGCGTGCACCGGCATGGCGGATTCGCGGAGAAAACCCGCGTCAACGCCCGCTTCGCCATCCCTGTGCCCGACGCGCTGCCAAGTGAAGGGACGGCTCCGCTGATGTGCGGCGGCATTACGGTCTACAACCCGATTCGCAGTGCCGGTATTTTTCCTGGATCGCGCGTGGGTGTGGTGGGCATTGGCGGACTCGGCCACCTGGCGCTGCAATTCGCCCGGGTCTTTGGCGCGGAGGTGACAGCCTTCTCGACTTCGCCAACTAAGGAGGCCGAAGCCAAGTCGATGGGAGCCCATCATTTCGTCCATTCGCGCGAGAACGAAGCGATGAAGAAACTGGCCGGCTCCTTCGATTTGATTGTGTCGACCATCAATCAGGATCCTGACTGGAACACCCTGGTCGCCGCGTTGCGTCCGCGAGGAACGCTGGCGGTTGTTGGCGTGCCGCCCAGCCCGATTTCTGTTCAAGCTTTTCCGTTGATCGCCGGCCAGCGTGGCCTCGCCGGCAGCCCCAGCGGCAGCCCCAGCATGTTACAGGAGATGTTGACCGTCGCAGCGCGACATGGAGTCAATGCGATTACAGAGGCTTTTCCCATGGCGAAGGTGAACGACGCGTTGGCGAAACTGAAGAAAAATCAAGTCCGCTATCGCGCCGTCCTCAGTAATTAGCTTCAGAACTCGCGCTCTGAATCATAGCCACGGCATCAGTCGGGCTCAATTGTCCGGAAACATCCCTGAGGCGTCAGCCTCCGAAGACTGGGTACCGGATTCTCCACTTCCTCCTTGTCCAGGCTCGAAGGTCCTCTTTCAGGAAGCCATATGGTGCAGTTCTTGCTCCGCGCGCAACCAATCTTGCTCCGCGTAGCCATCCTGGTAACCGCGCTCCGCCCAGAATTTCCGCGCCAACTGCTCAATCTGCTCGCGAGATGGCGCTGGCTTAGCCATTTCAGCTACTTTGTCTTTTGTTTCAGCGACTTTCTCTGTTTTCGTTGCTGTCTTGCGTGGCTTCCCGGTGGCCTTCGTCTTCTTCCCTGTGTCGCTCATTTCACCTTCCTCCGTCGGATTCGCCGCCAGCGTACGGGGCTGGAGAAGTTCCACGGTCGATATCCCCAGCGGAACCGGAACCTTCGCGCAACTCGTGCTTAAAAAAAGCTGCACCTCGCGATTTCGGCCGGGCACAGACACCGTGAAGCTACTCTTCTCTTCCAGCATACGAAATTCCCGGTTTCCCGCGATCCACAATTTGCTGGAACAAATCTTTTTTTCACGCCCCACATCCGCGCTTGTGGAAGTTGCCCGATTCCTCACAACTCTTGCGGCTGTTCGACGGGCGGATGTGTTTCGACGGGTTTGAAGCGGCGCAGAAAAAATCCCAGCGACCCGCCTTGCAGCACCATCGAGAACACCACCACAATGTACGTTGTCGCCAGAATCCAGGTGCGCCCATCTGTCAGGGGGAGCGCCAGAGCCAGCGCTAATGACAAACCTCCGTGCAGACCACCCCAGGTCAGTAACACCACAGAGCTTTCCCGCGCCTGCCCCGTCCACCGAATGCCATACAGCACCGCAGCCACCACCGCCAGCCGAACCGCGAGCACGGCGACAATCGCGGTAACCCCGGAGCGGAGCAGAAACCATTGAAACGGAATCGCCAATACCTCCAAGCCCAGCAAAACGAAGAGCACACCGTTCTGCACCTCATCCACCATTTTCCAGAAGTCATCGACTCGCTCGTTCGCGACCAGCTTGGCGGGATGGCTCATATTGAATCGCCGCAGCGCGATGGCAGCGGCGACTGCTTCCAACGGCCCTGACAGATGCCAGACCTGGGCGAGCGCATAGCCGCCCAGCGCCAGCGAAAGGGTCAGCAGCACATCCACCTGGAATGCATCAACCTGTCGCATCAGGAGGAATGTGACCCAGGCCAGAAAGATTCCCAAAGCGAAGCCGCCGCCAACACTGAATAGCAGAGAAACCAGGATGTGCGGCACAGATGGACTGACGCCGTGAGATGCGTCAAGAAGTGTGACAAAAATGACCACACCCACGCCGTCATTGAACAACGATTCACCCGCCAGCTGCGCCTCGATATGATGGGGTACGCCGACGCGACGCAACATTTCCAGCACGGCGATGGGATCGGTAGGCGAAATGAGCGCGCCAAACAGCATACACTGCATCCACGGCGCCTGGATGCCGATGACAGGCAACGTCCAGTGCATCAAGGCTGCAATTGCGAAGGTCGATGCTACGGTGCCCACGACGGCCAGGATTGCGACTGTCAGACGCTCTCGTATTAGCGACTCGATATCCATCAAAAATGCGCCGGCGAACAGCAGTAACGGCAGCATTCCGTGCAGGATCAGGCGTTCAAAATCGATCTGCCGAGCCAGGTTGGTCGCCCATGGGCGCAGTCCCAGAGCGTATTCGCCAATACTCACCAGAAACAAGGAGCAGGCGACGGTCAGGAACATGGTCCCGATGGTGGTGGGAAGCTTCAACCAGCGTGCGCTGATCCAGCCGAACAACGCTGCAATCGCGACCAGGACACTAATGAGTTGGAGTATCGTCATCGAACAAAGGCGGTGCTAATCCGAGTGTACCGGACGCTCGAGGCGCAGGAGTTCTGTCGCGCCAGACCTGCCGCCGACTTTTTAGCACCCGCACGCGATGCGCTGAAACACGGCTGCATTCGGTACACTCAAACACAGGATGCGGACCCGTCTTCTTCTTGGTAGTGCGATTCTCTCCATTTCAGTTCTTGCGCAGGCGCAGGGCACGCAGCTCTGGCAACAGTCGAGCTATGAAAGTTTTGAAACCGGGACGCCTCATGGCGTCGCTATCCGCAGCGATGGCCAGTTGGAGAGCTCTCCGGTTGCCAACGAGATACTGACCACGGCAGCGTCTGATGTTTGGTCGGTCGCGGTCGACAAGCGAGGCAATGTATATCTAGGCACCGGCTCGCCAGCGATGGTGCTGAAGGTGACGCCCGATGGCAAATCCACGCCGCTGCTGCAGACGAAAGATCTGTCCGTCCAGGTGGTCAAGATTGGTCCTGATGGAATGTTGTATGCGGCCACGCTGCCCAACGGCAAAGTCTATCGCATTGATCCCAACGGACCGGAAGTGAAAATCGATAACGCGCCGCGTCCCGTGTACAAGCAGGGTGATCAAGCACCGTCAAAAACTGGCCCCTCACCGGATGTGGTTTTCGATTCCAGCACGCTGAATCCCAAGGTGACGTACATCTGGGATCTGGCCTTCGATGCCGAGGGAAGAATGTATGTGGCCACCGGAGGACCAGCGAATATTTATCGCGTGGACCTGAAGAAGCCGGGGGCTACGCCTGAGAAGTTTTTCTCCAGCAGCGAACAACACATTCGCTGCCTGCTGTTCGGCAAGGACGGCACGCTCTACGCGGGCACGGATGGCCGCGGATTGGTGTATCGTATCGATCCCAGCGGGAAAGGCTTTGTGCTTTTCGAGTCGCCGAACCAGGAGATTCCAGCCATGTCGCTTGACCCAGCGGGCAACTTGTACGTGGCCGCTCTGGGCGAGAAAGGCAAGTCCACACTACCACCCCTGAATGTTCACAGCAGCGCCACGATGACCGCCAGCATTACGATTTTGCTGCCGGGCTCCATCGCCTCTTCGCACGACAGCACGCTGGTCCCGAAAGGCACCGTCATTTATCAGATTTCTCCCGATGGCGCGCCGCGACAACTATGGGCTTCGACACATGATGTGGTGTATGCGCTGGCGTGGCAGCAGAATGCCGATCCGAAACAGAGCGGATTATTAGCCGGCAGCGGGAATCAGGGGCATCTCTATCGCATTCTTCTCGACGGAACCTATGCGGACCTAGCGCATTTGGAAGCCACCGATGCAACTGCATTTGCGCTAGCGGACAACAGCTTGTACGTTGCCACCAGCAACACCGGCAAGCTGTATCGGCTATCGCAGAGCAGCGCTGGATCCGGCGACAACTCCACCTACGTGAGCCCTGTCGCAGATGCAAAATTCAGTTCAGCGTGGGGGCGTCCGGCAGTACGGGGCAGCGGGCACTATGACCTGTTCGCTCGCGTCGGCAACATTGAGCAGCCAACCGAGGGCTGGAGCGACTGGCAGCCGATCAACCCGAATGGCGCATCTCCAAAATTTCCACGAGCCCGGTATCTGCAGTGGAAAGCAGTGCTGCACGGCGACGCAACGCTGCGCCAGGTTGGCTTTTACTATCTGCCGCAAAACGTCGCGCCGGTTGTGGATGATATCGTTGTAGAACTGCATGCGCGCGTCGTCCCGGGTCTGAACCAGGAATCGCAAATCACGCCGGTGCAAATCAACTTCCCTGCCGAGTCGACCGATGGAGTGGTTTACGAAACAGCGCAGACTTCGCAGCCTTTGATGGCAATGCGAACGCATGGATGGGCCACGGTGCGCTGGAAAGCGCACGATGAAAACGGCGATCATCTGCACTACTCCGTCTACTATCGCGGCACGGACGAGGCCAATTGGCTACCGCTCGCGCAGAACGTGTCACAAACGTATCTCTCCTTTGATCTGAATCGGATTCCGGATGGCTACTACACGCTTCGCATCGTCGCCACAGATGCTCCATCGCATCTGGCAGGAGATGCACTGACGGGATTCAAAGACAGTGATCAATTCCTGCTCGACACCATGCCGCCGGTTCTTTCTCCTTTACAGGCGACAATGAGCTCTCAATCTTCAGGTGCGATCCACGTGGTGTTCGACGCACAGGACAAACTTTCCACCATCTCGCGCGCATACTATTCGGTGGATGCGGGTGCGTGGCAGTACATCGATCCCGTCGGCAACCTCAGCGATTCCCTGCATGAGCATTACGACTTCACCATTCCGATACCGAAGCGCTCAGAGGGCAACGACGTTTCACCGGCCGTCCAGCCAGCTTCTCCGCAACAGCATGTCGTCGCAGTGCGAGTGTTGAATCGCGCGGGAAACACCGCTACCGGAAAAACGGTTGTGCAGTAAGCGTGCGTGCAGCCATGAGCGAGCCAGCGTATGCGCTTTGAACTGTTTGTCGCCAGTCGATATCTGAAGGCCAAGCGTCGCCAGGCAGTTGTCGGCGTCATCACAGCGATTTCGATTATCGGGGTGGCGGCAGGCGTGGCCTCGTTGATTCTGGCGTTGGCGATTACGAATGGAATGCAGCGCGATCTGCAGAAGGGCCTGTTGAGCTCGACCGCGCAGGTTCAATTGATGCGGGTGGCCAACGATGGCATCGAAGATTGGCGCAGCCTGACCGATCGGCTGCGGCATTTACCCCACGTCACCGCCGCCGCTCCGGCTCTCTATGGGCAAGTGTTGATTTCGCGCGGAGCTCGATCTGGTGGCGCACTGGTCAAGGGCATTCTGCCCGCGGAAGAACGCACCGTCAGCAGCCTGTTGGGTGACATCAAGCAAGGAACCGCGGTACCCCTCGCCCCCGTTTCTGCGGCAACCGCTCAAGATTCGACAGACACGTTGCCGCCGATGGTGCTTGGCTCCGACCTTGCCGATCAGATCGGCGCAGGCGTGGGCGACAGTGTGTTGGTGACCAGCCCGCAGGGCGAGTTGACTCCCTTTGGCCTGGTGCCGAAGTATGAACGGTTTCAAGTCGTCGGAATTTTCCATTCCGGCTTCTATCAATACGACTCCTCGTTTGCGCTGGCGCGGCTGGCGGATATTCAGCATTTATTCGGCGAGCCTAACATCGTCTCCATCATCAGCTTCAAGGTTGATGATTTGTATCACGCCGACCGCGTTGGAAAAGAGATTGAGAAGGCCGCCGGCAGCGGCTTTATGACCACCAACTGGATGGAGCAGAATCAGGAACTGTTCCACGCGTTAGGCGAAGAGCAAGCGGTCACGTTTATTGTGATTGGACTCATCGTGTGCGTCGCGGCGTTGAACATCCTGATCGCTCTGACCATGATGGTGATGGAGAAGACCCGCGATATCGCCGTGCTGATGTCCTATGGCGTGCGACCGTCCCAGGTGCGGCGAATTTTTGTCTGGCAGGGGATGCTGATCGGAATTCTTGGCACCTCAATCGGCCTGGTGCTGGGCTACGCGCTGGCCTGGGTCGGAGGTCACTACCGCATCATCCACTTGTCGGCGGCCGTTTACTCGCTGGATTATTTGCCGTTCGCTCCGCGCTGGCAAGATGGCGTGATTGTTGCCGCGGTGGCGCTGGGCGTTTCGCTGCTGGCAACGCTCTATCCTTCGTCTTCAGCGGCAAAAATTCTCCCCGCCGAAGCTTTGCGGTACGAGTAGTGCCAGAAAAATTGTCGAAATCCGTTGCTACAGCAGCTTACACTTGTTTGCGGGGAAGACCATGAGCCCAGAGATCGTTGTCGCTGGTCCTGAAGATTGGCCGGAGCTTCCGTTAGGCGCCTGGCAGGACACCTACAACACGCTGCATATGTGGTCGCAGATTGTCGGCAAGGTTCGCCTGGCGCTGAGTCCAAGGTTGAACCACTGGTGGGAGGTCCCGCTCTATGTCAACGCAGTCGGGCTCACCACTTCGCCGATTCCCTATGCGCGCGGAATCTTTGAGATTCAATTCGACTTCGTCGATCACAAACTGACCGTTCAGACCAACCATTCGACCGGCGCAACCATGAAGTTGGCGCCTCGGGCCGTCGTGGATTTCTATGACATGTTGATGGCGACTCTCGCCGAGCTGGGGATCGAGGTAAAAATCTGGCCGGTGCCGGTCGAAATTCCAAATCCGATTCCGTTCGATCAGGACACGCAGCACAAATCCTATGATCCGGACTACGCGAACCGATTCTGGCGAATTCTAGTCAGCACCGATTCTGTCTTCAAGGAATTTCGTGCGCGATTCATCGGCAAATCAAGTCCGTCGCATTTTTTCTGGGGCAGTTTCGATCTCGCTCTAACGCGGTTTTCCGGCCGTCGCGCGCCGGAGCGTGTGGATGCCGATCCAATCACGCGGGAAGCCTATTCGCATGAAGTGATCAGCGCGGGATGGTGGCCGGGCGGCGGCGACATTGCGGGACCCGCGTTTTATGCCTATGCGGCGCCCGAGCCGGAAAAGTTTTCAAAACAGGCAGTGCGGCCTGAAAAAACTTTTTATCATCCGCAGCTAAAAGAATTTTTGCTGATGTATGACGACCTGCGGCAGGCGAGTTTGCCGCGAGCCGCATTGCTTGAATTTCTGCAGAGCACCTATGAAGCGGGCGCAAACACTGGCGATTGGAGTCGCAAGGAGCTAGAGAAGACCTCGATCTGAGGCTGTCCGGTCGCCCTGGAATTTTTAGTTGCCTTAGCAACTAAAAAGCCTGTTTTTGACGTTTATGGTTGCTAAGGCAACTAATCCCCCGAACGAATTTTCACCTTACTGAAAAAAGGTACGCCATCATGTTCAAGAAAATTGCGGTGGCATTTGACGAGTCAGCCGAGGCAGGGCGAGCTTTCCGTTCTGCGCTGGAATTAGCCAAACTTACCAGCTCGGAGTTAACGATAATTACGGTCATTGAGCGTCTGCCTGCCTACGTTAGTTATGTGTCGGCCGTGGCTCCGGACGTGCCCCAAATTCTGCAGCGAGAAAAGCAAACTTTCTACAAAGAACTGCATCACAAGGCCAGCCAAATGGCTGAGCAATCGGGCGTAGGCCTCAGCTTTGCAACGATAGAAGGCGATGAGATTGAGGGACTGCTTGCATTGATTGACGACGTCCAGCCCGACCTGCTGGTGATTGGCCTGCGGCGCGAACCAGGTGGATTCAGCGGATTTATTGGCGGCACGGCGCACCGCCTGGCGTTGCACGCGAAATGCGACATTCTTGGAATTCGTTAGAGGTTGTGGAACAAAACGAGAGCATTACGACTCGCAGAACTTATGAGTAGAATCTTGGTCGAATCGTTTCTCACCCGCCAAACTCAAGCTGGGAAGATTTCGGCGATCGGCAGCCTGATTCGAAACTCCGTCCGACCAGGTTGCGATTCAAAATCGATTGTGCCGTCGTTGTGACGCACCAGCCGCCCGGCGATATCCAGGCCTAGACCACTTCCTTGTCCCATTGGTTTGGTTGTAAAGAACGGATCGAAGATGTGGTCGCGTATCTCCGCCGGAATACCGGTTCCGTCATCGCAGGATTCGCACCATCACACTTTGCTTTTCGCGAAAGGCAGACACCTCCACGCGGCCTTCATTTATCACGGCGTCTAAGGCATTGTCGATCAGGTTTCCCCATACCTGGCTCAACTCGCTGGCAAAGCCATGTACTCTCGGCAGGTTGGCCTCCAAATCCAGCGTAACGTCCACCGACTTCTCACGAGCCTTTGACTTAAGCACGGCCACAGTGTTGGACAAACTTGGGCCCAGATCCACCGGCTCGGCCACATTCGCCTGGTCCATATGCGTAAATCCCTTCGCTGCGGCTACCAGGCTCGAGATGTGCATCGCGGAATCCTGAATCGTCGAAGTCAGGTTCCGCACGGCACGACCGGCCGCGGCCCAACGCACCACTACGTTCAATGTTGGTCGCTCCACTGCGTCAACCAACAGGTCTAGCGCCTCAAATGTAACCTCTGTGTCCGCAAGCGTTGATGCGTTCGCTTTGTCCAGACCATGCCTAGAAAACCACCTCTCCATATCCTCATCGCGATCAGACTGCTCCAGAGGGGACCGCATCCCATGGCTCTGTTTTTCTATACAGGATGCATGAACGTGATCTACAGCGGCGATTGCGGCCTCGCTCAGAGTCGCTGCGGCCAGATAGCGTGTAACCTCTTGCGAGTCTTTCAGTCGATCCTCGAGCATAACCGCACAACGCTCAATCGCGGAGGCTGGATCAGTCTGCGAAGGACCCCATGTGCGACCAGCCACTCCAACTCCGTCCGTGGCGCTCCGCTCAGGGTTTTATGTTCCGCCAGCCGATCGACAAGTTCTTGTGCTACGACCGCCATACGATCTCCGCTGTCACCTTCGAGACTGTCGCCTAACAACATAGCAGATGGAATCCACCTCGACGGAGCGGATTCGTTTGTACACCCGTTGTTCTCGACGAATAAAGTTCCTCGAACCTAACGAAATAGCGGAATACGACAATGATGTTACAAAAAGTATCCAACCGCTAGACTGCAGCGATCGGAAGCACGGTGTCCATTTTGGTCAACCTTAGTAACTCTTGAACACGGGGGCTTGCGCCCGTGATACTCAGTTGAATCCCCTTGCCCTGACAGCGCACGTAATGGCTGGCCAGCATGCCGAAGCCGAGCGAATCCATGTATGGAACACCCGTCAAGTCAAAGATGTGTACGGGGGGATTCCCATCGCGCGGCGGCGATTCGAAGAGATTGCGAAAGTCGTCTGGAGACAGGCTGGCGTACATACCGTGCGCGGTGAATGGGCCGGAGAATCGAAAGACGGTGCCATTGGTTTCGTTTTCGGTGCGGTCGATGGTGAGGCTTGCACCCCTCCATATTTGAGCCTGTATTGTTGGCATCTTCCCCCCTCGATCATGCGGCTGTCTGATACCTGATGGATTATCCCATGCCCGAGGCCGCCGGGGTTTGACCGCATCCTTGTGCGCATCACGTTTTCGCAAACCAGGTTGCGACATGCAATTCCATTTCTGGATGATCTACCCTGGACGACGCTCCCTCAGAGAGGCGATGCGGAAGGTGGGACGACTGGCTTGGCTTCTACGATGCCGACGTTGCGAACCAGCGAATTGTCGTCCCCAACCGGATATACCCGAGTCAGAGTGAAGCCGGCTACCTCAAGAAGCTTTCTCCACTCGCGCTCGCTACGCTCTTGACCGCCGGTGACGGCCAGCATATTGAGGTCGCTCATCAGGTGGCCTTCCAGTTGCGGATCGACGTGCGAGACAAGTGGAGGGAGGATGAATTCAATGATCAACAAACTGCCATTCTGCGGAATGACGGCACGGCAGTTCTTGAGAATTGTGATGGCCTCCGGGTCGCGACGCCCGTGCAGCACATGTTTGATCATGTAGACATCGGCGCCGGGCGGCACTGACTGCATGAGGTCCGCAACAATCAGTTCGCATCGGCGGGAAGGATCATCTTTCGCGAAGCGAGGCTTAGCGGCTTCGACGCTGGGTTCAAGGTCCACCAGCATACCGCGCAGATCCGGGTGAATGGCTAGCACGGCAAGAATGAGCGAGCCACCGCCGCCTCCGAGGTCGGCGACCACCTTCGCATGGGAGAAATCCCAAGCCTCTGCGATCGGCGCGTAATCCTCCGTCGGAGCTGTACCCATGACCGCACGGAAAATTGAGCTTGCGTCGGGATCCTGCGACCAGCGGGAGGGGATGTTGGGGTCGCGAACCTGCGAAGCAGGCAATCCGGTGCGAACACAATCGGTAAGCAGAGACCAACTGTCGGCAAGCAGGTCCGACCAGAAGACAACGGCTGGCCAGACGGATTGAGGCGCATCCTTTCGCAGGGGCTGGCCGAAAAGAGTGAGGCGAAAGTGCTCGGGTGTCGTTTCTTCCGTGATGCCGATGCTGGCGAGGGCGCGCAGCAGGCGGTATAACGCTGTGGGGTCGGCCTGACACTTTTCGGCGAGGAAGACCACACTGCGTTCCTCGTCTGCAAGCGCATCGGCAACACCAAGGCGTGCGGCTGCGCAAAGTATACGGCTGCGGGAATATGCCATCGCCATTTCTACGAGGCCTTGATTCGGAATGACATTGCCGATGCCGCCGCTGGGTAGCCCCATGAGGAACCTCGATTCCAGAGAGAAGAATAGCAAAGGGCCGTCACTGGCTGGTCAACAAGCTCTTAGCCGCGCGTGACTGATTCTGTCGGCCAATTTCGAGTGACCTAAGACACGTGGCATCTTATTCCGGTTGGAGCATTATGATAGGCATAGGACATGACCCGCCAATTCAGCAGCGATTTTGCCTCGTCCCCGAAGGATGAGGGCTTGGAACAAGAGCGGGTGGCGGCTGCGGGGAGCGATGGCGACACGGTGTTGCTGCGTGTCGAAAATCTGCGTAAAGAGTATCGCAGCGGGACACAACCGCTGGTGTTATTCGACGGACTGAGCCTGAGCGTGCGACAAGGCGAGATGATCGCCATTGTTGGCGAATCGGGTGCGGGCAAAAGTACTTTGCTACATTTGCTCGCAGCCCTTGATCGTCCCTCTGCTGGTGACGTATACTTCGCAGCAACCTGGCTGGGAAAATTGACTGCGGGAGAGGCAGCCACGTTTCGCAATCGCGAAATTGGCTATGTGTGGCAACTGCACTACCTTTTGCCGGAATTTACGGCTTTGGAGAATGTGGCGATGCCGCTGCTCGCACGCGAAGAACCGAAACCGTCCGCCTTTGCGAAAGCGCAAGAGCTGCTGCGCGAAGTGGGACTGGAAGCCAGAGTGCACCACCTTGCCGGAGAGCTTTCCGGTGGGGAACAACAGCGCGTTTCGCTGGCACGGGCGTTGGTCACACAACCCCGGTTACTGCTGGCCGACGAGCCAACGGGCAACCTCGATAACCGTACGGCCGAAGCGGTGTTTGGCCTGCTCGAACGGCTACACAACACGCATCGGTTAACCTCCATCCTCGTCACCCACAACATGGAAATGGCAAAACGTTGTGGACGCACGCTCCGGTTGCACGAAGGCCGGTTGCACGAAATTTGGCTGCACTCGAGCGAATCAGAAGAGGCGTCTGCAGAGGGGCAGATTGCATCCCCTGGCGCGGCTGGGCATCCAATTGTTCGTACCGCAGTTCCAGGTGCAAACTGCACCGGAACGGCATGAGCCAAGGGGGGAATATGTTCGAACGGTACACGGAGAAAGCGCGGCGCGTGATCTTTTTTGCGCGCTACGAGGCTAGCCAGTTTGGCTCGCCCTACATTGAAACGGAACACCTGCTGCTTGGACTCTTGCGCGAGGATAAGGCGTTAAGCAATCGCTTCCTGCGCTCTCATGCCTCAGTGGAATCGATTCGCAAACAGATAGAAGCGCATACCACGATTCGCGAGAAGGTTTCGACTTCGGTGGATCTGCCGCTATCGAATGAATGCAAACGAGTTCTGGCATATGCCGCGGAAGAAGCGGAGCGGCTGTCGAATAAACATATTGGAACCGAGCATCTGCTGCTGGGCTTGCTGCGGGAAGAAAAATGCTTTGCTTCAGAAATTTTGCTGGAGCGCGGTCTACGGCTTTCAACAGTTCGCGATGAGCTGGCCAAGACGACGCAGGAGCGTGCTCCGCAAGCGGCGCGGAACCGCGAGTCAAGCATTCTGGCGGAATTTTCGCGCGATTTGACACAGGCGGCGCTCGACAACCAACTGGATCCGCTGGTGGGTCGTGATGCGGAAGTCGATCGCGTCATTCAGATCCTGTGCCGGCGCACCAAGAATAATCCGGTACTGATTGGCGAGCCGGGCGTGGGCAAAACGGCGATCGTCGAAGGGCTGGCGCAGCGTATCTCTGATGGCGATGTTCCCAGTTTTCTAGCGGATAAGCGAGTGCTGGGGCTGGATCTGTCACTGATTGTGGCAGGCACAAAATATCGCGGCCAGTTTGAAGAGCGGTTGAAGACAATTATGAAAGAGCTGATGGAGAATCAGAATTCCATCATCTTTATCGATGAACTGCATACGCTGGTGGGCGCGGGTTCTGCGGAGGGCTCACTGGATGCTGCCAACATTTTGAAGCCAGCGCTGTCGCGTGGTGAAATCCAGTGCATCGGGGCCACCACGCCTGCGGAATATCGCAAGTCGATTGAGAAGGATCGCTCGCTGGAACGCCGTTTTCAGGCGGTGAAAGTGCCGCCGCCGAACGAAGAAGACGCGGTGAAGATCATCATGGGGATCAAGGATCGCTATGAGAAGTTTCACGCGGTCAGCTATACGGACGATTCGATCCAGTTCGCGGTATATCACTCCAGCCGTTATATTCCGGACCGCTTCTTGCCCGACAAGGCGATTGATCTGATCGATGAGGCGGGGGCACGGGTGAAACTGCGACAGACTTCCCTGCCGGAAGAAATTACGGAGATTCAGAAGCGCATCAAATTCATTGTTCATCGTATGGAAAATGCAATTGCGAATCATGAATTTGAAAAGGCGAGATTTTATTCCGATGAGGAACGGAAGGAACGCGAAAACCTGCGCGCGCTGCGCGACAAATACCATCTGGATGATTCCACCGCGGGCGTAGTGACGCGGGAAGACATTGAAGATGTGGTGAGTCGCTGGACGGGCGTGCCGGTCACTTCCATCAAAGAGGAAGAGACGCAGAAGCTGCTGCGGGTGGAAGAAGAACTCCACAAGCGGATCATTTCGCAGGAGAAATCGATCTCGGCGCTGGCAAGGGCGATTCGTCGCTCTCGCGCAGGCCTGAAGTCACCGAACCGCCCGATTGGCTCGTTCCTGTTCCTGGGCCCGACTGGCGTGGGCAAAACGGAAGTGGCGCGCTCGCTGGCGAATTTCCTGTTCGGCAGCGACAAAGCGCTGATCCGTTTCGACATGTCGGAGTACATGGAGAAGCATTCCGTCTCGAAGTTGATCGGATCGCCTCCGGGCTATGTGGGCTACGAGGAAGGCGGACAGCTGACGGAACGCGTGAAGCGCTCGCCCTACTCTGTGGTGCTGCTGGATGAGATTGAGAAAGCGCATCCCGACATTTTCAACATACTGCTGCAGGTGTTTGAAGATGGCCAGTTGACCGATGGTCTGGGAAATACGGTCGACTTTAAGAACACGATTCTGATCATGACTTCGAACATTGGCGCGCGACACCTGCAGAAGCGGCAGGGGTTGGGCTTCCAGTCGAACCTGGAAGACACGGTGGCTGAGAAGGTCGAAGACCTGGTGCGGAATGAGGTGAAGCGAACCTTCAATCCAGAATTCCTGAACCGGCTGGACGAGATCATCATCTTCCAGGCGCTGACGGATGCGGACCTGATCCAGATTATGGAGCTACTGGTCCAGCAGCTGAACGCCAACCTTGCGCAGAAGGCCATTACGATTTCTGTGATGGAAGATGCGAAGAGGTGGATCCTGGAGAAAACCATGGTCGACCGCACGTACGGTGCGCGGCCGCTGCGGAGAGCGCTGCAGAAGTACGTGGAAGATCCTTTGTCGGAAGCGTTGATTGCCGGCAATATTCAGGAACGGCCTGCATTCCTCGAGGTCTACCTGGATAACAATCAACTATTCTATCGGCCGATCGGCAGTGAAGGCGCGGAACGGTCGTCGGAAGGGATTGCGCTTTCCAGCAGCTAAGAAGAAGCAACGCAGGAACAGAAGAAGCTCCGCCGTGGCGGAGCTTCTTCTGTTTGTCAGCCAGATATCAGGCTTCGATGCGGCTGTGAGCCTGTCGGCTGTTTGTGGGCTTACGGCCCGCACTTATACGGCGACACGGCGTTGATGCTTACCGGCGTGGTCGGCGCTCTAAATGAATCCCGATACCTTGCTCGCAACCGAGCCGGCCTTCGTCAGAGTGTCATCGACGACCTCGCGTCCACGACGAATGACGCGCTCCGCCTGCTTGCCGTACTGCTCCGCCTTCTCGCTGAAATCCTCGGCCGTGCTTTTGATTTGATCCGATGCATCTTCCAACCCGCGTTTGATCTGCTTGCGGGTCCGGTCGCCAGGTTGCGGAGCGTACAGGAGCGCCACTGCTGCTCCGGCTGCTACACCCACGCCAAATGCCATCCAAAATTTCCACGTATCCATGATGAGCTCCAGACTCGCATACCGTCGTGCGGCGTGCGTACTTGTTTTATTGCTTACTAATCCTATTAGAGCACCAATCCGGGGGAACGGTTGCCAAGGAATTGGCGTGAGGGGGCGGTGGAATCTTAGATTGCAACTGCTTGGCGCAGGGGCGATTTCGGCAGTTACCTTTGGTCGGTGCGACTAATATGCAGTTATTGTAATATTGCAATATGCATGAACTCAGTCAATTCAAAGCAGAGTTCTTCAAGGCCCTGTCGCATCCGTTGCGGATACGAATTCTGGACGAGCTGCGAAGTGGAGAAGTCGGGGTAAATGAGTTGAGCGCCCGGTTGAAGGTGGAGCAAAGCAGTGTATCGCAGCAGCTTGCCCTGTTACGAAGTCGAAATTTTTTGAATGCCAGAAAAGACGGCCAAAATGTTTTTTATTCGGTGCGCGATCGGGAGATATTTCGTCTGCTCGATGCTGCCCGCAGAATCTTCAACAACCAATTAATCGAAGTACGGGACATGCTGTCTCAAATTGAGTCCAGTAAGAATGGGATCAAGTGAATCTGACGGACTGGATACCCAAGTCGATACCTGCGCTAAGAAACTATCAGCGGCAGAACCTGGTTCACGATCTGATTGCAGGCGTAACGGTAGGCCTGGTGGCTCTGCCGCTGGCCATGGCCTTTGCCATTGCAAGCGGGATGTCTCCGCAATCGGGCATCTATACGGCGATCATCGCGGGCTTTCTGATCTCTGCGCTAGGCGGCTCGCAACTTCAAATTGGCGGTCCCACAGGCGCTTTCGTCGTTATCATTTATGGCATTGTGAACCATTACGGCGTGGATGGCCTGTTCATCTGCACCGTGATGGCGGGCGTATTCTTGATCGTAATGGGAGCAAGCGGACTGGGGTCGGCGGTGAAATTCATCCCACGTCCAGTCGTCATCGGCTTTACCAACGGAATTGCCATCCTGATTGCCAGCACGCAGATTAAAGATTTTTTCGGACTGAAGACGGGCAAGGTGCCGGGAGATTTCGTTGGCCGCTTCAAGGTGCTGGCACACAGTGCGGGAACAATTTCTCCGCTCACCACGGCGCTCAGCTGTTTCGCCCTTTTGATTATTATTCTGGCGGTGCGCTTCTGGCCGCGGATCCCTGGATACATCGTCGCCATGGTCGCGGGAACGTTGCTGGTGGTTGCGTTCCGGTTGCCGGTGGAAACGATCGGGACGCGCTTCGGTGGCATTCCTTCAGGGTTTCCGCATTTTCATGCTCCGGTGTTGAGCTATCAGCTTGTCCGCAGCCTGACGTCTCCGGCCATCACGATTGCGATGCTGGGCGCGATTGAGTCGCTGATGTCGGCGGTCGTTGCCGATCGCATGAGCGGGGATACGCACAATCCCAATGTGGAGTTGATCGGTCAGGGCATCGCAAATATTTTTTCGCCAATGTTTGGAGGCCTGCCGGCAACAGGCGCTATTGCCAGAACCGCAACAAATATCCGGTCGGGAGGAAAAACCCCGCTGTCAGGGATGGTGCATGCGCTGACCTTGCTGGTGCTGGTGCTGGTGGCGGCTCCGCTGGCCAAGTTCATCCCGCTGAGCGCGCTGGCGGCCATCTTGATGGTGGTCTGCTACAACATGGGCGAATGGCATGAGATACCGCAACTGCTGAAGCTGTCGCGGCTGGAAATTGGCACCTGGATGGTGACGCTTTCGCTGACTGTATTTGTGAATCTGACGGTCGCGGTGGAAGCCGGAATGATTCTGGCAGCCTTGATTTTTATTCGCAAAGTGACGTCTACGACTACGGTCACGCGGGTCACGGACGAATATCTGGAGGAAGGATCAGATCACACGCTACCGGACAAAGAGATTCCCCCGTACGTTGTCATCTTGCGGATTCATGGTCCGTTTTTATTTGGGTCCGCGGAGAAGATCGCCGACGTCAGCAAAGACCTAACGGAGTGGCCTCCGGTGGTGATTCTTCGCCTGCGAAACATGACGGTGATCGATTCGACGGGACTGCAATCGCTGCAGCGATTCGCGGATGAAGTACATGGTTCCGGGCGGACACTGATTCTTTGCGGGGCGCGGGAACAGCCGGCGAGGCTGATGCAGCAGGCGGAGTTTGAGCAGCATGTTGGCGCGGAAAACATTTGTCCTCACGTGCGCGCAGCGCTGGAGCGCGCCAACGCAGTGTATTTGATGTCTGGCGGACGATGGAAATCCGTCGAAGACGAGACCTCCTCGCTGGCGGACGCGCTTGGCTTTGGGCTATGAAGCTGGTGGAGACCACAGATTTCCGGCCAGGCTCGGCGATCTCCAATAAAATCGATTCAATCCACCATGCGGGAAAGATTCGAGTTCGGATTGGTGTGGCTCCTGGTAAAGACGCTGGGGCTGTTACCGCGCGGCATGGCGCGCAAAGTAGGCGCCACGATCGGCCGGCTGGCATATGCGACCACGCCGAGACTACGACGCGTGGGGCTGAGAAACCTGGCGCTGGCATTTCCTGAGAAGCCGGAAGCCGAACGCGAAACGATTCTGCGCGGGATGTACCGACAGCTGGGATGGCAGCTGGCGGAATTTTGTCACATGCCGGGGTACACGCTGGATCGCGCCAGCCAATTTATCCGCTACGAAGGCCTGGAGCATTACCTTGCGGCGAAACAACGCGGCAAGGGCGTGCTGGTGCTGACCGGACACCTGGGCGCGTGGGAGATGTCCAGTTTCTATCATTCGCTGGCAGGTTATCCGATGGGTATGGTGATTCGGAAGTTGGATAATCCGTGGGTGAATCGGCTGGTGAATGATATTCGCACGCAACATGGAAATCGCGTGTTGCCGAAGGATGACTTTGCCCGCGGATTGATTGCTGCGATGCGAGCGGGGGAAACCGTCGGCGTGCTGATGGATACGAACATGACGCCGCCGCAGGGCGTGTTTGTGGACTTCTTTGGACACGCTGCATGTACAGCGTCCGGAGTGGCACGGGTTGCTTTGCGTACCGGAGCTGCGGTTCTGCCGGGATTTCTAGTGTGGCAACCGGCAGAAAAAAAATATGTGCTGCATTTTCTGCCGGAGCTGCAACTCGTGGACACTGGCGATACGGAACGTGATGCCACGGTGAATACACAGATGTTTACGACCGCACTGGAGAGCGTGATTCGGCAGTATCCAGAGCAATGGCTGTGGGTACATCGGCGATGGAAGACACGACCGCCGGGGGAAGAGGCGATTTACTAGCGAACAGCTTCACTGCGCGTGGTGCTTTCAATCCCAGGTTATGTGGAGGGTGGGCCGAGTTCGCGCTTTCGGTCAAGCCGAAATGGCGGCGCTCGGCTACCATAGCGCTATGCTAACGTTGCGGCAACTCGCGGACGCGCTACAGGCGCAGTATATTCCCTGCTCAACGCAGGCCGGAGAAAGGAATTCCTCGGCGGCAGAAAGTGTGGAGCGCGTGGCCAGCGTGCGCAACGCAACGCAGACTTCCCTTACCTTTGCTGAAAGCGAAGCCACATTGCAGGAGGCGCTGGCGTCGGCGGCCGCTGCGGTGCTGGTGACTCCAGAAATCGCTAAGGCATTTCCATCTGATGAGACGCTGCTGAAAAAGCCGTTGTTGCTGGTCGCTCAGCCTCGGCTGGCGTTTGCCAAAGCATCTCAATACCTGCGGGCCGCGAAGGCAAGCACGGGTGTTCATCGCACCGCTATTCTGGCCTCCAGCGTGAAGCTGGCGGAGGACGTTTCGATCGGAGCCTACGCCGTGCTGGGCGAGCATGTCGAAATTGGAGCGCGAACGCGTATCGGAGCTGGGTGCGTATTGGCCGATGGCGTGAAGATCGGCGCGGATTGCACGCTGTATCCGCGAGTCGTGATCTATTCCGGCGTGGAGTTGCGAGACCGGGCGCAGGTGCATGCCGGATGCGTGCTGGGTTCAGACGGGTTCGGCTACGTGCGCGATGCGGAGACCGGCGCGTACACTCAGTTTCCGCAGCAGGGCACGTTGATAATTGAGGAGGACGTCGAGATTGGCGCCAACACCACCATTGACCGGGGCGCGCTGGAAGAGACGCGGATCGCACGTGGCACAAAGCTGGATAACCTGGTGCACATTGGCCATAACGTGCAGGTGGGACGTAACGTGGTGATGGCAGCGCAGACTGGGATTTCCGGCAGCAGCACCGTAGGCCATGGCGCGATTCTAGGTGGGCAGGTTGGCATTGGCGAGCATGCAGATGTCGGAGAAGGTGTGATTCTGGGCGGCGGCGCTGGCGTGTTGAGCAAGAAGAAGCTGCGCGGTGAGGGCATTGTCTTTTGGGGACGACCGGCACAGCCGTTGCGTGAATACCTGAAGGGCCTGGCGACGCTGGCCAGGCTGGCACGAAAAGCAAAGGAATAGAGCCGTGGCTATTGTTGTGGTTGGCGGGCATACGCGGAACATCGGCAAAACGTCCGTGGTGGCAGGGCTGATCGCTTCCCTTCCGCAGATGGAGTGGATCGCCTTTAAGGTGACGCAATTTGGCCATGGAATCTGCTCCGCGAATGGCGAGCCCTGCGACTGTGAGACCGACGCGCATACCGTCGCGGTGACGGAGGAACACTCCTCCGACAGCGGGACCGATAGCGCACGATTTCTGGCGGCGGGTGCGGTGCGTTCCTATTGGGTGCGGACCCGGCAGGGGCAACTCGCGGAGGCGATGCCGCGAGTGCGAAAAGAGCTGGTGCGGGCGAAGAACGCCATTTTGGAATCGAACACCATTGTGCGGTTTTTGAAGCCAGATCTATACCTGACCGTGCTCGATCCGTCGATTAAGGACTTTAAACCCTCGGCACAATACTTTCTGGATCGCGTGGACGCAGTGCTGTGGAGCGGAACGCAATCTGTACCAGAGGAGGCGGCCTGGCCATCGGAATGGCTGCCGTTGTTGCGAGGTAAGCCACATTTTTTTGTTGGTGCACCCGGCTACACAAACGACGCGTTGACAGCGTTTGTGCGAGAGCGGGTGACATTTGGCTGCTAGCGGTTAGCGGTCTGTGGCAAAAGCTGGAATTTCTGATTTATTTCCCAGGACTGAAACCCATCTGTTTTGCGCCGAGTATGGCACGGATAAAGTCGTGCCCTGAAACACATCGAGCAGAATCCGTGGTTCTGAGAGCTGAAGGCTAGTGGCTAAGAGCTAATAGATGTGGAAGTCGATGGAAATATCCATGCGTACAGCTACTGGCTTGCCAGCCAGGGTGGCGGGCTTGAAGCGATATTGCTTGACGGATTCCAGAGCCTTCTCATCCAGGCCCATGCCCAGGTGTTGCACTACCTTCGGGTCGCGCGGCATTCCGTGGGCGTCGATAATTACTTCCACAACGCAAAGCCCCTGATATTTCGCCATGCGCGCCTGCTCGGAAAACTCCGGCTCGGGCGCAAAGATCACCACTGGCGGACGAACGCCGCCGCCGACCTGATAGACTCCGCCGCCATAGCCGCCGCCTGATCCCGGCCCGACGCCTGCGCCGGAACCTGAACCGACGCCACCGCTATTTCCGGAGCCGATACCGCCGGCGCTGCCGGTGCCGTTGGAGGCGGGTCCACGAACAGTGGTCAAGGGATCGCCGAGATTCGGCATGTTGCTGTTGGGAAGGTTGATGTTTTTCGGCATCACCACCGTGGGTTCAACCGCGAGCTTGGGCTTGGGGTTGCGAATGATCTCATCGGGAGGAACAAACTGCGTTTTCGCGATAGGAGGCAGTTTACCCACTGCCGCAGGCGTGATGCTGCGATCTCCGCCGCCGCCGCCGCCGCCCATCGGCTTTTGGCCGAGGGGCAGGAAGGGCGTGACGTTGAAGTTGGGTGGAGGAACGACTTCCGCGACCGCGGGCCGCTTGGGACGCCAGAAGATGACTGCCAGGATGAGCGCAAGCACAGCCAGATGAATGCCGACTGAGATGAAACTCGATTTGCGATCATGGGGCCGCTCCAGCGGGTTTGACACCGCGACGGCATGCGATTCCAATTGCAAGGGAGGCAGCCGACGGGGAAAGAATATTTCGCGAAAATCCTCGTAGATACCGACCCAAATGGGTTCCTGATAGAAGGGATCGGCGACGGGAACGGGCTTTGATTTCAGCTGCAGCGCGGGCTGCGGACGGGGGAAAAACCGGGCACGGAGATTCTCTGTCAGCGAGGACCAAAACGAAGGATCTCCCGCGACCGTGCTCGAAAGGGACGGCTGCGGGAGCTCTCGTGATTTGTTTTTCTCGATTTCAGGCGGTATCAGAAGCTGATTCGACATCCATAACCCATTTTCGACTGCTCGCGAGTGGGGACTCTCGGTCGCCGCGGTGACCTACCTGCTTTAATTATGCTGGATGCAGGCTTTACTTGTCGTCTTCGCCGAAATCCTTCCATGTATTCCAGGGCATTCGATCCAGTGTTACGAGTCAACTGGCAAGACTCAATCGGCTGAAAAAATCCTCAGGTTATCGAGAACGACACGGATATCGATAACGTTAATGCTTTAGACGCTTCACCAGCCAATCCGTTTTGCTCCCCAGACCGATGATGCGAGGTATGCATTTATCATAGTGGAGTAGGAGAAACTTTGCTTCGGAGAAGATATGCCCGCTGGGCCTGATTTAAAGGCGACCCTGAACCTGCCACACACCGATTTCCCGATGAAGGCCAATCTTCCCCAGAATGAGCCGAAACGGCTGGCTGCGTGGGAGGAATCTCAGTTGTACGCGCAGATTCGTGCGGCGCGTCAGGGCGCTCCTGTGTATCTGTTGCATGACGGCCCGCCGTACGCGAATGGACCCATCCATCTGGGTCACGCGATGAATAAGTGCCTGAAAGATTTTGTGGTGAAGTCGAAGACCATGGCGGGCTACGATGCCCCGTATGTTCCGGGCTGGGACTGCCATGGGTTGCCGATCGAAATCAAAGTAGATGAGCAGCTGGGTCGCAAGAAGCTGGAAATCCCTGCAGTGGACGTGTTGCGCGCCTGCCGCGAGTACGCCGGAAAATATGTCGATCTGCAGCGCGAGCAATTTTTGCGCCTGGGAGTGCTGGGACAATTCGACCACCCGTATTCGACGATGTCAAAAACGTATGAAGCGCGGGTGCTGGAACAGTTCTTCGAGTTCTTCGAAGCGGGATTTGTCTACAAAGGATTGAAGCCGGTCTACTGGTGCATCTACGATCGTACGGCACTGGCCGAAGCGGAGGTGGAATATGAAATGCACACCAGTCCCAGCGTCTATGTGCGCTACCGAATGACGAGCGATCCTGCGGTACTGGATGCCGCGCTTGCCGGCAAGCAGGTGAACACGATCATCTGGACGACCACGCCGTGGACGTTGCCGGCATCGCTGGCGGTGGCCTTTCATCCGGATTTTGAGTATGTCGCGCTGGAAGCGGACGGACAGGTGTACATCGTTGCCGAATCTCTGGCGAAGTCTGTGGCCGAGGCCATCGGGTTCAACGATGCGAGAGAAATTGTGCGTTTCGCTGGACGGAAATTGGAGCGCACGACATTTCAGCATCCGTTTTTAGAGCGCAGCATTCTGGGCGTGCTCGCGGACTACGTGACGGCGGATACCGGCACGGGCGCGGTCCATACAGCTCCAGCGCACGGTGCGGATGACTTTTATACTGGCGTGCGGTATGGGCTGGATCCAACATGCAATGTGGACGGCGCGGGACGGCTGCACAATGGATTGCCGGAGTATGAAGGCAAAAAGGTTTTTGCGGCGAATGAGCCGATCATCGAATTGCTGAAGGAGCGCGGTGCGCTGCTGGCGCGGGTGGATATTAATCACTCGTATCCGCACTGCTGGCGTTGCCACAATCCGGTAATTTTTCGAGCCACCGAACAGTGGTTCATCAACATGGAAACACCGATGGAAAATCCGGATGGTTCGGCGGCTACATTTCGCACACGAGCGCTCGACGAAATCAAGAAAGTGCGCTGGGATCCAAGCTGGGGCGAAGAACGCATCGCCAACATGATTGCGACGCGGCCAGACTGGTGTATCTCTCGCCAGCGCATCTGGGGCGTGCCGATTGCGGTGTTCCTGTGCGAGAAGTGCCATGCACCGCTGAAGGATTCTGCAATCTTCCGCAGAGTGGTTGAACTGTTTGAAGAGGAAGGTGTGGAGGCCTGGCATACGCATTCGCCGGAAGAAATTCTCCCGCCGGGAACAACCTGCCAGACTCCAGGTTGCGGCAGTCAGAAGTTCGAAAAAGAGATGGACATTCTGGATGTGTGGTTCGAGTCCGGTTCGAGCCAGGCCGCTGTGCTGGGCGAAAAGGCCGGCTTTGGATTGGGGTGGCCTGCGGATTTGTATTTGGAGGGCGGCGACCAACATCGCGGATGGTTCCATACTTCCCTGCTGTGCAGCGTGGGCACGAAGAATGCGGCGCCGTATCGTCGCGTGGCGACCTGCGGATGGACGCTGGACGATCAGGGTCGCGCGTTGTCGAAGTCGCGCGGAAATGACATTGGTCCGACCGAAGTGGCTGCCGAGCTGGGCGCGGATATTATTCGCCTGTGGGTTGCGTCGGTCGATTTCCGCGAAGATGTGGTGGCGACGATTCCGCTGTTGAAGAGGCTCGCGGAAGATATCTATCGCAAGCTTCGCAACACGTTTCGTTTTCTGCTGGGGAATTTGGGCGATTTTAACCCTGACACCGATGCATTACCGTTCGAGCAGTTGCTGCCGATGGATCAATACATGCTGGCGCGAACTGCGGAGCTGACGACGAAAGTGCTTCGCTGGTACGAGGAGATGGAATTTCATCGCGTGTACCAGGCCATCAACGAGTTTTGTACCGCCGACCTGAGCGCAATGTATCTCGATTTGCTGAAGGATCGGATGTACACCTTTGCGCCCAACAATCCTGCGCGCCGTTCCGCGCAGACCGCAATTGGACGCATTGCAGAGGCGTTGGTTCTGTTGACCGCGCCCTACCTAAGTTTCACTGCTGAGGAGGTATGGCAATATCTACCCGCCACAGTGAAGAGCCGTGAGCCGAGTGTGCGGCAGGCACTCAATTCACGGCAGCATTACCCGGGTCCCCCAACAAAAAGCGGCCGCGAACCGAGTGTTCATTTAGCGCTCTTTCCGCGGCCGCAAGATATCGCACCTGCCCATGCGGCAGAATTGCTGGGTGACTGGAAACAACTTTTAGCGGTACGCGATGACGTGCTGAAGAGCCTGGAAGAGGCGCGGAAAGAGAAGCGCATCGGCAAGGCACTGGAAGCCAAGGTGCGCCTGCAAGTTCCCGCCGGGCTGAATCCGTTATTGCGCAAATATGAGTCGAGCTTGAAAGAATTATTTAATGTGTCGCAGGTGGAACTGGTCGCAGCCTCCGAGCCCAATGGATCGGGTACGCTGCAGGTAACGACGCTGCCGGCCGATGGCGCGAAATGCGAGCGCTGCTGGAACTATTCCGTGCATGTGGGTGAGAGCCACAAATGGCCGACCGTGTGCGAACGCTGCGTAGCAGCCCTGGAAGCGATTGGCGCGCCCGCCATGGGCGCGGAGGTGGCGGCTGCGGCCGTGGGAAATTCGAAAAAGGATGGGCAGTGAGCGCAGCCTCAAATGTTAGCAGTACACGTTATTCTCACCTGAAACTTCTTCTGATTACCGTCGCAGTCTTCGTCGCCGATCGTTTGAGCAAGCTGTGGATTCTGCACCATATTATTTCCGGGCAGGAAATCACCATCATTCCGCACTTTTTTCATCTGTCGCACGTATACAACAACGGCGCGGCATTCAGCCTGTTCTCCGACACGCCGTCTCCGAATAAAGTGCGTTGGATGTTGATCGGATTTTCTCTGGTCGCGATCGCGATTGTGCTGTTCGTGTTTATGAAAGCCGGGCGGCGTGTGAACCTGACCAGCATTGCGCTGGCACTGGTGCTGGGTGGCGCGATTGGAAATCTGTATGACCGGCTGGCGTATCGCTACGTGATCGATTTTCTGGCGTTCAATTTTTCCAGTTATCATTATCCGGATTTCAACGTTGCCGATTCCTGCATTGTGATTGGCGCGGCCTTGCTGTTGATTGAAGTGTTTCGCGCGCCGAAGTCGGCTTTTTCAGACTAAGCCGGAGTGCTGTGATGGAGAACCTAGCCGCATCGAAAGGATGAGTGCATGAAACTTCTCTGCTGTTTTTTACTGCTGGTTCCCTTTGCCGCAGCGCAAACCACTCCGGCGCCGGCCGCAGCACCACAAACTGCCACGCAGGCCGCGCCGGCGACACATCCCGAAAGCGAGTATCAGCGAATGCATGACGAGCAATTGCTGACTGACTTTGGCGATTTGGCGAGATACAGCGAGGCGAATGCGGAACTGGGCCCACCCGCCCCCGGCGAGAACCGTGTCGTGTTCATGGGAGATTCCATCACCGACGCGTGGGGACATCCTGTCGGCGTATTCTTCCCCGGTAAGCCATATGTGAACCGCGGCATCAGCGGCCAGACCACGCCACAAATGCTGGTGCGTTTCTGGCCGGATGTGATTGCGCTGCAGCCCAAGGTGGTTGTGATTCTGGCGGGAACGAACGACATTGCCGGCAATACCGGTCCAACAACGCCCACGTCGATCGAAGACAATTTGATGGCGATGGTGGACCTGGCGAGGGCGAATGGAATCCGCGTGGTCCTATCCTCAATTTTGCCGGCCGCTGCGTATCCATGGAAGCCGGGCATTGATCCGAGAGCAGAAATTTCCGCGATCAACAGCTGGATGCGTGATCTATGCGAGAAGAAACATTATGTCTATCTCGACTACTATTCGGCCATGGTCGATTCCAACCAGGGCATGAAGAAGGCCTTGACCATTGACGGCGTGCACCCCAACGCCGATGGCTACGAAGTCATGACACCTCTCGCAGAGCAGGCGATCGCTAAGGCTCTCAAGTCAAAGGAAAAATAGCCCGCGCACGGTAATTCACCAGAGCATCCAGCCCGCTAGAGCAGCGATGAATGCTGCCAATTTTTAACCCTCCAAAATTCATTGCTAAGTCTGTAGACGGAGCCTACAATTCGGTCTCGTTCCTATCTCCTAATGCTGTGGAGGCCTACAGTCATGATGACCAAATCTACTTCCGGTTTCTTCTACCGCGCATTCACCGGGCTCTTGGTGCTCGCTGTGTGTGCGCTTCCATCGTTGGCGCAAATGCAGAATGAAGGCAACTCACATCCGCAAAAAATGTTAGGCGGGTGGTTCGAGGAATGGAGCATTTATTACGCGGGGTACAACATTGCGAACTTGCAGCAGAATCATGTTGCCGATAATTTGACGGACCTGTTCTATGCATTCGCGAATGTGACGGCATCAAGCACCGATCCCTCTTCCGACACTTGCGCCTATGCCGATACGTGGGCCGATTATTCCACGCCATATCTTCCCAGTGTCAGCGGCGCACCGTACACGGGCCCTCTCTACGGAAATTTCGCAGCCATTCAACAGTTGAAGCAGCTCCATCCAAAATTGAAGGTCTTGATGGCCATCGGCGGCGCGTCTGCAGCCAACACGGCGGCTTTCTCCCTGGCGGCCAGCACAGCAGCCGGCCGGAAAGCCTTGGCCGCCTCCTGTATCAACATGTTTGTCCAGGGCAACATTGCTCCAGGAATTACAGCTCCCGGATTGTTTGACGGCTTCAACATTGACTGGGAATTTCCAACAGCCGCCGATAAAACGAACTTCACCGCGCTGCTGACGGAGTTCCGCAGCCAGTTGAATGCGCTGTCGCGGACAACCCACAAGCAGTACATCATGTCATTCGATGGCCCAGCGGGATCGCAGAATTACGTCAACATCGATCTCCGCGCCGCCGCACAGCAGGTCGACTTTATCACTGTGGACGGTTACAACTATGCCGGGTCCTGGGACACGCAAACCAACCATGCCTCGGCTCTGTTCGACGATCACCAGGATCCCGACTACGGGCAAGACCTTGACATCAACGACACGGTCACGGCCTATCTGAAGGCCGGAGTTCCACCCTCGAAATACACCATGGGAGTTCCGCTGTACGGAGCAGGCTGGGGCGGCGTGCCCAACGTAAACCACGGCCTGTATCAGGAGTCGACAGGTCCATCCGCGGTTCTGTTGACCAACGGTTCCGGACCGTGCCCGGATCTAAGCGGAAATACGCCGGGCTGCGACACTCTGCTGACACCTGGCCTGGCCACCTATACCACGCTTTCGAACCTGACGAGCAACGGATACTCCAGCTATTTCGACGCACGGCGGGTCGCAGTAACTCTCTACAATCCAACCACCCAAACTTTCTTCACCTACGACAATCCGACATCGGCATTTTTGAAGATGGTCTACATCAACCATCGCGTACCCGGCGGCCTTGGAGGTGCCTATGTATGGGCGCTGAAAGACGACGATGCCAATGGCACCATGGTGAAAACGATGGCCAAGGGGCTACAGTACTGACGCGAACGGAACTGTCCCAATCACGGATATTGCGAGGCCGGCCAAGCGCTTGCCTCGCAACCTTCGCTGGCTGTGTGTGTTTTTATTTGTAGATGTCCTGGAACGCGAACGTTCCCAGGAAGATGCCGTGGGACACGGGCGGCTTGGTGGTTGATGTGTCGACCGGATAAGGCTCGCCATTGAGCGTAGGAAATCCCCAGATTCGGCCCGTTTGCAAATCCACAACCATTTTGCCGTAAACATTCTGGCTTCCGTCGGGAGCGCGTATCAACTGCGTGCCTGGTTCGATGTAGAGTGGCGCGAAGTTTTGTGTCTGCGCCGCAGCGAGCTGGGGCTGACGTAAGGGCTTCAAGGCAATGGCGATGAGCGCCACTGCGATGACCAGTAGCAGGATATTGGTAGTCGTGGGATTCTTCATGATGCTCCTCTTGACGGATCGATTAACGTCCAGGACGCAGTGTTTCGAGTGACCAAAACATCGAATCTTTTCACGATCCCATGCTAGACGGTATACGACCCCACCATTGCAACGCTGTAAACTAGAAAGATGCGGCAGTGTGCGATTTGGGCGCTGCCAACCCCTCTGCAGAGACTTGTGGCCCAATGGATTCGATCACGGTTCGCGGCGCGCGCGTTCACAACCTGAAGAATATCGACTTTGAGATTCCACACGGCCAGTTGACGGTCGTAACCGGCGTTTCAGGCTCGGGGAAATCTTCGCTTGCGTTCGACACGATTTATGCCGAAGGCCAGCGTAGGTATGTGGAGTCGCTATCGGCTTACGCGCGGCAGTTCCTGGAGCGGATGGAAAAGCCGGACGTCGATCAGATTGATGGGCTGGCTCCGGCGATTGCGATCAAGCAGAAAAATTCGACGCGGAATCCTCGCTCCACGGTTGCGACGGCAACGGAAATTTACGATTACCTGCGGCTGCTGTTTGCGCGTTGCGGAACCATGGTCTGCCTGACCTGCGGCAACATCGTAAAGCGCGACAGTGTGGATGAAATTGCGGAAGCGGTGCTGAACCTGCCGGAGTCGACGCGAATTCTGGCGCTGTTTCCGGTGGTGTTGCCGGATGTAACCGACGAGAGTAAAAAGTCCGCTGCAAAGAAGAAGGTTGCCAAGAAGGTCGCTAAGAAAGCAGCCGCAGCGCCGACGAAAAAAGATGGCAAGCCGGTGACGAAGGCGGAAGCCGCACGGGTTGCATTGGCCGCCGTGACACGGACGGCGGCGAAGATCAATCGCTATGCGACGGAGTACGTGCCGGATGCGCCGGAGGTCGCGGAAGCGCCGATAGATCCGCGGCGGCAGCGGTTGGGAGAGTTGCGCCAGCGCGGGTTTAACCGGCTGTATCAAAATGGAAAAATCGTTGAATTCTCCACGCCGGAGTCGCTGCTGGAACTGGATTTTTCGCAGCCAATATTTGTGCTGATTGATCGGATCGTTGTTTCGGCTGAGGCGCGTGCGCGGGTTGTGGATGCGGCGGAGACAGGCTATCGAGAAAGCGGAGAAGTCGTTTTCGAAGTGGTTCCGCGAACCCCTGACGGCGAGCCTGAAACCACGCCGAAGGATCGGCAGCAGCTGCGTTTTTCAGGCGCGTACGCCTGCAGCCATTGCAACCGCGTCTATCGTGAGCCGGAGCCGCCGCTGTTTTCATTCAACAATCCTTATGGCGCCTGCGCGCGCTGTGAAGGATTCGGCAACACCATCGACTTTGATCTGGACCGGATCATTCCGGATAAGACGCGCACGCTGAATGAGGGCGCGATCGATCCCTGGGTGAGACCGAAATATCGGCCGATGTTCGGCGAGTTGCGACGCGCTGGGAAAGAAAGAAATCTTCCATTGGATGTGCCGTGGAAGGATCTTTCGCAGGAGCATCAGGATTTTATTCTGAACGGCGACAAGTCGTTCCCCGGCATTCGAGGATTTTTGGCGCATCTGGAGCACAAGAAATACAAGCTGTATGTGCGCGTGTTCCTGAGCAAGTATCGCGGGTACGCGTTGTGCCCGGAGTGCAATGGAAAGCGGCTGCGTGCCGAGGCGCGTGCAGTGAAAATTGATGGGCGCGACATTTGCGACGTGACCGCGCTGACGGTGGGTGAGGCGCAGGCATTCTTTGCGCAACTGCAATTGAGCCCGGCGCAAATGGAGTTGGCGGGAAGGATCCTGGAAGAAGTTCGACAACGGCTGGGATTTCTGAATGATGTGGGCCTGGACTATTTGTCGCTCGATCGGCTGTCTTCGACGCTGTCGGGCGGCGAGGCGCAGCGGGTGCAGCTGGCAACATCGCTGGGATCGCAGCTGGTGGGCGCGATGTATGTGCTGGATGAACCGTCGATAGGACTGCATCCGCGGGATACGGGCCGGCTGATTCGAATTCTGGAAGGCTTGCGCGACCTGGGCAACACCATCCTGGTGGTCGAGCACGATGCGGATATTATTCGTGCGGCAGATTATCTATTGGATCTTGGACCGGGTGCGGGGGAGCTGGGCGGGAAATTGCTGGCATCGGGAACATTGCCGGAACTGATGCGGTCGCAGAGTTCCTTGACGGGAAAATATTTGCGCGGCCAGCTTGCAATTCCAGTTCCCTCGCGGCGGCGAACTCCTGGAAATGAGCGGCTGCGACTGACGGGAGCGCGCGCACATAATTTGCGTTCGGTCAGCTGCGACATTCCGCTGGGCATGTTGACGTGCATCACGGGCGTTTCTGGATCAGGAAAATCGACGCTGGTGCATGATGTGTTGTATCGCGCGCTGGCGCATCGCCTGGGTGAAGGCGATATCGCCGATCCGACACACCTGTACAACACGCTGGACGGCTCGCAATATCTGGATGGAGTGGTGTTGGTGGATCAGTCGCCGATCGGGCGCACTCCACGATCGAATCCAGTGACCTATATGAAGGCGTTTGACGGGATTCGCGATTTGTTTTCTTCGTTACCGGATGCAAAACGAAGAGGCTATACGGCTGGATTTTTTTCGTTCAACGTGCCCGGCGGTCGATGCGAAGTTTGCCAGGGCGATGGCACGGTTACGGTGGAGATGCAATTTCTAGCGGATGTCGAGCTGCCGTGCGAGGAATGCAATGGCACGCGCTTCAAGGCAGGTGTGCTGGAGATTCGCTACAAAGGAAAGAACATCCACGACGTGCTGAACATGACGGTGAAAGAAGCGCTGCAATTTTTTGCGGGGCACGTCAAGATTCAGGATCGGCTGCGCGTGCTGGACGATGTTGGCCTGGGATACGTGCGGCTCGGGCAGTCGGCGACGACGCTTTCCGGTGGCGAGGCGCAGCGCGTAAAACTGGCTTCGCACCTGGCGAACGCGAGACCAGCAGGCGGCAAGCGCGCGAAGAATCGCTTGCTCTATATTCTGGATGAACCGACGACCGGATTGCATTTTGACGATGTCAGCAAACTGCTCTCTGCACTGCGACAGTTGATTGATGGTGGCGGATCATTGCTGGTGATTGAGCATAATCTGGATGTATTGAAGGCGGCCGACTGGGTCATCGATCTTGGCCCGGAGGGCGGACGTCGCGGTGGTGAGATTGTGGCCGTGGGCACGCCGGAGCAGATCGCGGCAGTTCCCGGGTCGCATACAGGGGAATGGCTGGCACGCGTGTTACAGACCGCGAACCAGCGCGAGAATTTGGCAGTAGCAGGAAAACGATGAAGCAATCGGTAGTGTTTCGATATGTGCTGGCGGCAGCGTTTCTCGCCTCGGCAGTGTGGACGCAAGCGCAGACGACACCGCTTCCTCCGGGAACGTCGGAGCCCGGGGTGAATGCTCCGACCTCAGCAACGACGTACATGAATGAGGCTGAAACTGCGATCGCGCAGCAGCAATACGATCATGCGGTCGCGCTATTGAACAAGGCGGAGGCAGTGGAGCCGGAAGATTCGCCGGAGAATGCGCGAATCGATTACGATCGCGGCTACATTGAGCAGGCGAAACACCAGAATGCAACGGCAGAGGCCAACTACCGCAAGGCGGAGCAGATCGACCCGAAGCAATTTGAGTCGCATGCTGCGCTGGGACATCTGCTGGCGTCGCAACAACAATGGGCGGACGCGCGGCATGAGTTGGAAACGGCAGTGACACTGCAGCCTGCAAGCGGCGATGCGCATGAGATGGTCGCGAGCGCTGCGCGCACGCTGGCTCGTGTCGATGCGGAGATGCATGATGCTTCCGCTGCCAGCGACGCCCTGTTGCTGGCACTCCAGCTGACGCCGGAGCAGCCGGACGATACGCTGTTCGCTGCGCAGCTTGCGGAAGATGTCGGCGACTATGACGGTGCGGGCAAGGAATACAAAAAGATTCTCGCGAGGGATCCGAATTCCATCGCTGCGACCGAAGGATTAGCGCGGGCTTTGATTCACGAGGGCAAGTTTGCGGATGCGGACGCTGTGTTGCATCCCGCATTAACGCAAGAGCCGAACGATCCAACCTTGCTGGCGCTGTCTGTCACTGCGCTGGCCGGGCAAGGAAACACTTCGGCGGCGGTGTCGCAACTGGAATCGCTGCATCAACAGAATCCCGAACAGCCTGCGGTGACGCGCATGCTGGCGGATCTGTACAGCAGCGCGGGACATGCCGACAAGGCAGCGCCCCTGTATCAGGAATTGCTGGTGAACGACGGCAACAATCCTGATCTGTTGACGGCAACCGCGGAAAACCTGATGCGCCAGCAACAATGGTCAAACGCAGTCGACACGTTTCAGAAGTCGCTGCAGATTCAGCCGGCGCAAGAGGATGCGTGGAGCGGGCTTGCCTTTGCCGCGTGGAGAAATGGGCAATATCCGCTGGTGTTGACGGCGCTCGATCATCGGTCGCAAACGTTAAGCGACAGCCCGGCAACATTATTTCTTCGCGCCACGGCATTGGATCATCTGCACCAAACCAGACAGGCGATCCAGTACTATCGAAAATTCCTCACCGCAGCCAATGACCAATATCCGGACGAAGTGCAACAGACAAGACAGCGTCTGAAGGCGCTGGAGAAATAGGCTGCCATTGCCGCGAGCGATGACATGGGTTGAGACTGCTTGGCGCCACATGCGAGGCGCTGACATTCCGCAGAAAAATTCTCTACAATCAGGACTGGAACCACCTGCAGAAGGGAACCTCGCTTTGACCGCATCGCCCCCAGCGCTTCTCCCCATGCTGGAACCTGACTCGCAAACTCCAACGTCCGGGCTGCGCCTGCAAGACATTTTTTCCGAGGAGTACCGGCGCCTGCGGCCGCGCGCTCCAATGCCGTTGTTCCATATCAGCTTCTACCCCTTTACCGGCGTGAATACGACCATTCGGCTGCGCGAGGGCAAGGCATTTGTACGACTCTCCGACATGCTGGAGGGCGCGCCGGATAGCGTGACGCGCGCGATTGCGCATATCCTGCTGGCAAAGCTCTATCGCAAGCCGATTGAGCCCGTCCATGCCAATCGTTATCGTCGACACCTCGGAAGCGAAGCGGTGATTCGCCGGGCAGAGATGGTACGGCGCAGCCGCGGCAGAAAAAATGTTTCTACCGCGCAGGGAGATACTTACGATCTGGACGAAGTCTTCGATCATCTGAATCGACAATTTTTTCATGGACTTCTAGGCAGGCCGGTGTTGACGTGGAGCGCGCATTCTGCGCGGCGGCAGCTGGGCCATTATGATGCGGCGCACAATACGATCGTGGTGAGCCGCGTGTTTGACCGGCCAGAAACGCCTCGCTATGCGATTGAATATCTGGTGTTTCACGAGATGCTGCATTTGAAGCATCCGGTAAAGATGCGCGGCGGACGCCGATGTGTGCACAGCCGCGAATTTCAGCAGGAGGAAAAAATGTTTCCTCAGTTGGAGCAGGTAAAGGAATTTCTCAAGAGGCTCTGATCGCTCAACTGGCCACCGTGTGGGTTGCGGGCTTATGTTTCCGCTTCTGCGCCTGGACGATGGTGTGCGGATGCCGTCTTGCCCAGACGATCAAAACCACACCGGCGACCATGGAGCCGATGCTGGCGACCTGGGCGTTGCTCATTCCGAAATAAATCTTTGGATTGATGCGAACAAATTCGACCAGAAAACGCGCCAATCCTGACCAGACGAGATATTCGCCGGTAATCATGCCGACAGGCCGGTCAACCTTTCCGCGATGCCACAAATACCAGGCGATCAGCAAGGCAACAATGAATTCATAGATCGGCGTTGGCTGCACGCGCTGCATCGTCGGAACCAGGCCATGTGGAAAACTGACGCCCCAGGGCAGCGACGTAGGAATCCCATAATCTCCATCTCCGGAAGTGAAGCAACCGAGACGACCCACCCCATAGCCCACAGCGGCAGCGGGCGCTGCCAGGTCCAACATGCCCAGTGCGCCTACCTTGGCGACCCTTCCCTGCCACATCAGGACGAGGATGGCAGCGACAAGCCCGCCGAACCAGGCAAAGCCGGCGCGATCCAGCAGGAGCTGCATTGGAATCTGCATCAGCAGATGAGGCGACTCAAAGACGTGCCACAACTTGGCGCCGATAATCCCGGCCACGGTGGCCAGCGCGGTGACGTTGATGGCATCCGCCTCGACGCCTTTACGCTGAAAATTCTTATAGAGCACCCAGCAGCCGGAAACGGCGGCAAGCCAAAGCAAGATGCCGAAAGTACCAATTTGAAAGTGACCAATGTGGATAAATGGATACATGCCAGACAGAATTCCCTACATCTTCAGTATATGGGAAGTGAGCGGGTAGCACCTTTGACCGAAGATTGCCCTCAGGAACCCGCGGCTCACGCAATCTTCAAGATTCCGTCCTACAATCAGCGATAGATAGAACCTTCCATGGCAAACGCAACCACCAACCAGGCCCTCGAGTGTCTTTTGACGCAGAAGCAGATTCAACAGCGGGTCAACGAATTAGGGGCAGAAATCAGCCGCGATTTCGCTGGAAAGAGGATTATGCTGATCGGGGTGTTGAAAGGCGCGGCGATCTTTGTCGCCGACCTGGCGCGGGCCGTCACGGTGGACTGCACGTTCGACTTTCTGGCCGTTTCAAGCTATGGCATGGCAAAGCGTTCCAGCGCCGTCCGGTTGATTAAAGACGTCGATCAACCGATCGAAGGCCGGAACGTCATCTTGGTTGAGGACATTCTGGATACCGGGAGGACACTTTGTTACTTGAAAAATATGTTGCTGGCGCAAGGCCCCGCTACACTGAAAATCGCGGCGTTTCTGGACAAGCCTGAAAGGCGCCTGTGCAATATCCAAGCGGACTATGTCGGCTTCTCGATTCCCAACCGTTTTGTGGTCGGCTACGGCATGGATTTTGCGGAGCGATACCGAAATCTTCCAGACATTTGCATTATGGCAACAGATGCTGCCACCGACGTGTGGGAGTAGTAGAGTGGTTCTGCATCTAAAGGTATTAGATAGGAACTTCGAACTATGAGTGCTTCTTCTTCCCCTGAACTTGCAGACGAATTTGAAATTTCAAGCTTTGACGTCGCGGGCTTTGCCGCCAATGCGCTCCGCGACTGGCAAAGCTTGGCGGCGACCCTGGACCACACACTTTTGAAACCGGATGCAACCTCCGCCGACGTGTTGCGTTTGTGCGAGGAAGCAATGCACTATCACTTCGCCTGCGTCTGCGTCAACCCATGCTGGATCGCGTTGGCGCACAGCGCGCTGTCGGGTTCCGGCGTAGCCGTGGGCTCGGTAGTTGGATTTCCATTCGGAGCTTCCCTGACCCACAACAAACGTGAAGAAGGCGAGTCGGCGTTACGCATTGGGGCGCGAGAGCTCGACATGGTGATCCACATTGGCGCGCTGAAAAGCGGTGACAATGCGACCGTACAAAGCGACGTTCGCACCATGGTGGAGCTGGCGCACGATGCGGGCGGCACGCTGAAGGCGATTCTGGAAACCTGCCTGCTGACACTGGAGGAAAAGCTCCGCGCATCGGAACTTTGCGTTGCCGCGGGCGTGGATTTCCTGAAAACCAATACCGGATTTTCTACCGGAGGCGCGACGTTGGAAGACGTGAGTCTGCTGCGCGGAGTGGCCGGAGGCCGTTGCGGTGTGAAGGCTGCGGGCGGCATTCGCACACTGGATGCAGTTCGCGACATGCTGGAAGCTGGGGCCAGCCGCATCGGAACCTCATCCGGAGTGGCGATTCTGGAAAGCTACATGGAGCAACAGCACGCGGTAGAAAATTATCTGGCGGGACAGGGCGCTGCATCCTCAAAATAGTGCCGCGCGCGACGACTCCCGGGGAAAAGTTGTGGAACTCGTTGCGCGTTCCTAGGCTATTCTGAAGAGCGAGCCATGAGTCCCAACAAACGCAAATCCGCATCCGAGAATGCCGTGCCAGAGGTGCGGGAAACTCCGTCTGAGAACGCGTCGACCCGTCCCGACGCGCCCGCCCAGCACAACGGAACCGATTCCAAAAGTGCTGGAGGCCCCAAGCAGGCTGCAGAGCATCACGTATATGAGGGCGACTACCGCCCCAGCTCGGCCGTAACGCTTCGCAATGAGCCCAGAATCGATGCGGTGCAAGGGGACTTTCTCACCCGTCTCGCCGATGCACTGAACACCACGTTGGATTTGCAAACCTTGCTCCATCGCGTGGCCGACCTGGTGCGCGCCGTGATTGACTACCGCATTTTTGCGATTCTGCTGTTGAACGACCGCACCAACGAGCTACGCATGCGCTTCCAGATTGGGCATTCCGCGGACGCGGAGCGGTTGCGCATTCGCATGGGCGAAGGCGTGGTGGGACAAGTGGCGGAGCGCAGAGAGGCCATGCTGATTAACGATGTCAGCGTGCTTTCGAATTACATCGATGCAAACTCCCAGGTGCGCTCGGAGCTGGCCGTGCCGCTGGTGACCAAGAATCGCGTCATCGGCGTGATTGATATTCAATCCGAGCAGCCAAATTATTTTCGCCCGGAACACCTGCACCTGTTGCAACTGACGGCATCGCGCGTGGCGATTGCGGTGGAAAATGCGCGGTTGTATACGCGCATTTCGCGTCAGGCGCAATCGCTGGAATTGCTACATGAAATCAGCCGCGAGCTGACCTCGATTCTGGATCCGGAGCAGTTACTGGAGCGGGTTGGAAAATTGTTGCAGCGCGTGATTCCCTACCAGATGTTCGCCATCTGGATGCTGGATGAAAAAACCAACATGCTGATCCACCGCTTTTCGATTCGATTCGGGAAAACCGACAACTCCTTTTCTGAGCCGGTGCCACTGCAGCGCGGGCTGATTGGAGCGGCCGTCAGCACCCGGCAGACCATTACGGTGGGCGATGTACGTCAGGATCCGCGATACATCATGGTGCACCCCGAGACGCGGTCGGAGATGGCGGTGCCTCTAATTTACAAAGGCAAAGTCCTGGGCGTTCTGGACCTGGAACATACCAAGGCCCATTTTTTCAGTGAGGATAATGTGCATGCGGTGAGCACGCTGGCGTCACAGCTGGCGATTGCAATGGAAAACGCAGGCCTATATCAGCGACTGGCGCAGGAAGAGCAGCGCCTGGAAGACGATCTGACGATGGCGCGCAAGGTGCAGTTTCGCCTGATGCCGCAGACCGTTCCGGAGCCCGTACATGCGGAGGTTGCGGCACGTTTTGTGCCGGCGCGTACCATCGGTGGCGACTTATACGATTTTCTGGACTACGGCGACGGACGCACCGCCATTGTGCTGGGAGACGTGAGCGGCAAGGGTGCTGCGGGCGCCTTGTATGCGGCGCTGGTCAGCGGCGTGATGCGGTCGCTGGCGGCGCAGAAGCCTACGGCGGCCAACATGTTGGCGGCTCTGAACGATCAGCTGCAGGAAAGAAAACTGGACGCACAATACGTCACCATGCTGTTTGCGATCTGGAATGACAACGACAGGACATTGCAGGTCGCCAATGCGGGCGGTTGCCAGCCGCTGTACATTCGCGCCAAGGGCGTGGAGCCGATCCAGGCGACGGGAATTCCGCTGGGCATGTTTCCCGATGTTGAATATGAAGAGTTCACGCTGTCCACCCAGCCCGGCGACATGCTGGTGTTTTATTCCGACGGCATGATCGACGCGGAAAACGATCGCGACGAGATGTTCGATATGGATCGGCTGACGGCGGTGCTGGAAAAACATCGACACTGCTCCGCCTCCACCATGGTCGCGAACATCCTGAAAGAGGTTTCTGAATTTCAAGGGAACGTGGAACATTTCGACGACGAAACTGTGATCGCACTGCGTGTGATCGATCCCAAGAAGCCGGTGAAATGCTGAAAGCGTAGCGCCAGCTTTTGGGTCCTCAGGCGCGCAAAACGAAGCGGGAACGCATATCTTCGCCGTACCACATGATGTAGTTGGTGCCCCAGGCGTTGTTGAAGAGATTGACATGCATGCCGTTGGAGAGGTCGGGCTGGTCCTTGGAGAAATTCAGCGGTGATTTTTTCCCCGTGGCGACCAGCGGCGAGTCGATCGGCTCGACAACGAACAATCCCTGGTGATCCTTGTAACTGAAGTGCGTGGAGACGGCGTGCATTTGCCGACTTCCGCCGCGGACCACGTCGAATGGCGAAACCTGTTCGCCCGACTTTTCCAGCATCCACCCCTTGGGGTCGGAGATCAGCGGATTGAAGGTGAGCCACAGGGATTCTGGAAGACGCGTCGCCGGTTTCTGAAATGCATAAAAATTCAGATGGATTGCGGGTTCGGCATCGGGCAGGAACCATTCCATGTACATCTTTTGCGGAAAAGCGGTGCGGCCGGATTGCTGCGCTTCGGGATCGCGAATTTCCAATTGCGCGAGCAGATGCTGGCCCTGCGCATCTTTCAGTGAACGCAGATCGACCAGCGATGGCTGCCACTCTTGATTTCTGGCGCCGAAGCGTTCGATATTGGGCTTTCCAAAGTCAAATTGTGCCCAGCTTGCCTGCATAACAAGATACTTCGCACGGTAATTGGTGTAGTCCTGCTGAGAGAGCGTTTGATAGGAAAACAGGGCCAGCGGATGATCGGTGGACGCCCATTCGCGTCCGGATTTCTTGTTGCGCAGGCGATGAATGGCTCCTGTTTTTGGATCGAACTGAAGAACGAAGTGCTGATTTTCGATTTCCTGTGATGCGGCGACAACAGTTCCGGCGGTGAGTTGTGGCTCTTTCGGCTTCAGGTTGCGAACTGCCTGTTCTGCCTGAGCGCGCAGCGGAGTGGGAAGCCGCTTCACCCCATCGAAAAGATCTTTGCGCTTTTCTTCCCAGCTAAACGCGACGACCTTGTAGTTTTTGGTGTCGAGCACCTTAGCCAGATCCTGCGGCGTTTGATGGTCGTAGTCAAGCCATGTTTTCGTATCCGTGCCCCAGGTGTGTTCTGCCTCCAAGCCAACGGAACGGAGTAGAGCAACGTCTGTCGCATCTCCGACTCGAAATTTTCTCTGTGCGATCCACGACTGGCGGAGACGAGCCACTTCTCGATAGCGCGCGACTTTCAGCGGATCGCTGGAAACGCCGTAGATCCACGTGTCGCCAATTTCCTGTGTGACTGTCGGCAATTGATTGCGGTAGGGTTCGATGGCGTTGGCGATCTCCGTCAAACTGGCGGCGTGAATGTCCGCGTTGGGAAATCGATGCGCAAGTTCGGAATAGATGCGGACAATTTCGTCGGGCGAGTGCGGACCACTGTTATCGTTGGCAACCTCGATCACGACCGCGAGATCGGAACCGGGAACCAGAACCATGCCGCCATAGCCGAGGTGATACATCACAACCAGGCTGCTGCCGGAATCCTTCCAGAGAAACAGCGGCGGAACTTCCGCCGGCATGCTCGCGCCGTTGACGCCGATGTCGAGAAATTTGACGCCGTGCGCGGCCAGTGGAGAAACCAGCCCGCGCGTATGCCCGGGAACGTCGGTCATCTTCGCGCCAGTTGTGGTGCGGCCAAATCGCTTGTCCAAAGCCTGCGATAGACCGATGCTCCCTGCAATCATCGACGGATCCATCAGTTCCGTCTGCCAATTGAACGGAAGCGCATGCCATGCGATATCACCGCGCGTAATCGCATCCTCCATACGGCGACGATCCTGCGAGGAAGCCTGCTCCAGATATTCGTAGACCAGCCAGGATCCGGTGGTCCACACATACGAAGGTCCACCGGTACGGCGCTGATCGCTGGCAAGACGGATCGCCTCAGGAAAATAATCGGAGAAATACCAATCAACGACCGTAGCCTGGGTAGCGACAAAACCGGCATCGAAGTGGCATTTGAACATGACCAGCACACGCTTCACATCGAGTTGCGGCGTCGGAGTATAGGAAACATCCTGAAACGCGAATGATGTTGTTTGACCCAATATCGACGCACCACCCAAGGCAACCACAGACTTCATGAAATCGCGACGCTGCATGTCCAGTAACTCCGGATCCAATGGTAGAAAGCAGGTTCATTCTACACACATAATTCGAGCAGGTCCGGTGGATGGATGCAGATGTGGCGAGTGAAAATATCGCGGCCAACGATTCGATTCGCCGGATTGAATGCGCGAGCTTAGTTGCCAGTAGCGGCGGATGCGGCGGTGCTCAACAGCGGCAGTTGACGCAGGCGATGGAGTTCGTGCGTCAAAAGATCACGCTGTGTTGGATTGACGCTGGGGAATTGCAGGTAGATGTCCAGTTCATCCGCGGCACGCGCGTTGTCTCCCATTGCCAGCAGAGCGCTGGCACGCAGCAGGTGCAGCGGCGCGAAGTTGACCGGCGCGGAAAGCGCAGCGCGATTCAGCCACTCCAAACATTGCGGTAAATGTTGCAGTCCAGCTTCCGCACGAGCCCACTGATACGCGACCTGCCAGGTTTGCTGTTCCTGCGGGCGGACGTGGCGTAGTGCGTCGGCTGCGTCGGGGTAGTGGCCGAGATAATTTTGCGCGGTGGCCAGAATGACATAGGCTTTTTCGTCGGTGGCGTTGATATGGACGGCCTGGGTCGCTTCTTCAGTGGCGCGTACGAATTGTTCCTGCATCAGCGCCGCAGTCGCTGCGAGTGCAGCAGCGTCGGCAAATTTCGGGTCTCTTTGAAGCGCGCGATTCGCGTCTTCCTCGGCGAGGACAGCGTGCCCCTGGTGCATTTCGCGGACAGCGCGATTGTAGATCTGCAGCGCATCCGGTTGGATTCCGGATTCAATGAGGGTATCGGCATTGATCGGGGCGGAAGCGCCGAACTGAGAGCTTTGGGCATTCTTGTTCGCGCGGCTGCTCTCTGCCAGCGCTACAGGAATCGATAGACATCCGAGAGCGACTGCAATCGCGATACTCAATTTGAATGGATCGATCTTCAGCATGGAGGCCTCATTGCGGGGGCAGCGATCGATGTTGCGGCCGCCGCTTATTGACTGTCTTTATGGTGAGGCGAACGGGCGAAGTTTCCACGAAGGAATCGGTTCACGGTACGATGAGATTTCCGGTTTGGATTGCGCTGTTCCAAATTGGAACGTCCGCGCGAGGGCTGCATTTTTCCGTTGCGGCGATCAGAAAATTGGAGGAGATATTTCTTTGTCACAGATGAAGTCGTCCGCTGCTCTATCCTTGAGTTCGACCCGGGTGGTTACACCAGCGCGGAATGTGCTGGGAAGTCTGCGCCTGCCGGGGGATAAGAGCATTTCGCATCGCTATGCCATGCTGGCGGGCTTCGCCGAAGGCATATCGCGCCTGACAAACTTTTCCAGCGGCGCGGACCCGCACAGCACGCTGGCCTGCATGGAACAGTTAGGCGCGAAGGTGGAACGGGGCGAGAATGGCGTCATCACCATTGGCGGATGCGCGGGCAAATTTCGCGAGCCGCAGGCGATGCTTGATTGCGGCAATTCCGGGTCCACGATGCGCATGCTGGCAGGGCTGCTGGCAGCGCAGCCATTTCGCAGCACGCTTGTTGGCGATGCGTCGCTGAGCCGGCGACCGATGGAACGCATTCGCACTCCTCTGATGGCGATGGGAGCGCGCGTCGAATTGACGGAAGGCCACGCGCCGGTGACCATTCACGGTGGCCCGCTGCGTGGGTTGGATTATCAGACGCCGATTGCCAGCGCACAAGTGAAGACGTGTCTGTTGTTCGCCGGGCTGCAGGCCAGCGGCACCACGCAGGTGCATGAGTCGGTGCACACCCGCGACCATGGTGAGCTTGCGTTGCGAGCGTTTGGGGCTGAGGTCGAGCGGAGTAAGCTGAAGGTCAGCATCGCCGGTGGGCAGAAGTTGCTCGGTATCGATGCCGGCGTGCCGGGCGATCTTTCCTCGGCGGCATTCTTTCTGTGCGCGGCGGCGCTGTTTCCAGAGTCGAACCTGGTGCTGGATGGGATCGGGATGAATCCCACTCGTGCGTCATTGCTGGATGTGTTGCGTGGCCTGGGCGTCGGGCTGAATGTGCTGGAGTTGAGTGAGCAGCATGCAGAACTGATCGGAACATTGCAGGTCGTGGGCAATCCGAATGGCTTGGCCGGCGCGGAGATCAGCGGTGCTTTATCCGCGCAATTGATTGATGAGCTACCCGTGTTAGCGGCAATCGCGCCGTACACGCGGGAAGGGATCCGCATTCGCGATGCGCGGGAGTTGAGAGTGAAGGAATCGGATCGCATTGCCCTGGTCGCGAAAAATCTGCGTGCCATGGGGGCGAACGTGGAGGAATTCGAAGACGGCCTGGATGTGGCTGGAGGGCAAACATTACATGGCGCGGAAATCGATGCCGGCGACGATCATCGAATTGCAATGGCGTTTGCCGTAGCGGCGTTGCGCGCAACCGGACAGACAGAAATTCACGGCGCCGAGTCGGCGGCCATTTCATTTCCGGAGTTTTTCGATTTTCTGGATCGCGTTACAGAGCGATAGCGAAGCAGCGCTCGCAAAGAAGAAGACCATATCCTCTTCATCTGGCCTTCCGTCTGTTTTCGAGCAGCCCTAAGATTTAGAAGCCCTGCGAACCGGGAGTTACATTGGCTGGGGCTACCGTATTGTTTCCATTCTGGCCTTGGTTGGGGTGGAGTGGCTCGGGCTTGGCTTCCGGCTGGGGCGCTTCCAAGCCCGGTACATTGGGTTCCTCGGTGACGTTTCCAGTCGCTGCGTCGGTGATGTTGATGCCGTATTTTTGCAACGTATCGGCAACCAATTCCGACAATGTCGCGCGATCGACCGCGTAGGTGGTTTGCGCTGCAATCAAATTATCCTGAGCGGTCTCCAAGTTGCGCGTCTGCGACAGCACATTGGCGCTGGTCGAGGCGCCGAGCCGATATTTTTTCTGCTCGGCGTCGAGGCTCTGGATCGCATATTGCTGTTCGGCTTCAGCCGACTGCACCTGGGCGCGGTCATTCTGCAGCGCGTAGATCTGATTGGTGACCTGCACCTTCAGCTGCACATACAACTGCTGCAGCCGCATCTGCGACTGGCGATATTCCAACTGGGCGCGATCCGCCTGGGCCTGCGCCTGGCGATTGCGGATCGGCAAAGTGAAATTGAAGCCGACGCCTTTATTCGGGCCGGTACTGTTAACCAAGTTGCCCAGGACGGTCCCATAGGAAATCTGATTTCCCGGGGTCCCCTCGCATGGATTAAAACCGTCGAATGGCACGCAACTGATCAAAGGGTTCTTGGCCCCGCCGATGGCCTGCGCGCCGTAGAACCCGTACACATCCAGGACGGGAAGCAATCCATTCTTGACTGACTTCAGCGTGATTTCCTGATTTTTAAGCGCTAGCAACGCCTGCTCCACATTTGGACTATTGGTGTAGGCCTCCTGCACCAGTTCCTGCAGCGGTTTTTCTTCCTCCGGCGTTTCCATCAGCGAGACACGATCCGTCGGAATGACCGGAGCCGCGGCGAAGATGGGATCGTCGAGGTTGCGCGCGATCGCCTGCTTGATGACTAGTTGCTGATATTCAAGCTTGGTTTTCGCCGTGATCAAGGCCTGCTTATCGCTGGCCACCTGCGCATTGGCGTTCACCACATCCAGAGGAGCGAGGGTGCCGATCTGCAATTGCTTTTGATCGTCGGAGAGCAGCTGAGTGGATTGCTTGAGGGCGCCTTCTTTCGCACGCTCATCCTCATACGCTCCCACCAGGCCCCAGTAGATGTTTTCAATCTGATCGATGGTGTACAGCAACTGCGCCCGGAAGGAGGCATCCGTAATCCGCCGGTTATTTTTTGTGATCGCGATGTATCGTCCATTCACCGCCCATCCAAAGCCCTGCAATAGATGCTGAGTGATCTGGGCGTTGAATGTGGTGTTTAAGGAGGGACTGTAAAAATTGCTGAAAGGCGAGTTCGCATTCACGCTCGTGCGGGAATTGTTAAAGGTAACCGCCAGCGTCTCGCCCGGTAAAAATCCCTGATTGTAGCTGAAATTGTATTCGTCCGTGTTCTGATTCAACTGGAAGGTGCCGGTAAGCAAATTCGAAGTCTGAGGAATATACGCCCGCCCCAGTTGCACCGTGCCGGAGACGATTGGATCGAGCGGTTCGAGCGGGACATTTAACGGACCTGCGCCGAGGGTTGAAGCGGTAATTCCATTGGGACCGGACGCCGCGCCGCCTGCACCGACAGAAGTACCACCGGGTCCACCACCGGAGGCTCCCGCAGTCTGAATTGTCGTTGCGGATGTCGAACTGGACGAACTGGTCGAACTCGTAGCGCCGGTCGTAGCAGCAGGAGACGTGCTCGCCACGGGACCGGTTGTGCCCCCGATGGTTCCCGTCACTAGCCCGGAGTTCACACCAAGGTAGGCGAGACCCGAGCGGGCGCGTAAAAGATCGGTATCGGCGATGTCCAGGTTGTATCGGGCAATCGCGATGTCAAAATTATTCTGGAGAGCCAGCATGATGGCGTCGTCCAGGCTGAGATAGATCTTGCCGTCTCTGTAGAGCGTGTCGATTCGAGAAGAGTTGGTGAGGCGCACCGGAGGAACCGGCGTCTCTGTATAAACCGAGAACGGATTGGGAAATTGCGATTTTCCGCGAGAATAATTCTGATCCGTAGGGCGCAGGTCGTAGGGTTCCGTTACAGTGAGCGGAGGTGGCGCAGGCGTCGTAACGGTTGCCGCTGCCGCAGCGGGCGCGTTTGGAAGGGCGCCATTGGAACTCTGCGATTGAGCACCAGCCATCGGTAGCATCAGGTTCAGCAACATCAGTCCAATCACCCCACCACTCTGCAAATCCTTCGTTTTCACGTTTGCCCTACCCTTCTCTTTGCCTCACAAAATTTTTCTGTGCCGCCAATGTTACGGAACTGCAATTCTCGCTTGCTGAACCGAGTTGATCGCGACCCGCGCGCGTGCAGGGAAAACTTGCCATTACTTCAGAGTGAAAAGCCTTCCATTCGATGCGTTCGGAGCCGATCAGCTTCGAAAAACTTGCTCTTTCCTGGACTATTTTCCGTAGAACCTTACCTTCCGAAAAATGGCAAAAGGGCGGTCCCCCGAATCAACATTGCTCTTCATTCGCGTTCTTCTGAATTGGGTACGAGATTTCCGGCTGGATGGTTCCCGTCGATTCCCAAGCAAAGTATTCCCTCAAGCGGGACTGACGGAAGATTCTCTCACGTCCGCCCAACGCACAGCCTTCCAGACATCCAACTAGGCCGTCATGCAAACCCAGCGTGTCGACCGCGCTAAACCACGTGTAATCTGCTAACGAGGATGAGTATATCGCAGCGCCACGGACCCATGAGGCGTTGTTAGCGGCGATGCTCCGGGCACGAACTGGGAGTGAGAGGCTTTCCGCAAAGCAAGAAAAATTGCGCGAAGGAATGATTTCTATGGTAGATTTTTACCCCGTCCATTGCAAGACTACCTCCAAACAGCTTGCCGGTTTTCCTTCATGGAACCCTGCGTCCCCGCTGGGGAGAAGCACGGACTTCCCTTGTGGGCGCAGTGGGTCCAAGCAACCATATAAACTACGGATAAAGCCGCTATGTTAGGACGGGGGTGAGCCGAATGCGCGAAACTTTTTTGTTCGCCGCAGTCGGTGCCTTCCTGGCGGTTTCGATTCTTTGGAATGTGGCAATGGTAGCTGCCCTGCGCCTTTTCAGGATTGACCTCCCATTCTCATTTCCGTTTCGCCTCTTTCGGCATAAGGAGCCCAATCTCCTGCAGGCCACCCAGGGGCGATCGATTAACAAATACGTTGTCATTTCTGGTGTGTTGCTGTTCGCTTGTCCTCTGCTTGCGGGGTTAACTGCCTACGACGCTGTTGTTCGCCGCTTCATGGGACACTCGAGCTATGGCATGAGGGAATTCGCACTGTCCGTGGCGTGGTTTGCGCTTTTGGGGCTTTGCGGAGTTTGGACCAGCATCCGCCATTGGCAGCATTCCCGAGAGAGCGGCATCGGTTTTGCGATGGCGGCAATCATTGTGGTGAAGGTCGCAACGAACACAATGGGTGCGCTGATGGCAGTTGCTCTGTTAACTCCGGCTGTCCTAGTATGCGCATTTGTTTACTTTGGAGTTCGAAGCATCAAGCGAGCCGACGGGCAAAGGCGAACGGTGAGCCAATCGAGTGGAGGCGAGAGCAACTTCGTCGCGGAACAGTTTGTGCCGAGTGAAAAATACAAAGCACAGCAGGCCGGAATGGCTGAGGCGTTGGTGTCGGCAGGTTTAAATCGCGAACAAATGAAAGCAATGTTCCTGCTTCCGCTAGACACGCCTTCTGGTGAGAAGAAAAAGGATATCTAGCACGTCTCGTCAGTTTGAAAACACCATTCAAGGCAGCAGATCGCCCCTCTGCGTGTCGGGACCCCGGAAACGAGCGGAATCGAGTCGAAATGCAAGTAGGTGATGATGGCAATTCGGGAACCATGTGGAAGCTGATTCTGTCCTACGACGGAACCGATTTCCACGGATGGCAGGTTCAGCCGGGAAGACCCACCATTCAGGGCACGCTCGCAGATGCCATCGCCTCTGTAACCGGAGAAAAGGTCTTACCGCAGGGATCGGGACGAACGGATGCCGGCGTGCATGCATGGGGACAGGTAGCGGGCTTTTCGCTGCGCGCCGCCATCCCAGCAGAAAACCTTCAGCGCGCGCTGAATCGCATCCTCCCGGCTGCGGTCCGTGTCCTGTCCGCGGAGCATGCCCCGGAGCATTTTCACGCACGCCACAGTGCCCTCGGCAAGGTATACCAATATCGGATTTTCCGTGGTGGGATTTGCTCGCCGTTTATGTCACGCTATGTTTCCGTCTGCCGGTGGCCGCTCGATCTGGAAGCCATGCAATCGGCGGCGGACATGATCCTTGGCGAGCATGACTTCTCCTCCTTTGCAGCTTCCGATCCCGATCGGGTTGCGCGGATTGCAAGCGTGAATGCGTACGACGCTGGCGACAGCGCGAGCGAAGAGAAATTCACCATGCAGGCCTGCAGCAATGTTCGCCGCATCGAGACGTCGCAGTGGTCTCGCGAATCTGTACTTCCCTTGCCCGGGACACTGGGAACGATGCTGATTGGGCCGCGGGAAGATTCCTCCAACGACTACACGAGCGAAGCCAACGCAGAGATTTTCACCTACACAGTCTGCGGCAATGGATTTCTACATCACATGGTGCGCAACCTTGTGGGAACGTTTGTCGAGGTAGGCCGTGGACGCATGTCGCCAGCCGAGATGACTCGGATCCTCGAAAGTCGAGATCGAGCCAGGGCTGGTCCAACCGCTGCCGCCAGCGGTCTCTATTTGATGAAGGTGCTCTACTGAATTGGTTCGCTGCGCCAGGTCCTGCGGATTCGTGAGCGGAACTTCGATAGACTGACCATGAATCTTCAAGCGCACCGACGCGAATCCGCTTTCAAACATGTCATGCCGAAAACGATCGCCAACTCGGCTTTTCAGACCATCAGCCAGCTGGCTGGGCAGCCGGCGGTGCATCGCGCTTTTCAGTGGTTTCATCTGCAGGAACCGCAGCTGCGCGAGTGGCATCGTCAGGTAGCGGCCATCGCCGCTCCTCCGTTCGGCGAAACGGCGCGCGCTATCTGGGTAACGGAGCAATTCGCCGCGCTGGGGCTGGAAGACATCACGCTCGACGCCTGCGGCAATGCGTTGGGATGGATGCGGCCCGGCGATGACACCCAGGGAAAAAATGCTCAAGAGTTTCGACCGTGCATGTTGTTTTCCGCGCATCTTGACACCGTATTTCCCGCCGAGGCGATTGGCGAACCGGTGCAGGATGGCAACCGTCTCAAGATCCCGGGGGCAAGCGATAATTGCGCCGGCATCACGGCGCTGCTGGGCATTGCAGCCGGCATGCGCGCCGCCGGATTGAAGCCGGCCAGTGACATTCTGTTTGCGTGCAATGTCGGTGAAGAAGGCGAAGGCAATCTGCGCGGCATGCGACATATTTTCAGCGAAGCACACATTGCAACGCGGATTCGTTTCGCCGTCATTCTGGATGGCGCCGGGACTGACACCATCGTCACCCAGGGATTGGGCAGCAAGCGTTTCCGAATTACAGTGACGGGCCCGGGAGGCCATTCGTGGACAGATGCGGGCACACCAAATCCAATCCTGGTGTTGGCGAATGCGCTGGCGGAAATTGGCCGGCTTGAACTGCCGAACTCGTCAAGGACAACGTGGAATATTGGGCACGTCGAAGGCGGTACCTCCATCAATGCAATTCCGCAGCGAGCGGAAGCCCGCGTCGATACGCGCTCCACGGACGCAAAGATGCTGGCGCAACTGGAAGAAGCCATCTACGAGGCTGTCGAAATTGCGGTTGCGATGGCAAACCGTGGAGGCAAAGGAGCCGGCGGAAACGCGCGGGCGAATCCGATCCAATTTTCCATTGAACCCATCGGCGAACGGCCCGCTGCTACGCTACCAGACGATGCGCGCATTCTGACTATATTGAAAGCGGTCGACCGACATTTGCAGATCCAGAGTCACACCGGCGTTGCCTCCACCGACGCGAACATTCCGCTCTCTCTTGGAGTTGAAGCGATCAGCCTGGGCAGTGGCGGAAGTGGCGGCGGCATCCACAGCCTGCAGGAGTGGTTTGACGCAACAGGACGCGATCTAGCGCTGCGGAGAATTTTGCTTTTGTTGCTGGCGCTGGCGCAGACAGAAATATAAAGAACGTCGCAAACCCCGTTACTTCCAAACCTATGAATGAAGCTTCGATGACGCCCGGCGCAGGTTCGCAGAAAATTTCGCAAAATGCGATGGCGCATCTGCTGATGTTGGCCGTGGTCATGCTTTGGGGCGCAATGTTCGTGCTGATCAAGGTGGCAATTGACGTCGTCCCGCCGCAGTGGTTCAATGCCATCCGCATGATGATTGCCTTTGCCTGCCTGGCGCTGATGTATCGCAGAGAATTCCGCCATCTGACTCGAGAAGCGTGGATATTTGGAGCAGCTGCAGGAGCAAGCCTGGCGCTGGGATATGTCTTCCAAACGCAGGGACTGGTATACACGACGGCGACAAATTCGGCCTTCATTACGGCGCTGGTGGTGGTGATCGTGCCGATCCTAGCCACCATTCCAGGGATTCGACCTCCGGGCCACGACACACCGGAATGGACAGCGTGGGCCGGCGCAGTGGTGGCGCTGCTCGGAGTTGCATTGCTGACCATGCCGGCAAATGCGCCCTGGAGGACGCTGTTCACCGCGGGTGGAAAAGAAGGCTTTGGGAATTTACTGACGTTATTTTGCGCCGTCGGGTTTTCGCTGTACGTCATCGCACTGGCGCACGCGTCGGGGAGGGCGAGCTTTCAGCAGCTCATCCTGCTGCAGATCGGCTTCGCCATGTTTTTTTTGACGATTGGCGCGCTGATTATGGAACCGGTGGGGATGCATTCTCTAGCTCAACTTATGGCCCCGGGAGGAGCTCTGCGACAGCCGTTGGTTTCGATTTCCCTATTGGTGGCGGGTGTGCTGGCTACTGCGTTAGCCTTCGGCGTTCAGACCTGGGCGCAGCAAGTGATCCCAGCCGCCAATATCGCGGTCATTTTGACTTTGGAGCCGGTGTTCGCCTGGTTGACGGCATTTCTTGTTCTGAAGGAAAAATTGAAGTTTCGGCCAGGGATCGGAGCAATACTGGTTTTGCTCGGCATCGTTACGGCCGAGATTCTGCCCCGCTGGCGACGGCGAACTCTGCAGAACCATGCAACTGCTCGCACATAGACGACAGGCCAGACGGTAGTGAGTCAAACGTTTGAAGGAAAAGCTGCTCCGGTTTATCGAAATTATGCGTCTAACAATTTGAACAATATTGTTAGGGCGCGACGTCAAAATGGCGGGCGTCTTCTACGAAACCGTATACTGATTTATTAGTATCCCTTTCACCAAGTTTCCTACCGCATACAGAACGAGGTTCGACACAGCATGAACATTTGGAAAGTTTGGATTAATAAATTTCGCACGCGCCGCTTAGGGTTCACTTTCGCAATTCTCGCGACCCTGTCTGCCGGTATTCTGATCGGGTCCGTCGTCGCCCACGGCGTAGATGGAAAAGAAGCGAAAGTAGATAGCTCCGACGCACAACCGCTGCAGATACCTAACCCAGTCAATTTGTCCACCACCTTCACCAAAATTGCGAAAGAGGTGGGACCGGCTGTCGTGAATATCAACACCGTTTCTTACCCAAAGAACTCTCCTGGACGCAACTTCCAAGGCCCGGACGACAATGGACAGGGCGAGGGCCAAGAGGGACAGCAGGGCCAGGGTCAAGGCGACAATGGCATGCAGGATTTCTTCAACCACTTCTTCGGCTTCGGCGGTCCTCAGGGTCCGGAAGGCGAAGGCCCGGATGGTGGCGAGCGTGAAGCGCTGGGTTCCGGCTTTATTGTCGATCCGCGTGGCTACATCATCACCAACAATCACGTCGTTGAGAAGGCAGACAAAATCTGGGTCAAGTTGACGACCGATCCGGTCGGCGACCAGGGACATGCTGCCACAGTCGTTGGAACCGATAAGGCCACCGACATTGCTGTCCTGAAGATCAACGTGGGTACCCCGCTGCCGACGGTGAAGCTGGGCAACTCCGAGGGAACGCAGATTGGCGACTGGGTATTGGCAATCGGCAGCCCGTTCGGCCTGAACCAGACCGTGACTGCCGGCATTATCTCCTCTGAAAATCGTTCGCTGCAGGGCGAAGGCGGGCTCGGCTCAGGAGAGTTCCAGCATTTCATCCAGACCGATGCAGCCATCAATCCGGGTAACTCCGGCGGTCCGTTAGTCAACATGGATGGCCAGGTGATCGGTATGAACACGGCCATCTATACGCAGTCTGCTGGAAACGAAGGCATTGGCTTCGCCATGCCGGCGAATACGATCGCGAATGTCTACAACCAGCTGATCGGACCGGAGCACAAGGTGGTGCGCGGATCCATCGGCATTACCTTCCAGGCCGTCATGTCGAGCGCCGTGGGCCACGTCTACGGCTTCAAGAATGGTGTCATCATCAGTTCCGTCCAGCCTGGATTCCCTGCGGACAAAGCCGGGCTGAAGCCGGGTGACATCATCATCAGCATCGATGGCCGTCCCATCAAGGGTGGCGACGATCTGATCAATGACATTGCCGGAAGGAAACCGGGCTCAACCGCAACCATTGGCTATATTCACAATGGCAAGCATGAGACCACCACTGTGACCATTGCCAATCGCGCTGCAATGTTGGCGGCTCTGAACAATGGAACCTCCCAGTCCGGAAGCTCCAACGGGCCGCAGGAGAATGGCACCACCAAGCTGGGTATGGGAGTCAGCAATGTTCCGCCGGACATGGCCTCAAAGGCTGGTATCACCGGAGGTGTTCTGATCCGCAGCATCCGGCCGGGTTCGTTTGCGGATGGCTTGCAGGGCCTAGCCCCGGGTGAAGTGATTCTGCAGATGAATCGCCAGCCCATTGCAAATGTGGAGCAGTTCCAGGAGATGGCGTCGAAGCTGAAGCCGGGCGATGACGTGGTTTTTCTGGTGGTTGATCCGCAACACCCCAGCATGGGCAATGAGTACGTGGGAGGAACACTACCGTAACCTCCTGCAAAATTTTGCCTAAGTAACTGATTGCCATGAAGTTAACTGCAAGAAGGAGGAGCTGGCGAAGGCCATCTCCTCTTTCTGTTGATGTATGCAAATAGGTACACGTCACCCGGGTTGGTTGCATCTTATTTGCTTTAGAGGTTCGAGGAGTCTAGAATTGCGTTACTTTCACACTATGCTCATGTCTCGCCTCATGTACGTGCGGAGCTGTGTCGGTACACTTGTGCTGGCCTTGGGTCTGGCTGGAACGGCCTATGCGTCGTCCACCAGTACGTCGACCAAAAGGGCACACACGAACGCCCATGTGCGCCATACAAGCACAAAGCGGACACGGACTTCCAGCTACCGTAGGGCCTCGCTGCATCACACCAGTTACAGTTCTCACCATTACAGATCCAGGCACCATCACTCGACCATTACCGGTCAACGTGTGATGGATTCTTCGCGGGCAACGGAAATTCAGGAGGCGCTGATTCAGGCGCACTACCTGAGCGGCAGTCCGACCGGCCAATGGGATGCGGAGACGCAGGCGGCCATGGTGAAATACCAGAGCGACAATGGCTGGCAAACGAAGATCACGCCGGACTCGCGGGCCCTGATCAAGTTGGGCCTGGGACCGAAGCAGGACGCCGGAGAATACGCCTCGCGTCCAGCGGGAATTTCGGATATGTCCGGCGGAGCCACTGGACCCAAAGGTGCACCGACGGATACCATCCGCACCATGGCGACTTCGGAGATTCCGATGGCGACCCCCAGCGACTAGACCCTGACAATAGGTTATTGCGCGTGCATGATCACTCGAGCAGGCTGCGCTCGGTAACAAACATATCGCGCACGGTTTCCCGGCGACGGATGAGGCGATGGCGATTGCCTTCGACCAGAACCTCCGCGGCTCGCGGACGAGAATTGTAGTTGGAGCTGAGAGACATCCCATAGGCTCCAGCATCGAGCAGCGCAATCGAGTCGCCACTGTCGATCGCCGGTAATTCGCGATCGCGTGCAAAAAAATCTCCCGTCTCACAAATCGGACCCACCACATCCACCACGACAGAAGAGCGCTTTTCCCGGCGGCGAAGCGGCACGATGGAATGGTAGGCCTGGTAGAGCGCGGGGCGAATCAGATCATTCATCGCAGCATCGGTCACGACAAATGTCTTCGCTCCATTGTGCTTGGTATACAGCACTGTTGCCAGCAGCGCACCTGCCTGGGCGATGATGAAGCGGCCCGGTTCCAACAACAAATCGCCGTCAAAGCCGGCAAGCGCGGCGCGAATATGCTGCGCATACCCACGAACGGCAGCCATGGGGTCGAAGGCCTGAACGTCTTTGCGATTTTTTCCGGTTGGCGCAGGATCGTCATAAGAAATGCCGAGACCGCCTCCCGCGTCGATGTGCTGGATTCGAATGCCGTGGAGCGATTTCAGTTCGCGCACCATCTCCATCACTCGGTGCAGCGCTTGCCCGAACGGTTCCGTCACGCGAATCTGCGATCCGATGTGGACACTGACACCCGTGGGAGCCAGATAGGAACTTCGCGCCGCGCGTTGATAGAGCGCGGTTGCATCACCGATGGCGACACCAAACTTGTGCGCGGTCATGCCGGTAGAAATGTAAGGATGAGTTGCGGCAAACACATCGGGATTGACACGCATGGCCACGGGCGCGCGCTTGCGAAGGTGGCGAGCACGCTGCTCCAGCAGGTCAAGCTCAGCCGGGCTTTCGACGTTGAAGACGAGGATTCGCGCGGCCAGTGCAGCATCCATTTCCGCGGCAGTTTTGCCGACGCCGGAGAAGACGATCCTGGGAAGCGAGGGCTTCGCCGCCTGTCGCACTCGCTCCAGTTCCCCGCCGGACACAATGTCAAACCCCGAGCCTGTGCCCGCCAGCATTTGCAAAATTGAGAGATTAGGATTGGCTTTGACCGAATAGCAAAGCGTGGCGCGCATGCCGGAAAATGCCTCGGCAAACATACGAACCCGATCGAGAATATTGTTTGCCGAATACACGTAGAGGGGTGTGCCGTATTCGCGCACCAAGCGTGCCAACGAAACACCGTCGCAGAACAACTCGCGATCGTTTGCGCCTCCGTACTGAAATGGGCGCACAAGATTTGCAGAGGATTTTTTCAAAGGGCTTTCCTTGTCGGGTTGAAAGTCGCGTGCGGCTGGTATTTTTGATCGAGAAATTCGCCAATCAGGGATGCAAACCTTTCCTGTTGCTCGAATGGAGCGTAATGGCCGGCGTTCTCGACGAGATGAAACTCCGCATCGGGAGCCTGCTCTGCAATCACGCGCATTTCCGGCGGCGTGCTGCTTTGGTCTTCTCCAGCCGCCACAACACAAATGGGAACGTTGATGGTGGAAAGCGTCGCCACCGAGTCCGGCCGCTCCATCAGGCCCTGCTGTACAGCCAGCATAGCCGGCAAGGACACGGTGTCCATCATGTTGCGCGCTGCGGTTTGGATCTCCGGATGATGCTGCCGCGCTGTCGGGCCAACCAGCGTATCCGCCATGCGGTCAAAGAATTTTTTTAGTCCGCCTGCTTGCTGTGCAGCTTGCATCGATTCGCGCCGAGTGTTGCGGTTGGCTTCAGAGTCCGGTTGCGGCTTGCCACAGGTACACACCAACGCAGCCATTTGCTCAGGGAAACGCCGCCAGTATTCATAGAGTGTGTAGGTACCGATGGAACAACCAACAAAAGCTGCGCGCTGAATGCCGAGGGCCCCGAGGATGGCGTGAACATCCTCGGCCAGCCTAGCCATGGTGATGGTACCTTTGCCAGCGGACGATTGGCCGTGTCCTCGAAGATCGATGAGAGTCAGGCGATAGCGGTCGGCCAGCCGCTCGGCAACCGGCAGCCAGAAGGCGTGGTGGGCGGGCGTGGGATGGAGCAGAACCACGTCTAGGCCGGAACCCATCGTGAGGGCAAATAAGCTGGCGCCATCGTGTTCAATCTGCAGCGGCGACTCGTTTCGCATTTATGTCCACTATAAATGGCGAAGCATTGAGGGCCGTCGCAGGGTCATGACGAGCGTGCCGGACGCGGTCGAAGAATCCGATTTTTTCGGCGACGTCGTCGATGGAAAAACAGTTCGACCTAAAATGTCTGCGGATTCGACGGTGGGGCCGGAGGAACCGGGGGTGGAGGCGGGACATACGGCGCCTGCATTCCCAACGGCACTTCTTCCGGAATCAACATCCATGCAACCACGTAGGCGATTTCCATGACTGGAAAAATCAGCACGCCCAGCAGCACGGTGATGATGCGAGTGGCTGTCAAATCCCAGCGGTAGCGGAGCGCAAACGCAGCACAAACGCCGGCCATCATTCGTTGGGCTTGCGGCCGATACATGGTGCGCAACGGCGAGGCTGCAAATCCAGAGCTAGTGGCAGGCGCGCCGCAACTGGGACAAAAACTCGCCGACGCCGGCAATGGCTTTCCACATTGGTGACAAAACATAACGCTACCCCCCTTGGGCGATATGAGAGCCGTTCACGGTGACGCAACCTGGGCTAACCGTCACGTTATGCAGCTTTTCTTACAGGAAAGCCGCGTGAAAGTCCAGCCGTGCCGGGTGGTGCACCGTTCAGCAAAATGTCGACTCCATACGCTCTTCCAATCGCCCGCACCATTCGAAGTTTGCGGGCTGGTTGTCGACCTGTTAGAGAAGATACGCAGGTGACCAGTGAATGGTTCCATCGGGAGAACCCTGAGCGAACTATTTGCCTCGGTAGGGGCTGGATTCGTATTTGGTGGCGCGCTCGGCCTGGTCGGAATCGGTTCCCAACACAAGAACGGCGTCATATTGCTGTTTCGCCTGCGCGCGCTGGCCTAACAGATCAAACATTTCGCCAGCGGCCAAGTGGGCCCGCCGCTTCATCAGGGGGGACGCGGTCGATTGGGTGGTCGCGTTCTCATAGGCGCTGGCCGCTTCCTGAACGTGGCGCTGACCCCGAGCAGCTTCGCCAAGGCCGTAGTATGCCATCTCAAGATGCGCGTCAGGATAGTAGCCGCCCGGCGCGGTGGCCCTCTGCAGCAGTGTCTGGTAGGCCGCAACGGCGCGCATCCCCTCGCCGGAGTCTTTCATGAGGTTCGCCTGTTCCAGGGCAAACAGAAAATTGTGCGGATACTGATGTGCCAGGCCGTCGATGACCTGGATCGCCTGGCCGTATTGCGCCTCACGGCGAAGAAAAATGGCGAGCGCGGTCCGGGCGGAAACAGAATTGATGATTCCGTCGCGACCCACCCATCGCAGTTCCTGCAGGCCCTTCGACTTGGAACCGTGGATGCCCACTAACCCCGCCAGCACTTTCAATGGGAATGCGAGGCTTCCCATCACATAGTCATGCACGCCGACAATCAGGTAGCAATCGATGTACTTCGGGTCGAGTTTCAGAACGGCATCGTCATCTCTGCGCGACGCCGACGCCATGTGCAACGCAGTGACATATTTCTTCTCCACCATGCCGATGTAAAGAGTCTCGAGGCTGGTTGCGAAGCCGCGAGCAAACAGCGCGTCGGCGTCATTTGGATTGGCTGCAAGGCGGCGATTGCTGAGATCGACGGCATGTTGATACAGCGCGTTGATGTGAGCACGGGCTTGCATGTTTTCGACCACTGGATGCTTACCCGACAAAAACCCCTCCTGTACATAGAGGGTGGTGTCGAGCAAATCCAGCCGGTAAAGCTCGCGAAACACGGCGTTGTTCAGGACGTAGTCTGTCGCCATGGGGTCGGTGGGGTGTTCGGCGGCAATTTTTTCGAACATAGTTTGCGCCGTGGCGTAGTCGAGATTGTAGAAGTGTTGATACGCGGCCTGAACGTCCGGCTCCAGATTCAAAGGATCGGTATCCGTGCCATTGGGAGCTTTCACTACAGCAAACGTCGGTGACACGACATAGAACAGCAGGACAACGAGCGTCCATATGCGCATCCTCGACGGTCGTAAGTAAGTTGACCAATGGGACTTGTCGGTGAACATTTGGCGGGGCTGAGATAGAGGAACCAAGAGCATAAGGGTTGGACGAACATAAACAGTTTCGGCCTTGATCGAGGAGTTACGCAAGTGATGTTCGGTCTCCTATTTTCGTCTTCCCGCGCTCTCGGTAATGTTCTACTCTGTAGCCGATGACGCGCGCCGAACTGTTACGTGCCTTGATTCGTCAAGCCAAGTCGAACGGTTTCGAATTCCGCAGGTGGTATACGCTGCGCCTGGGATTGCCGTGGAGCAGCTTTCTGGACTCGGTGAAGACGCTGTCAGAACATCGGCGCTACTACTCCCTGCTGTTCGCGCACGAGTTTGCCGAGTCGTTCTGGCGACCGGGCAGCAAGATGACTTTTGTCGTTCCCACCAGCACTTTTACAAGGGTCTCAAAAGACGGCACGATTCGAGTGGTGGAGCGGAAGGGCCACATTCGACGATCCGTGATTGCGGATGCATGGCGATACCACCTGAAGGAAATGGCAATCTCCGAAGAACCTCTGCGCTATATTCGCAAGTTTCTTCTGATCGAAGAGGATTTAGCGGGACTGCCCTACGTCAGCGACGAGGATGAGTTGGAAGCCATCGATTCAGCCGACGATAATCTTCTCAAGGATGAGGCCTAGCGAGCGCATCGCTACTCCCATTCGATGGTGCCGGGCGGCTTAGATGTAATGTCGTAGACCACGCGATTGATCCCCTTCACCTCATTCACAATGCGGCTCGACATGCGCTTCAAAACTTCATACGGCAGCGGAACCCAGTCGGCGGTCATGCCATCTTCCGACGTGACGGCACGAATCGCGCAGGTGTTCGCGTAGGTGCGTTGATCGCCCATGACACCCACGCTGCGTACCGGCAGCAAGACTGCGAACGATTGCCAGATTTGCCGGTAGAGCCCGGCAGCTTTGATTTCCTCTACGACAATTTCGTCGGCTTCCTGCAGAATGGCGACGCGTTCCGCAGTGACTTCGCCGACAATGCGGACGGCGAGACCGGGCCCGGGGAACGGCTGTCGCTGCAGAATATCTTCCGGCATGCCCAGGTCGCGGCCAATGCGGCGCACCTCATCTTTGAATAGGTCGCGCAAGGGCTCGATCAATTTCAACTTCATCGTCTCCGGCAGGCCGCCGACGTTGTGGTGACTCTTGATGGTCTGCGACGGTCCCTTCACGGAAGAAGATTCAATCACGTCGGGATATAACGTGCCTTGGACCAGCCAATCGACAGAACCGGCTTTCTGCGCAATGCGATGGGCCTCTTGATCGAACACCGTGATGAATTCATTGCCGATGATTTTACGTTTTGTTTCGGGATCGGTGACTCCGGCGAGCAGTGACAGAAATTGCTCACTGGCATCGACAGCGACCAGGTTGAGTCCGAGCTTGTCGCGCAGATTCTCCTGCACCTTGCGAAACTCATCTTTGCGCAGCACTCCGTTGTTGACAAAGACGCAGGTCAGGCGATCGCCGATCGCGCGGTCCACCAGCACCGCGGCCACGGATGAGTCGACGCCACCGGATAATCCGCAAATGGCGTGACCATCGCCCACCTGGGCTCGAATGCGCTCGACTGTGGTCTGGATGAAATGTTCGGGGGTCCAGTCGGGTGCTACTTTGCAAATGCTGAAAAGAAAATTCCGCAGCAGTTCTTTGCCCTGGCGGGTGTGGTGGACTTCCGGATGAAACTGCACTGCCCAGATGCGACGCGATTCGTTGGCAATGCCAGCGACCGCATTCGATGTTTTCGCGGTCAGCAAAAAGCCTTCGGGCAGCTGCAGCGCCTCATCGCCGTGCGACATCCAGACGGGAAGTTGGGTCGGCAAGCCTTCAAACAGCGCAGTCGGCAAAACCACTTCGACATCGGCATGACCGTACTCGCGGCGGTCCGCCGAGCGCACTTTACCGCCCAATTCATGCAGGATGAAGTGCAAGCCATAACAAATGCCCAACACAGGCGCGTCCATGGAGAGCACCCGTGCATCCGCAGGCGGTGCATCGGCGTCATACACCGAGCTGGGACCGCCGGAAAGGATGATACCGGCGGGATTTAATTGCTGGATGGACTCAAACGGCGCAGTACACGGAAGCACGACTGAAAACACGTTCTGCTCACGAATTCTACGGGCGATCAACTGCGTGTATTGAGAGCCAAAATCGAGGATGACGATGGTGGAGGGCTCGGCTGTTTGCTTGGTTTCCATGGGTTATTGCCCAGTGTATCGCAGCGGTTTCCTAGTTCGCCGCGGTCGCAGTCGACATTGAGATTTCCGCGGATTGAGCTGGCCGATTGGCGGCTCGCCAGATTTCCATGAAGCCGATGATTCGAGCGACCTGAAAGAAATCCGATCCGACGCAATACCCTACGCTGACCAGTGCCCACCACGCATAGAGCGCGGTTCCATTGATGACTTCTTTAAATGGAATTGGGGTGGCGCAGAAGACCATCGACAAAACAATCAACGCCGCCTTCACAACGCCAAGGACCAGATTGATCTCCACCAGCTTGGAACGAAGGCCGCGCAACGACCCTTGGCCAAAGCGCAGCGAGTTGCGCAGGCTGGCAATCATTCCCGTACCTTCTAACAGCGCCAGCAGCGGTGCGATGCTGAAGACCCAGCTGACGAGCGCCCAGACAAAGAAAATGCCAAAGGAAAGCGCGATTGCCTGAACAAAGTAGAAAACCAAGCTTGGCTCTGGACCGCTGAGCGAATTCCACGCGGCCCAGTGAAGCCCGACGAACCAAAGCGCGAAACTCGCCCCCAACACCAGGATGCGAAGCAGTTGCAAGCCGACCATCAGCCATGGGGCAAACCGCAGAGAAGCATCGTATCGGCGCAGCATCAGGGAGCGGCCAAAGCCCGAAGCAAGGGCCCACCCGACAACCAGCAGCGGCAACAACCACCGTGCAACCTCACGAATGGGCGGCAGCAGCACATCGGCTGTTGCCGAGAGAATCTGCGCCGCCGTGACCGTATCGATCAGAGAAAAATTGGCGATGCCGGTACTGGCCAAAGAGACGGAGGAAAGGATTCTGTACGCTTCCCAACACAGCACGGCAGCCGCGGGAATTCCAAATGCCCAGCGCCACAACAACTCCAAGCCCAACAATGACGGGCGTTTCCAACACTGGGCGATCGTCACTAGAAACGACTGCGTGCCGCGGATGTGTTCGTGCTGCCCTGCGAGCGAGGATGTAGATTGCAACTCGATTTGTCCTGCCTCAACATGCATGTTCTCTCGCCTTCGGTGGTGACGCCTCTCGAAGATCGCGCGCAGCTCCGAGACATTTTGTCCGAAATCGCGAACCTGGAGCATTTCCCCTAATACTGTGAACTTTCCAAGTTCAACTCAGTGCAGTTTTTCTTAACGGAAAAGCTGCGCCCACATCCCTGCTTCGGTCTATCCCCATAGGGAAAACGTTCTAGCGGACGACGAAATTGACTAACTTGCCAGGCAGCAGGACAACCTTGACGATTTCTTTCCCTGCCAACGCAGCCTGGATTTTCGGATCCTGTTCAGCCGTCGCGCGCAGCAATTCTCCGTCACTTCCTGCGGGCACGGAAACCACGGTGCGCAATTTTCCGTTGATTTGAACCGGGACCTCGAGCACGTGTTCAGCGGCCAATGCTTCGTCATACCCAGGCCATGCAGCGCGCAGCAGCGGAGTTTCTTCCGCCATCTGCGACCACAGTTCCGCGGCCAGATACGGCGCGAAGGCTTGCAACATTAACACCAGATTGCGCGTAATCACATACAGGACAGACTCTGCAACAACGCCAGAGGCGATCGCCTTTTCGTCCGCCGTCAATTCGTTCACCAATTCCATAATGGCGGCGATGCAGGTGTTGAAATGCCAGCGGCCGTCAAACTCCTGCGTCAGACGGCGAATCGTCTGATGCAATTTGCGCATCAATTGCCGCTCCAGCGGATTCAGTGTGGACGGCAGCGACTGCGAACGGCCGGCAATCACGCGCGGCATGGCTTGCATGGCGAAACGGTACACGCGCGACAGGAATCGGCTGATTCCGGCTACACCATCTTCCTGCCAATCGAGGTCGCGATCGGGCGGCGCGGCAAACAGCGCATACATGCGGGTCGCATCGGCGCCATAGCCGGCGATCATGTCATCCGGAGAAACCACGTTTCCCTTGGACTTCGACATTTTCGCGCCATTCTTGATGACCATGCCTTGCGTAAATAATCGCTCGACTGGTTCATCGTTTTTCACCAGTCCCAGATCGCGCATCATCTTCGTCCAGAAGCGCGAATAGATCAAGTGCAAAATGGCATGTTCGACGCCGCCGATGTATTGATCAATCGGAAACCAATATGCAACTGTGTCTGTGTCAAATGGCGCGCGAGCATTCTTTGGATCGGTGTAGCGGTAGAAATACCAGGACGAATCGACAAACGTGTCCATGGTGTCGGTCTCGCGCCGAGCCATTGCGCCACATTTCGGGCACTTCACCTGAGCAAACTCCGGCACGCGCGACAGTGGCGATCCGCCTTCCTGCGTGATGGCGATGCTGTCCGGCAACAACACGGGGAGCTGATCTTCCGGCACCGGCACCAGGCCGTCGTTCTGGCAATAGATCATCGGGATTGGCGTGCCCCAGTAGCGCTGACGACTCACGCCCCAATCCTTTAGGCGAAACGTCGTGGAAGCCTTGCCATGTCCATGCTGCTCCGCGAATGCCGTCATCCGTTGCTGCGCTTCCTCGCATCCCAGGCCGGTAAACGGACCGGAGTTGAGCAGCAGGCTATCTTCATGCGTGTAGGGCAGCAGCGGCTCCGCATTGCCCTTTTCGCCTTCGTTGGCGTGGCGCGGCAAGACAACAATCTTCAATTCCAAATTGAATTTTTTTGCGAATTCGTAGTCGCGTTCATCATGCGCCGGCACGGACATGACTGCGCCGGTTCCGTAATCCATTAACACGTAGTTGGCGACCCAGATAGGAACTGATTCCTGCGTGAAAGGATTGGTCGCGAAGCGGCCCGTGGCGACACCCTCTTTCGCCAGCACCGCTAAATCGCCCTTCTCCTTGGCAGTTTTCTGCTCCTCCAATAACTCCCCGACTTTCTTTCTCAGTTCGGGATGGTCGACGGAAAATTGCGCAACCAAGGGATGCTCCGGCGCCAGCAGCAGCGACGTTACACCGTAAATCGTGTCGATTCGCGTAGTAAAGACGCTGATTTTTTGTTGGTCCGGCACAGGCTCCAGCAGGGTTTCAGTCAGGTTCAGCTTGACCGGCGAATAACGCGGCCCGCGGCGATCTTCATCTCTCGGGATTACCGTGAAGTCGACCAGGGCGCCATCGCTGCGGTCGATCCAATTGCGCTGCATGGTGCGAACTTTTTCCGGCCAGCCATCCAGCTTATCCAGGTCGCGCAGCAATTCGTCGGCATAGTTCGTGATGCGAAAAAACCACTGCTCCAGCTCGCGCTGCTCGACGATGGTTTCCTCATGCCGCCAGCAGCAACCGTTCACCACCTGCTCATTCGCCAGCACGGTGGCACATTGCGGACACCAGTTCACTTTGCTGTTTTTGCGATACGCCAGGCCGCGCTCATACATCTTCAAAAAGAACCACTGGTTCCATCGGTAATAATCCGGCAGACATGTGGTGATTTCGCGTTGCCAGTCATAACTCAAGCCAAGGCGTTTCATCTGTCCGCGCATGGCGGTGATGTTGGCCAAGGTCCAGTCGCGTGGCGGCGTGTTATTTTTGAGCGCCGCATTTTCGGCGGGCAAACCGAAGGCATCCCAGCCCATGGGGTGCAACACGTTGTAGCCGCGCATCCACATATGCCGCGCCAGCGCGTCACCTATCGCATAGTTGCGCACGTGCCCCATGTGGAGTTGGCCCGATGGATACGGCAACATTTCCAGCACGTAGTATTTCTGCTTGCCGCGAGTGGGCGGCTCGGCGGCATACAAATCCGGCTGTGCGTCCCACAAAGCCTGCCAACGCGGTTCTATTTCGGCAGGGCTATAGCGCGGCGCTCGATCCGTCGCTGCAAGGGCAGATGGCTGGCTGGATTCGGTTTTCGACATACTGGTTTGATTCTAAATGGGACGGCGGAACGAAAAAAAACTTGAGGAGCACGCGCCTTCATTGTTACCCCGACTCTGACCGTTCATCGCGGTGCGAGCGAACCGGCTAGTCCGCGCAGAGTGAGGACGTTGCGCTCTTCATCCCCGGGAGCATCGACGGGCGTTTCGGCGATGAATGCGGCGTGGGAAAACTTGGGTTCGCGCAACAGACGGCGAAATGGAGTCAGCCCAATCTTCCCTTCTCCGATATGCTCATGCCGGTCGAGTTTGGAGCCGCGATCTGCCTTGGCATCGTTGCAGTGCCAGACGCGCACGGTTTCAAAGCCTACCGTCTTCTCAATCTGCGCCATGGTTTCGGTCCATCCGGTCTCGCTGACGATGTCATACCCGGAAACGTGGGTATGGCAAGTGTCGAGGCATGCCGCTACCGGAGCGTAGGGACGAAGATGTTCGATAAGTTCGGCAACCTGGTCGAAGGAGCCGCCGAGGGAATGCTCCGAGCCCGCAGTATTTTCGATTAGGATATGAAACGGCGTTTGCTGCCAGGGCAGACCGGCAATGGCCTTCTGGATGGATTTGGCAGCGAGTTCCAGACCCTGCTTTCGCGTCATGCCGCGATACGAGCCGGGATGGACAACGAGGTATTCCGCGCCCAGGGCTAGCGCGCGTTCAATTTCGCCGCGAAACGCCTGCACGGATTTTCCGCAGACTTCCTCCGACTGGCTGCAGAGGTTCACCAGGTAGCTGGTGTGGATGACCAGCGGACCGATGCCCAGTTCTTCTCGCGCGGCGCGGGTGGCGTTGGCTTGATCGGCAGTGATTTTCGACGCTCGCCACATGCGCGGGCTGGAGGAAAAAATCTGCAGCGTATTGGCGCCAACTTCCGGGGCGCGCCGAACGGCGCCGGCGACTCCGCCGGTGGTTGAGAGATGAACTCCGATCAATTTGCGAGGTTGGCTTGACGATACCGTCGCAGTTTCAGAACTTTTCGGTTTCGCGGGCGCAGTTACACCTTTAGGCATAGCCAACAGGATAGTCGAATCGGAGGTTTACTTGTTCGGCTTGACCGTAACTGGATTTGCCGTGAGGAAATCTTCGATGCGTGCAATTTCATCCGGCTGCAGCCGGAAGGTTGCGGCACCGATGATTCCATCCACCTGCTTTGCATTGCGCGCGCCGATGATGGCCGCAGTCACTGCAAAATGACGCAAGGTCCACGCAATCGCAACTTCTCCGGGAGAGCGGCCATGTGCGCTGCCAATTTCCCGCAGCAGTTCGACCAGCTTGAGGTTGCGGCTCAGTTGCGGCTCCTGAAATTTCGCGTTGTTGCGGCGCCAATCGTCCTGCGGAAGCTGGGCTACGCGTTCCTTTGTCATTGCGCCGGTCAGCAGACCCGAGACCATGGGAGAGTAGTTGATGACGCCAATGTTGTGCTGCTGGCAGTACGGGAGAATTTCCTTTTCAACCCCGCGGTTCAACATGGAGTACGGTGGCTGCAATGACGTAATCGGCGCGATCTTCGAGATGCGCTCCATCTGCGCGACGGAAAAATTTGAAACGCCAATGTAACGAACTTTGCCCTCCTGCTTCAACTTCGCCAGAGTCTCCCACCCTTCTTCGATTTCATCTTCCGGGTCGGGCCAGTGGATCTGGTAGAGATCGATCACGTCCAACTTCAGGCGGCGCAGGCTCGCCTCCAGTTCGTTGCGCACGGAATCGCGCTTGAGGCTCCGATGAATCTGATCCTTGGTCTGCCAGAATTTCTTGCTCCAGATCATCGAGCATTTGGTGAAGATGTAGGGTTTCTGTTGCCGGCCCTCGAGCGCACGCGCCACCACTTCTTCAGAATGGCCGAGTCCGTAGACCGCTGCGGTGTCGATCCAGTTGATGCCAAGGTCCAGCGCGCGCTGGATGGCAGCGACGGAATCATTGTCGTCCTGCGACCCCCAGCCAAACTGCCAGTCGCCGCCGCCAATGGCCCAGGCGCCAAAACCGATGGCGGTAATCTGCATGTCAGAATTGCCAAGCTGCCGAGTTGTCGTTTGTACAGTTTCCGCGGTTTGCATACTTTTTTCGATGCTGCTCCGTCCGTAAGGTTACGGATTGATTCGAGGATACACCTGTGAAATTCCATGAAAATCAGGTAGGTTCCTGGTTGACGTTTTGCGGGGTCGGAAGTCGAATTTCCGTGCTACTGTGATGTTCTGGAGGTCGACGAACATGTCCCTCAATTGGCCTTTATCCAAACCTGCCGCGCGAGCGGTATTGGTAGTTCCGTTGCTTCTAGGGCTGGCAGGCTGCAGCAGCAGCGTGTATGGCCCAGTGGGGCCCGCTCCGGCGGACTCGGTGACCTTTCCCGCAGCTTCCACGCAGGGCTGGCTGCAACAGTACGGTACTGGCTATGTCGGCACGCATTCCCGCAATGGCGATACCGCCTATGGTGTCGCGACTGACCTGCAAGGCAACGTGATTGTGCTGGATGAAACCTACGGCGCCTTTCCGGGATTCACGAATACCGGCTCGTCCCAATTTGCGATCGCCAAGTTCAATTCCAGCGGAACACTGGTGTGGACGCAGCAGTTTGGCACCGGGGCGGGCGATTATCCGAACGCGATTACGACCGATCCCCAGGGGAACATTTATGTTGCCGGCTTCACTAACGGAGCATTTTCCGGGTTCACCAACAGCGGCCCCCAACAGAGCGTCGTCATCAAGCTGAATTCGTCGGGGCAAATCCAATGGATTCAGCAATTTGCATCCTATGGACCCAGTCAGGCGACCAGTCTGGCGGTTGATCCCCAGGGAAACCTGATTGTTGGCGGCGTGAACGTGGTGAAGGGGTCGAATGGCGGACGGGTTCAACTTGGCTACGTGAGCAAGCTGGCAGGTGCCACGGGCGCAGTAATGTGGACCCAGGGAAATAGCTCCGCCGGGGTATATTACTTTGTCACTGGCGTATCCGCCGACCCTTCCGGAAATGTGGTCGTCGTCGGCGATTTCCAGGGCACAGGCAATACCAGCGGCACCACGTACATGATTGCAAAACTCAGCGGGACCGATGGCACGTTCCAGTGGCAGCAGGCGCCGGTGACGTTTTCGCACTATGGCTATCAAAACCTGATTTACACGCAGGTGTCTCTGGATTCGCAGGGAGACATCTTCCTCGGCGGACTGGACGCCAGTTCCGGATGGAGCCAGTGTACCGTCGCCGAATTGGCGAATGGTACGGGCACGCAACAATGGCGGCAGAAATTTGGGGCATCGCAATCGTGTATTCCGGGCAATGTGGCGGTCGACTCCGCTGGCAATGTGGTGATGGCTGGCAGCATGTATCATCCGTTCTTCTCCAGCACGAATCCGGCGGCAACCAACGATGTATTTGTGGCCAAGCTGAACTCGTCCGGGGCGGCGGTGTGGTTGCAGCAGTTTGGCACCGGGTACGACATTCCGTGGGGGACATCATTCGCCTCCGCGTTGGTCTACGTCGCCACCGATGCTCAAAACCACGCCTTTGTGGCCGGAACTACAACGGGAGCTTTCCCCAACTTTACCAACGCAAACAAGGTGAACATGCTGTTCGCGACTCAGTTCGAGCCATAAACGAAGACGGCGAAAAACTTCAGGCCTGCAGCGTTGCTGCAGGCCTGAAGTTTTTCCGCGAATGGGTTGGGTAAAAACGCTATCCAGCTTTTTCCAGCAGGGTGACGGAAAGATCGCGCTTTTGGACCATGTCGGCCGTGATCTCGATCTCGCGCACCTTCTTGTTGCTGGGCAGGTGATACATCAGGTCGAGCATCAGTTCCTCAAGGATCATGCGCAGACCGCGAGCGCCCACCTTGCGATGCAAGGCCTCGCGTGCAATCGCTCCGACCGCCTCCGGGCTGAAGGTGAGACGCACGTTTTCGTACTCGAACATGCGCTGATACTGCTTCATGATGGCATTGCGCGGTTTCACCAGAATCTCCACCAGCGCAGCCTCATCCAGCTCGTCCAGAATTCCAATCACAGGCAGACGTCCGACAAACTCCGGAATCAACCCGAACTTGATCAGATCCTGCGGCTCAGTCTGGCGGAGCAATTCGGTATCGCGCAGCGAAGGAATGGCGGTGGAAGGCTGCCCCTCACGATCAGAGATGGCTTTGAAGCCCAATGCTTTTTTGCCGGCGCGGCGGCCAATGACGCGTTCCAGGCCTACAAATGCGCCGCCACAGATGAAGAGGATATTTGTGGTGTCGACCGGGGTGAACTCCTGGTGTGGATGCTTGCGTCCCCCTTGCGGCGGAACGTTGGCGACGGTGCCTTCAAGAATCTTGAGCAGCGCCTGCTGCACACCCTCACCGGAGACATCGCGGGTGATGGAAGGATTTTCATCCTTGCGGCCGATCTTGTCGATTTCGTCGATGTAGATGATGCCGGTCTGGGCACGAGCCACGTCCCCATCGGCGGCCTGTAATAGCTTGAGGATGATATTTTCGACGTCTTCGCCCACATACCCGGCTTCGGTCAAGGTGGTTGCATCGACGATGGCAAAAGGAACGTCCAGGGTGCGCGCCAGGGTCTGCGCCATCAGAGTTTTGCCGCTGCCGGTCGGACCGATCAAGAGAATGTTCGACTTGGTCAGTTCCACGTCGTTGGTGCGGGCGCGGTTCATCTGGATGCGCTTGTAGTGGTTGTAGACGGCGACAGCCAGCTTCTTCTTGGTTGTCTCCTGCCCAATCACGTATTCATCCATGAAGGCTTTCACTTCCTGGGGCTTGGGCAAATGTGCCGGAGCGGCGGCTGGGCGTGCCTCGTTCTTATCGTCTTCCAGAATGGAGTTGCAGACAGCAACGCATTCGTCGCAGATATAAGCCCTGGGATAATCGCTGGGCGAGGAAATCAGCTTGGCTACCGCGTCCTGCGATTTATGGCAGAACGAACAACGCAGAACATCTTCGGAACCCGCGCGTGTCTTCATCATTGCTTCTCCTTACTGCTACCGGTTCCTGCCCGTTTTCGAGCTCGATCCCAGTTTACGTCCTTGGCCTGTCAATAATTTCGTCAATGATGCCATATTCCTTGGCTTGTGGCGCGTTCATAATAAAGTCGCGCTCTACATCCCGTTCAATCCGTTCAATCGGCTGACCGGTGTGCTTGGACATCAAGCGATTGGTAATTTCACGGATGCGAAGAATCTCGCGGGCGTGAATGTCAATATCCGTAGCCTGACCCGACAGTCC